>JANNBZ010000241.1:0-38533 GCA_031386065.1 Burkholderiales bacterium
GCTGACGCTGAGCCAGACCCACATCAACGTCGACGGCAAGCGCATCAGCCTGAGCCCGGGGATGAACGTGACGGCGGAGATCAAGACGGGGAAACGGCGGGTGATCGAGTACTTGCTGAGCCCGGTGCAACGGGCGGTGGGCGAAAGCCTGGGCGAGCGTTGAGATGCGCGTCCTCGTCA
This sequence comes from Burkholderiales bacterium, assembly GCA_031386065.1. GTDB lineage: Bacteria > Pseudomonadota > Gammaproteobacteria > Burkholderiales > Burkholderiaceae_C > JANYJJ01. The sequence continues at coordinate 181 of JANNBZ010000241.1, forward strand.
TCCACCAGAACTTCCCCGGCCAGTTCGGCCACCTGGTGCGCGCCTGGTCGCAGCGCCCGGGCTGGGACGTGCGTGGCATCGGGCGAGACACCGCGCCGGGTCTGCCTGGGTTCGACAAGTTGCTGCGCTATCGGCTCGCCCGCAGCGTAAGCGCCGACCAGCACCCTTACCTGCGGCAGATGGAAGCGTCAACGTTGCACGGCCAGGCCGCAGTGCGCGCCATGCTGAGGCTGAAACAGAGCGGCTTCACGCCCGACACCATCCTGGCCCACCCGGGCTGGGGCGAAACACTGTTTGCCAAAGATGTGTTTCCCCACGCGCGCCTGGTGCACCTGTGCGAGTGGTACTACAGCGCAGAAGGGTCAGACCTGGGCTTCGACCCGGAATTCCCGCCCAGCTTCGACGACCGCGCACGCATCCGCACCTGGAACGCCCAGCACGCGCTCGACCTGATCCAATGCGACGCCGCCGTGAGCCCGACGCACTGGCAGCGCAGCCGCTACCCCGAGGTCTTGCAATCCAAGATCGTGGTGCAGCACGAAGGCATCGATACCCAGAACCTTGGGCCGGATTCGAACGCCACCGTCACCACACCGAGCGGTGTGGTGCTCAAAGCGGGCGACTCGGTCATCACCTATGTGGCGCGCAACCTGGGGCCGTACCGAGGCTTTCACATCTTCATGCGCGCACTGGAAAAAATTCAGCGGGCCGACCCGCGTTGCCATGCGCTGATCGTCGGTGGCGACGCGGTGAGCTATGGCAGGCGGCCCAAAGAGGCCGCGAACTGGCGCGAGAAGATGCTGGCCGAGGTGACCCTCGATCCAGCGCGCACCCACTTCATGGGGCGCATTCCGCGAGCGCAGTACCTGCGGGTTCTGCAGGTGTCGGCAGCGCATGTCTACCTCACCTACCCGTTCGTGCTGAGCTGGTCGTTGCTGGAGGCGATGGCGTGTGGGGCGCCGGTCATCGCGTCAGACACCGCGCCAGTGCGCGAAGTGATTCGGGATGGCCAGAACGCACGCTTGGTCGACTTCTTCGATGCCCAGGCGATCGCGACCGAGGTGCTGGACGCACTGCGTTCGCGGGAACCGCAGATCGCGCTGCGCAGGCAAGCGCGCGCCGACGCACAGCACTACGGCCGAGGCTGCGGCTTGGCAGGGTATGACGACCTGCTGGGGTTGAGCCGCCGTGCGCCGCGTTCCCGCGCCGGCCCGCTGGAACTCAGCGAGCGCGAGCGCGAACTGCTCCATTGGCTGTCTGCCGGGCACTCCAACGCGCAGATCGCCGATCTGCGCCACCGCAGCCCGGCCACGGTTCGCAACCAGGTCTGGGCGCTTTACCAAAAGCTCGGCGTGGCACGGCGCACCGAAGCGATCGCCAAAGCCGTGGCGATGAAGATGCTGGCGCCGAAATCGTGACCAGCGCAAAACCGATCGTGACAAAAATCGTGACAAAAACGGGACGAACGTTCTATTGCGGTTCGATGAACAAGCAGATCAACTTGTGGCGCAGGGAGATCGGCCATGGCCGGTCAACGGTCGCCGGAAATACAGAGGAAACCGACATGACGCAACAACGCGACCGTCTGGCGAAGCCGACATCCGCTGTCGGCATCGACGGCAGCACCCGCTCGGGTGACGATGGGCGCGAGGACGACACCCCGTGCAGCGCTGCCGTCAACGGCGCAGTTTTCGCCGCAAGGTGGGTCGCATGAGGGGCGGACCGATCGATCTGACTCCCTTCGGCGCAGTGCTGACGGGCATCGGCACCCTTTACTGGCTGCTGGTACTGGTGGCGTTGGGCCTGGTGCTCTGGAAGGTCAAAGCTTGGGTCGCGAAGGTGGTCGCGTGCAGCGTGGTGCTCATCGTCATGGTGCTGCCTGTGGGGTGGCGTGCGATGGACCTGTCGCAGCAGCAAGCAGAGTTCAAGGCGCGGCTCGCTGTGGCGATGGCGCGCTTCGAGATGCGGTGCAAGAGTGCGGGGGAGAAGGTCACTCGCACCGTTGAGAACGTTGATGGGGTCGTGTGGCTGAAGTGGCGACCCGTGGAGACGAACTACAGCGATCAGTTCAAGCTCGACGATCCCTTTGGAAAAGACTGCACCGCCGAGGAGTGCATCCGCTTGCTGCTGCGGGCCACCAAGGGTTTGGAGCTCGATCCCAAGAAGGAGCTTCCACACCACAGCGGTTACCGATTCGTTGAGACACGTGACCCACGTGACGGCGTGCTGTACCGCTACACGCTTCGACTGGATCGCCCATCCGACCATGACCCCAAGTGGGCCCCATCGCTTGTCAGACCTGAGCTGGACAGGGTAGTCATTTCTCAAACGACCGCCCACTACGCGCTGACGTGGGACGACATCTCATCGCGTGAGGACCGCGAGCACTGGATTGCTGGCGGCTCGCTCAAGGTGATCGATCAGCAAACCAACGAGGTCATCGCCGAGCGCGTGGGCTACATGGTCGATCAAGGGCAGGGAAGTGAGGCGGGATTTCGGTCGCCTTGGTTCTCTGCGTTCGATACCCGATGCCCCGAGCCGAGGCGCGCATCCGATGGTCACGCCCATCACGATCCGATCGCCACACAGTTTTCGCAGAGAGTTCTCAAACCAATTGAAGGGAGCAACTAGTCATGCCAGCAGCACCAACATCACCAACCACCGTGTTGAAGTACGCCAACTTGCAGATGGCAGCCGAGGCTCGGCTCGATCTCTTTCCGGATCTGAAGAGTGCGCTGACCTACGGCAACAACCGCTCAAGCAAGTTCACCGACAAACAAGCAGCCCAGTTCACTGCGGACTGGAAAGTCGTCGCCCATCAAGCGAACACCGGGACCGGCTTCAGCGGAACCTTGTTCGAGTGCCTCAGTGACGACCCGGCGCGTGGCTTGGTCTTCGGCCAGCAGGTGATGAGCTTCCGCTCCACCGAATTCGCTGACGACGCGGCGCGTGACAACGAAGCGACCAACGTTTTGGAAGTCAAGGAGTTCGGCTGGGCATTCGGCCAGATCGACGACATGAAGAAGTGGGTGGACAGCCTGCACACAAGCGGCGACATCGTCGGCCCACTCACGGTGACCGGCTACAGCCTTGGCGGGCATCTGGCCACCGCCTTCAACCAGCTCTACCCGAGCCTGGTCAGTGCCACCTACACCTTCAACGGCGCGGGCGTGGGCCGCGTCACCAGCGGCAACCTGAGCCAGGTCATTGCGCAGTTCGACCGCCAGCGCATGAACGTCAGCGGCAACGAGATCAGATTCACCGACCCGCAGGCCATCATCTTCTACAACCAGATGCGCGCCCGCCTCACAGGCGGTGTCGCGCCCAGCCAGTCGGACATCACGAACGCGACGCTGCTGGTGGGTAACGTTGAGGAAGCTCGCTTGCTCAGCAACGCGCTTGTGCGCATCAAGATGGTCATGGACGAAGTTGCCCGACTGGGCAGCGTCACCGACAATGGCTCTGCCGTTGGCCAAGTGCCGGCCGCCACCATTGACGCCACCAAACTCGACTACCAGCTGGCGGCGATCCTGGCTGGCAAAAGCACCAGCGGCGTGCGCACGGACCCCGTCCTTGGTGGATGGGACGCCTATGCGGGCCGCAATCCTGCACCCGGTGGCACGGTCAGTAACTTCTACGACATCTACGGTGCAAACGCACCGTCAGCGGTGTCGAATTCTCAACTCCACTACGGGCAGGCAACCGGCATCTTCATCGAAGACCAGCCTCTTTATCGGGGCTCCATCCTGCTCGACGCCACCATTGCCAGCCTCAGCAACGCCGAGGTCAAGCTCCTGGTCAACAACTTCAGCCAAAACGACTTTGGCGACACCCACAGCCTGGTGCTGCTGGTGGACTCGCTCAGCGTGCAGGATGCTCTGGCCCGGCTTGACCCCAACGTCGAGCTTGCGACACTGACCAGCATCCTGAAGTCGGCATCGAATGCCAAGTCGCAGGAGAGCATCGCAGGGCAAGGCAAAGCCGAAGGCGACGTGCTTGAGCGCGTGGTCGATGCGCTGTACAAGATGTTCGTCACGCCCGGCGCGCCAGCCAGCGACACGACTGACCAGATGAACGGTGGCACCTGGGCAAAGATCGCTTTGCGCAACACCTTCTACAACCGATTGAACGAGGTGTTGACCGCCCCCGCATTCAAGAGCCTTCAGGGCAAGGTGAGCGTGAACGCGAGCGTCGCCGGCCTGGCCAGTCAGGCACGCGAAGACTTCGGCGCACTGGTTGCCTTGCTCAGCCTGAGCCCGTTCAGCCTCACCGGCAAAGATGCTGCGGCCACAACGCTGCTGGCAAGCGCGCTGGGATCGACCTGGGTTGATCAGTTCAACGCATGGCAGGCCGACAAGGCGATGACCCTGGCCGACAGAGATGCGGGAAAAGTGACGTACACCGACACCTATCTGAGTGACCGTGCCGGAATGCTTGGCTGGATCATCCAAAGAAATCTCGCCGACGCCGAAGGTGCAATTTCTCCTGGTCCGGGGGTCCAAGGGGTGCACTTCAAGGATGTCGCGTCGAGCCTCGACTTCGACCTCGGCTTGCCTGACAACGTAGTCGAAAAACGCCAGACACTCTTCGGCGGTACCGGCGCAGACGTTCTGACGGGCAAGAACTTGGCAGACCGCCTCTACGGCGGCGCCGGCGCCGACCTCCTGAACGGACTGGGTGGCGCCGACCACCTCGAAGGCAACGCCGGCAACGACTGGCTCAATGGCGGTGCCGGCAACGACACCTTGCTGGGCGGAGCGGGTGACGACACCCTGGACGGTGGGGCCGGCGGGCTCGGCAACGTCGGCAACGACATCCTCAGCGGCGGCACAGGCAGCGACACCTATGTGGTCGGCAAAGACGCCGGCGTCGACACCCTGCTCAGCAGCGACGCGGCCGACAAACTCGTGCTCGACGGCCGCACCCTCAACGGCAGCGGCGTGCTGCAAGCCAACACCGGGGGCACGGCAGTGTGGGTCGACCGCAGCAACCCGGCAGCCGTGGTCACCTACCTCTACGACGCGCTGCGCAGCGAACTCACCGTGGCCGCCAGCGGCAGCACCGTGATCGTCAAAGACTTTCAGGCGGGCGACCTCGGCATCGCGATTCCGGTGGGTCTGCCGCAGACGCCGCTGGTCACGGTGGACCTGCGCGACCTGGCCACCGAGCCCGCCACCACCGACCCGCGCTACGGCTACCAGTGGTACGAAGACTTCAGCGGCACCGGGCAGACCAATCACTTCACCAATTTCAACGCGACGGGCTATCCGGTTTTTGCCCGCGCTGGCAACGATTGGCTGGAAGGTGGAACGGCGACCCCGGTGTCAAAAACCCGCAGGTACGGCGGCAGTGGGGACGACCGCATCTACGCGGGCACCACGCAGACCTTGGCCGAGGCGGTCGCCGCGCAAGAAGCCGCAGCGCCCACCGGCCGCTCGGACTTGCTGCTCGACGGGGGCACCGGCAACGACCAGGTGTTCGGCGGGGCCAGCGACGATGCGCTGTTCGGGGGCGAGGGAGACGACACGCTGGTCGGCGGGGCGGGCAATGATGTTATCTACAGCGACGGCGACGCGGGCACGAGCTTCTTGCCATACGGCTCATACAGCCCAGTTGCCCCTTATGGCAATCGATGGGTCGGCGGCGACAACCAAACCGCCGCCACCCGGGTTGCGTTCAACGCGGCCGTGTACGTGGGGTATGTCTACTACATAGACCCGACCACCGGAAAAGGCATGCCAACACAAGATGTCTGGGGCAGGGGCGTGTGGAATACCAGGAGCGCCGACTTCGCCGTTTATGGCGGACTTGTCGGAGTCAGGCTCAACGCTGAAGACTTCGATCCACCAGTGTGGTCACCGACCTACCCCGGCGCGGACGCCTACTTCAAAGGCACTGTTGCTGAAGACCCGCTGGACCCTGCAGCCAACATCTATTTCAACACCGACCGCAGCAGTGGCCGCGATGTGGTGTTTGCAGGCGCTGGCAACGACATGGTGAATGCCGGGGGCGGCAACGATTTTGTTGACGCCGGTTCGGGTGACGACTGGATCGAAGGCCGGCAGGGTGACGACCGCATCGTCGGTGGTGGCGGCAACGACACGCTGTTCGGCGACTACCGGTCCAGAGTGGCCGACGACGAAAAGTGGCGCGGCCTCACCGTGTCTCGCAGTTCGCTCGACCCCAGCATTGCCGGCAACGAACACGGGCGCGATTTTCTGGATGGCGGCGCCGGTGACGACTGGATTGCCGGCGACGGAAATGACGACACCGTGCTGGGCGGCGAAGGCGACGACACGATCTTTGGCGATGATCAAATCTCCAATGACGGTCAGCTCATCAAAGACGTCTATGCGGGCAACGACTACGTGGATGCTGGCGATGGCAAAGACCGTGTTTTTGGCGGTGCGAAAGACGATTACCTCGCAGGCGGCAAGGGCGACGATGTGCTCTACGGCGATAACAGTTTCACCGACAAAACGCCAAAGCCCGGCAACGTGACCGCAGCGGGAAACGACACGATCGATGGCGGCGAGGGCCGCGACTTGATCTGGGGGGAAGGCGGCGACGACTCGTTGTCGGGCGGGCTTGGCGACGATCAGTTGATCGGTGACGGCGAAGTCGCCGAGCTTGTCAGCTCTCTGCACGGACGTGACACCCTGGACGGCGGGGCGGGTGACGACTACTTGATGGGCGGGGGTGGCGACGATCTGCTGATGGGGGGCGATGGTGACGACTTTTTGTCGGGTGACGACCAGTCGACCCGTGACGACGACACCATATTGACCGGAAACGACGTGCTCGACGGGGGCGCAGGTGCAGATTTCATGCTGGGCAGCGGCGGCGACGATCAGCTGAGTGGTGGCACCGGCGATGACACGATTTTTGCCGGGACGGGCAACGATTGGGTCGACGGCGGTGATGGCGGTGATTACCTTGAAGGTGAGAACGGAAACGACACGTTGTTGGGCGGTGCGGGCAGCGACACGCTCGATGGTGGAGCCGGGGATGACGTGCTTGACGGTGGTGCCGGTGACGACGTCATCGCGGCCGGTACAGGCAGCAACGTCTACCTCTGGGGCCGAGGCGATGGAATCGACTCGATCAACTTTTGGTCTGACCTGACCCCAGGCAAGACCAACGCGATTCAACTCAAGGACGGCCTGACCGCCAGCGACGTGTCGCTCAGGTTTGGCTCGAACACGCAGGGGAGTCTGGAAATTGCGGTGAATGGAACGGGCGAAGTGCTGCGGATCGGCGGCTTCGGCGTCGACCTGGACCCTGCCTCCGCCCTCAACCCTTTGCAACAGCTTCGGTTTGCAGGCGGAACGGTGTGGAACACGAACACGATGATCGATCAGGTGTACGCCGGCACGACGGGGAACGACCAAACCACCGCCATGCGGCGCAACAACGTCATTCACGGTGGCGGCGGCAATGATCGACTGATCGGCAACTTCAGCGACGACGCGCTGTACGGAGACGCGGGAAACGACACCCTGCGTGGTGACAAAGGTGCCGACACGCTGGACGGTGGCACAGGCACAGACCTGCTTGTGGGCGGTGACGGTTCAGACACCTACCGGTTCGGTTTGGGCTATCAACACGACACGATCGACAACACCGTGGACGGCGCTCGCACCGGCGTCGACACCATCCAGTTTGGGCCCGGCATCGATCCGAGCGGCGTCGTCCTCACACGTTCGTTCGACAACAACCTGGTGGCCCGGCTCAGCGGCACCGGAGACGAGCTCGTTGTGCTGAACTTCTTCGGCGCCGACACGGATATCGGCCTGGGCATCACCTCGATGCGTTTCGTCAACGGGACGATTTGGGATCTGGCGTCGGTGATGTCCCGCGTGCAGCTTGGCACCGACGACAGAGACGACCTGGTGGGATACAGCGGGGCCGACGTTTTGTCAGGGGACGAAGGTGTCGATCACTTGCGTGGGCATGCTGGCGCGGACCGCCTGAATGGCGGGGCCGGCGCCGATCTGTTGGAGGGCGACGACGGCGACGACGTGCTGAGTGGTGGCACTCAACAGGATGTTCTGCTGGGCGGCAATGGAAATGACACGTTGGACGGTGGGGCCGGCGCTGATCGATTGGAAGGCGGCAACGGCTCGGACACCTATCTGTTCGGGCTGGGCATGGGACAAGACACCATCGTCAATTTGGACCTGGATGCGCCGGGCATTCAGCCCGACACCATCTTGTTCGGCACCGGTGTTTTGCCCACCGACGTCGTGTTGCGCCGAAGCTTTGAAAAACTGTTCGCTCGCATCCAGGGCACCGAAGACGAACTGGAAGTGCAGGGCTACTTTGCAGCGCAGGGCACGTCACCATCCGCTGTCGAATTTCTGAAGTTCGCGAACGGCACGGTCTGGAACGCGGCTGAGGTGATGGCCAAGGTGTTGATCCCGACAGCGGGCGCTGACCAGCTCTATGCCTATGCCGGTGTCGGCGCCTCGCTGTTCGGGGGCGACGGCAATGACGCTCTGGATGGCAACAGCGCCGCTGACACGCTGGACGGCGGACGAGGCCAGGACACCCTCAATGGGCTTGGCGGAGCAGACTTGCTTCGGGGCGGCGCCTCCGTGGACCATCTGTACGGAGGCGCTGGCAATGATTCGCTGTTTGGCGACGACGGAAGCGACCGCCTGTACGGTGATGCAGGCAACGATCTGCTGGTTGGTGGCATGGATCGGGATTACTTGGACGGCAACGACGGCGACGACACGCTCGATGGCGGGGCGGGTGCTGACGTTCTGTCTGGAGGCAGCGGCGCCGACACCTATCTCTTCGGGCGAGGGTCGGGCCGCGACTGGTTGAATGATGGTGGGATTGATGCTGCCGGTACCTACATCGACACCGTGCAACTCGGTGCTGGGGTCGCAACGACCGACGTGTCGTTGATGCGATCTCTGAACAGCGGAGCGCTGACTCTGGCGATCAACGGCACCGCTGACCAGTTGATCATCGAGAGATTTTTCGACAGTGCAGACGCTGAACTCATCCGCTTCGCGGATGGCACCGTTTGGGATCGCGCGGCAGTCCTGGCCCGCAGTTCGGCGCCCGTGCCGCCCATCAACTTCACAGGCACAGCGGGGAACGACGTGGCCACTGGCGGACTTGGCGACGACGTTCTGTCCGGCTACGGGGGCAATGACACCTTGGACGGGGCCGGGGGTGACGACACGCTCGACGGGGGTGCCGGGAGTGACGCCTTCTTGTTCGGTCGCGGATCGGGTCGCGATCAGGTCCAAGATCTGCCGTCGCTGGCGAACATTGACACGCTGCAATTCAAGCCGGGCGTGCTCCCCGTCGATGTCGTTCTTCGCCGCGAGTACGGCGACCTCATTGCTTCGATCGTCGGCACGAACGATCAGGTGTCGGTCGCCAACCATTTCAACGGCAGCGCCGCTTCGGGCTACGTGATCGATCAAATCAGGTTCGACAACGGAACCGTGTGGAGCACGGCCGAGCTTCAGTCTCGCGTCATGCGGCCAGCCACAGTGGACGATGACTATCTGCACGGCTACGACGCGAACGACACCTTGTTTGGCCTGGCCGGGGATGACGTTATCAAGGCAGGCGCTGGCAACGATGTGATAGACGGCGGGGCCGGAAGCGATGAGCTTGACGGCGGGGATGGGAATGACGTGTACCTGTTCGGACGCGGCTCGGGGCGCGACATCGTCCACGCCGTTGATGATCTCGTGCTGTTGGGCGCAGGCGTTGCCGTGGGCGACGTGAGGCTCTTATGCAGCGATTATTCGACCGACCTGATTCTTGGTATTGCCGGGACGGCCGATGAGCTGACCATTTCTTCCTACTTTGCCGACCCGACGTTCGGCGGGTATGGCAATCGAATTCAGTTCGCGAACGGGACAGTCTGGGATGCAGTCGCAATTCGAAGCCGCAGTGGGGGTTCGGCAAGCGACGGTGACGACACCGTGCGTGGCAACGCGAGTTCAAATGTTATTTCCGGTCTCGCCGGCGACGACAGGCTCTACGGATACGAAGGCAACGACACCCTGGACGGCGGCACCGGGGCGGATTCCCTGGGCGGCGGCGACGGCAACGACCTGCTCAACGGCGGGCGCCAAGATGACACCTTGGACGGGGGCGTGGGTGCCGACCAACTGTTCGGACAGACGGGGGATGACGTTCTGTACGGCGGCGACGGTGACGACAGCCTGGACGGTGGCTCGGGCGACGACGACCTGACGGGCGGCCAGGGAAACGACACGTTCTTCTTTGGTCGAGGTGCCGGACACGACAGAATCGATGACTCTTGGCAAGGGGCCAACCTGGGCTTGGACCGCATCGTCTTCGGCGCCAGCGTCTCGCCAGATGACATTGCCATCAGGTACGAGGGTGTCAATGCGGGTGGCCTGTTGCTGTCGATCAAGGGCACGGCGGATTCACTGCGAATCAGCGGCTGGACCGACTATTCGCAACGCGACCCGGTGATCGATCAGGTCGTTTTCGCGAACGGAAGCCAGTGGGACCCGGCGACGCTGAAGGCGCTCACTCTCACCGGGACTGACGACGACGACATGTTGTGGGGCTATGACAGCGACGACCTTGCCTTTGGGAGCGCTGGCGACGACACGGTCTCTGCCGGCGCTGGCGACGACACGCTTGTCGGTGGCGACGGCAACGATCAGTTGTCCGGTGGCGATGGCAACGACCGACTGGATGGCGGAGCCGGCAATGACTCCCTGTACGGCGGGTCTGGGAACGATGTATTCGTGTTTGGACATGGCGGCGGCCAAGACACGATTGACGCCACGTCCTACGGAACGCTGGAGTTCGAGCCCGATGTGACCGAGGCCGAAGTCATCCTCAGAGTCGTGTACAGCGGTGGGGGACCCAGCGGGTTGCAGGTGCGCATCGGCGACAGCAGCAGCGTCGTGATCCAACGATTCGCTGAGCTGGGTTCGCTTTGGGATCCCCTCAACACCTACAACCAGGTCCAGCAAATGCGCTTTGCAAGCGGAACGGTGTGGGACACCGTGAGCATTCAGGCCAACATCGGGGCGGCAAGGTTGGAGGGAACCTTCGCCAGCGACCTGCTGGTGGGAACGGCGTCGAACGACCGAATCCTGGGCGGCAGTGGCGTCGACACCCTCAGCGGCGGTGCCGGCAATGACTGGCTCGACGGCGGGCAGGGGGACGACGCGATGGCCGGCGGCGCGGGCAACGACGTGTTCGTTGTCGACTCCGTGAACGACACGATTTTTGAAGCGGCCGGTGGTGGCAACGACACGGTGCGCACCGATGCCTCGTTTTCGCTTGGAGCGGAACTCGAGAATCTGGTGTTGACCGGCTCCGCCGCTTCCTCGGGCACAGGGAACGCATCCAGCAACCGTTTGTTCGGCAACACCGGCGACAACGTGCTGGACGGGGCCGGGGGAGTGGACGTCATGGCGGGTGGCCGCGGGAATGACTTCTACCTGGTCGACGAAAGCAATGACGTTGTCCTGGAGCAGGTGAACGAGGGTATCGACACCGTTCAATCCAGCGCCAGTTGGTCTATGACGGCGCAGGTGGAGAACCTGGTGCTCACCGGCGCGGCGCTCGATGCGGTGGGGAATGCGCTCGCCAACAACATCACCGGCAACGCTTTGGGCAATCGAATCGACGGCGGCAAGGGAGCTGATTCCCTCGTGGGCCGTGCGGGTGATGACTACTATCTTGTTGACCATGAAGCTGACAGCGTCACGGAATTGGCCAATGAGGGCATCGACACGGTAGAGGCTTCGGTCAGCTTTTCGCTCAGTAATGGGGTCGAGAATTTGACGCTGGCGCTGGTCAGTGACGCCCTCAACGCCACCGGCAATACGTTGGACAACGTGCTCCTCGGAAACTTGGCGGCCAATCGGCTTGACGGGCGAGGAGGCGCGGACCAGATGACCGGCCTTGGCGGTGACGACGTCTACATCGTCGACAACGCGGGCGACGTGGTAGTTGAGTCCGTCTACGACGGTGTTGACCGCGTTGAGGCCAGCGTTTCTTGCACCTTGTCTTCTGAAGTTGAGAATCTCACGCTCGTTGGATCGGCGAATAGCGCGGCGGTGGGCAACGCACTCGCAAACATCCTCATCGGCAACCTTGGGAACAACCGCCTGGATGGCAAAGCCGGTGCAGACACGATGCAAGGCGGCGCGGGCGACGACGTGTACGTGATCGACAACGCCGCCGACACGGCGACCGAACTGGCCGGCGAGGGCAATGACACCATCGAGTCAGCGTTGACCTGGTCATTGGCACTGCTCGCGAATGTCGAAAATCTCAGCCTCACCGGCAGCGCCAGCCTGAACGCGACGGGCAATGCGCTGAACAACGTTCTGCGCGGCAATGCAGGCGCCAATCGAATCGACGGTGGTGCGGGCGTTGACACCATGTCGGGCGGCGCGGGCAATGACACTTTCGTGGTCGACAACACCGCAGACGTGGTGACGGAACTGACCGCAGGCGGGTCGGACACCGTGGAGTCGTCGGCGACCTATGTCTTGTCGGCCGAGTTGGAGAACCTCACGCTCAGCGGCAGCAACAACATCAACGGCTCCGGCAACGCGACAGCGAACGTGCTCAAAGGCAACGCGGGTGCCAACGTTCTTGACGGCGGCGCAGGCAACGACACGCTGATCGGCGGCATGGGCGACGACGTGTACAAGGTCGACGCCACAGGCGACGTTGTCACCGAGGCCGCCAGCGCAGGCACCGACACCATCCAGACCACCGTGACCTTGGCGGCCCTGGCCGCCAACGTCGAAAACCTGTTTCTGCTCGGCACCGCCGCGCTCAACGGCACCGGCAACACGCTGAACAACGCCATCACCGGCAACAGCGGCGGCAACCGGCTGGACGGCGGTGCAGGTGCCGACACGATGGCCGGCGCGGCGGGCAATGACACCTATGTGGTCGACAACGCACTTGACGCGGTGGTTGAAGCCGCCGGCGGTGGCATGGACACCGTCGAGGCGTCGCTGACCTGGTCGCTCGCGCTGACCCCCGAGGTCGAGAACCTCACGCTGACCGGGATCGGCAGCATCAACGCCACCGGCAATGCCCAAGTCAACGCCTTGCTCGGCAACGCCGGCAACAACCGGCTGGACGGCGCGGCGGGTGCCGACAAGATGACCGGTGGTGCCGGCAACGACACCTTCGTGGTCGACAACGCAGCGGACATCGTCACCGAGGCAGCCGCAGGCGGGACCGACACGGTGGAATCCACCCTCACCTGGTCGCTGGCCGCCACGCCAGAGGTCGAGAACCTGACCCTGACGGGCATCGGCAACGTCAATGCAACAGGCAACGCGGCTGCCAACACGCTGCGCGGCAATGCAGGCAATAACACGCTCAACGGCGGGGTCGGGATCGACACGATGATCGGCGGTGCCGGCGACGACACTTACGTCGTCGACGTGGCGACCGACGTCGTCACCGAGGGCGCTGGTGCAGGAACCGACACGGTGCAGTCGGCGGTCACGCTGACCTTGGGCACCAATGTCGAAAACCTGACGTTGACCGGTGCCGGCGTCGTCGACGCCACCGGCAATTCCGTGGCCAACGTGGTGATCGGCAACAGCGCATCAAACGTGCTGACCGGCGCTGCCGGCAACGACACGCTGGACGGCGGTGCTGGCGCGGACACGCTCATTGGCGGCACCGGCGCCGACCTCTACGCCTTTGATGCCGGCCACGGCATCGACACCATTCAAGAGAACGACGCCACGCTGGGCGTGAAGGATGCGGTTCAGTTCCTCGGCACCATCAAGCAGGCCGACGTGCAGTTCAAGCAGGTGGGCAGCAACCTCGAAGTGCTGCTGACGGCCTCGCTCGACAAGCTGGTGATGCAGAACTGGTACCTGGGCAGCCAGTACCACGTGGAGGAGTTTCGCTTCAGCGATGGCAATGTGCTGCTCGACACGCAGGTGCAGTTGCTGGTGTCGGCGATGGCGGGCTTCAACGTGCCGACCGCAGGCATCGAGTCGTCGCCTTTGCACCGACCCATGCACAACCACATGATCAGCGCGCACATGTTGAGTCCGCCGATGACGGCGTAACGCGCTGCGTCGCGTTTGGCTTGTGCGGGCTGCTGTCGGGCGTTCAGCTCGCCAGCAGCACCGACACCCGCTCGCGCAGCGCAGCAGGCGTCACGCCGTTGGGGGCCAGCGCGTCGCCGGCCACCAGGCCGACACGGCTGAACCAGCCGCGACGAAAGGGCTTGCTCATCGCGCTGCCACCTGCGCGTGAGAAGTACGAGCCCCACAGGTTCTGCAAGGCCAGCGGCACCACGGGCACCGGGTTGCTCTCAAGCAGCTTCATCACGCCGCCCTTGAACTCGCCCAGTTCGCCGTCGCGGGTGAGGCCGCCTTCGGGAAAGATGCACAGCAGGTCGCCGTCGTTCAGCACCTCGCGGGCCCGCGCGAAGGCCTGTTCGTAGGCCACCGGGTCGACGCGTTGTGGCGCGATGGGAATGGCCTTGGCCAGTTTGAAAAACCAGCCGAGCACCGGCATCTTGAAGATCTGCTGGTCCATGATGAAGCGGATCGGCCGCGGGCTGGCGGCCATCAGCAATACCGCGTCGACGAAGCTGACGTGGTTGCACACCAGGACGGCCGCGCCGGTGGTCGGAATGTTCTCATCGCCGCGCACCTTGAAGCGGTAGACCAGGCGCGTCAGCATGAACGCGACGAAGCGCAGCAGGTACTCGGGCACCAGCATGAAGATGTAGAACGCGACCACGGCGTTCAGCAGACCGGTGATCAGGAACACCTGCGGGATGGTGAAGTTGGCCGCCAGCAGCGCACCCACGCCGATGGCGCTGACGATCATGAACAGCGCATTCAGGATGTTATTGGCCGCGATGATGCGGGCGCGGTGGCTGGGCTGCGAGCGCAGCTGGATCAGCGCGTACATCGGCACGCTGTACAGCCCGGCAAACAGCGACAGCAAGGCCAGGTCGGCCATCACACGCCAGTGCGCCGGCTGCGCCATGAACTCGCGCAGGCCCAGGCTGGCGGATGGCGGCAGGCCGTTTGATGCGAAGTACAGGTCGACCGCGAACACGCTCATGCCGATTGCGCCCAGCGGCACCAGGCCGATCTCGACATGCCGCTTGCTCAGCACCTCGCACAGCAGCGAACCGGTGCCGATGCCGATGGAAAAAACCACTAGCAGCAGCGACGCTACTTGTTCGTCGCCATGCAGAACTTCCTTCGCGAACGACGGAAACTGCGACAGAAACACCGCGCCGAAGAACCACATCCACGAGATGCCCAGCAGCGAGCGGAACACCACGATGTTCTGCCGCGCCAGCGCCAGGTTGCGCCAGGTTTCAGTCGCCGGGTTCCAGTTGATGCGCAGGCTTGGGTCGGTGGACGGCGACGCGGGAATCGACTGCGCAACGATGCGGCCGATCAGCGCCACCCCGACGCAACCGAAGGCCACGTAGTGCCGCCCCACTTCGGGAATGGCGACCAGCAAGCCGCCGGCCACCTGGCCCAGCAGGATGGCGACAAAGGTGCCCATCTCGACCATGCCGTTGCCGCCGGTCAGCTCGCGCTCGTTCAGGTGCTGCGGCAGGTAGGCGAACTTCACCGGGCCGAACCGCGTGGAGTGCAGGCCCATCAGGAACACGCAGGCCAGCAGCACCGGCACGTCGACCACCCAGAAGCCGTAGCCGGCCAGCAGCATGATGGCGATCTCAAGCCACTTGACGAAGCGGATCACGCGCGTCTTGTCGTACTTGTCGGTCAGCTGCCCGCTGGTGGCCGAGAACAACAGGAACGGCAGGATGAACAGCGCGCCGATCACCAGGCCCGCCATCTTCGGCTCCAGCCAGCTGACCTGGATCTGGTAGGTCACCATCACGGTGAAGGCGAACTTGAACAGGTTGTCGTTGCCGGCACCCAGAAACTGGGTCCAGAAAAACGGTGCGAATCGGCGCTGCTTCAACAACGCAAACTGGTTCGGGTGGGTCATGAAAGCCCCTTGCCTGACGAGCACGTCAGTCGATCCCGGAAGGGGATGCGGGCCGGCTTGGGAGCGGCCAGGCGCTCGGCCCGCGAATGTCGCTTTGCGACCAGTGTTCTCATGCAATCCCCGATTCGTTATGTGAGCGCAGACTGAATCTACCGAACGACCTGCACGGGCCCGCTCAGACCGCTGCGATTCAACCACGCGAACACCGAGTCGACGGTGACGGTTTCGATGCGGTCCGTGAAGCGCTTCTCGCCCGGGTGGTCGTCGAACGCGATGTTGGCCGCTGTCAGTCGACCGCCCAGGCGCTTCATGGCCGTGATGTGCAGCGGGGTGGGTTGGTAGTCGTGCAGCTTCAGCCAGGACTGCGCTCGCTCACGGGTTACGGCGGCAGGGTCTTGCGACATCGCCAGCGTTTCGATGGCCCACTGGTTCGACTGCTGGTACTTCAGCGACCACGGGTAGGCCAGCATGCTGTAGGCCGGCGTGTTGAGCTGCGCCAAGCGTGCGTTGTCCTTCAGCACCGGCAGCAGGCGCGCCTGCACTTCGGGCGTGGGCACCACCACCGCAGCCTCGTAGTCGTACAGGTCGTCGAGAAAAAATTCGCCCAGGCCCTGGCGGTACAGCGACCCATTCGCGGTGCCGCACTGGTTGAGCTTGTGAACCACGCGCCAGCGCGCGCCGTCGCGGTAGGCAAAGCCGAAGTGCGAATAGCGGATGCCGTACTCGCTCAGGTTCTGGCCCACCCGCGCCAGCGCCACCACCTGCGCGCCGCTCTGGTCGAGCTGCGTGGCGGTGTGCTCGGCCAGCAGCATCGAACGCGATACCGCGTTGGCGGTGGGCCGCTTGTTCTCGCAACTGCGGCCGGCGTGGGCGGGGGTCGCCAGCGCGACGGCGGCGATCAGCACCGCAGCGCGAAGTGCGCCATCGGCGCTCACCGCGTCACCCGTTCGTTGTAGAGCAAGGCCGCGCCGATCTCGTTCGGAATGAAGGCAATCGCCTGGCTCGCTGCCGACAGCACCCAGCCGGTGCTGATGGCCGTGACTACCACGGCGGTGCCTGCCGCCACCGACAAGCCGCCCACCGCCGCTGCGCTGAGCCGCACCGTGGCGCGCGCGCCGTCGGACGCGCGTTCAACCACCCACACCGCGCCGGTGACTGACGCTTCCACCGCCACCACGGTCAGCACCGCGCCAGCCGACAGCAGCATCACCGGCGCGGCGACCGACACGGCAATCGGCAGCGCCGACAGCGCGCTGGCCTCAGAGAGTGCCGACTGCGCCGTGGCCGTGGCAAGGTGGCCGGCCAGCAGTGCGGCCAGCGCGGTGTGAATGAAGATGCGACGAAAGCGGTTACGGCTCATGTGAATGCTCCTGGAAGATGAGTGGAAAGAGTGGATGCAGATCAAGTGGCAGGGCGCTCGGTGCGCATCGCCATGCCTTGTGCCCGCGCTTCCGACAGCAGCGCTTCGTGGGCATCGCGCAGCGTCTTGGCCAACGTGAACACGGCCGAGATCAGGAACAGCCAGCTCACGCCGAGGAAGGCCTTGTAGGTCGGGTTCACGTCCATGCGCCACAGGCCCCAGGCGGTCAGCGCCATCGCCAGCGCGAAGCCGCCCCACACCACCAGGCCCCACATCGGCGTGTCGGTTTTATTCTGTTCGTTGTCGCGCACGAACTTGGCCAGCGCGAAGGCGGTCGACAGGCAGAACATGTAGCCCATCACCATGAACGCGCGGTCCAGGTCGGCGCCCGGCAGGTAGGCCAGGCCAGTGCCGCACAAGGTGACGGCGAGGCCGAACGAGATCCAGACTTGCGCCTTCCAGGCGCGGCTGTCTTTGCGGATGACGGGGGTGTGCATGGTGTTGTCTTTCGTTGAGTTGTTGAACACGGATGAATCTTCGTTGGCAGGTCAACGGGTATCAATCACCCGAAGGAGGGTCGCATCAACATGACCCTCTGGTATCTTCTAACGGTACTTTTTCGGAGCAGCCTGTGAGCACCAGCCACGACCTCGTCAGCGCCCTGAAGGCCGAGTTGAAGGCCGCCGGCATCACCTATGCCGAGCTGGCGGTGCAGCTCGGCATGGCCGAGTCCAGCATCAAGCGCATCTTCGCGAAGGCCGACATGCCGCTGTCGCGCATTGACGATGTGCTGCGGGTGCTGAAGATGGATTTCGCCGAGCTGGCGCGCAAGATTGCCGACGCGCAGCCGCTGCGCCGCGAGCTGACGCTGGCGCAGGAAACCGCCGTGGTGGCCGATCGCAAACTGATGTTGCTGGCGATCTGCTGCGTCAGCCAGTGGACCTTCGAGCAGATGCTGTCCACCTACACCTTGACCGAGGTCGAATGCGTGCGCTACCTGCTGCAGCTCGACCGGCTGGGCTTCATCGAATTGCGGCCGTTGAACCGCTACCGGCTGAAGGTGGGCAAGGGCTTTCGCTGGCGCCCGCACGGGCCGGTGATGGCCTACTTTCGCGAGCACGTGGCGGCCGACTACTACAGCGGTGGCTTCGACGGCGAGGGCGAAACGCTGATGCTGGTGCACGGCCAGATCAGCACCGCGCAGGCCGCCAGTTTCGTCGAACGCCTGCAGCGCGTGGGGCAGGACTTTGCACAGCAGCACCTGGCCGACCAGAAGCTCAGCGTCGAACACAAGCGCGCCTACACGCTGGTGGTGGGCATGCGCTCGTGGTTGTTCGCGCCGTTTCGTGACCTGAAGCGCCCGACCGGCGGCGCGCTCGGTGCGCACGAATAGCGGATGGCGCGCGGGCGGCCGGCGCTCAGGTCGGGCTTGGCAGGGTTCGCTGCGCCAGCGCGCGCAGCACCGCCTCGGTGTCCTCACCCAGCTGCGGCGCACGCCGGGTGATGGCGCCTGGCGTGAGGCTCAGTTTGGGCACGATGCCGGGCACGTCGAGCGCCAGACCGTCGGCCGTGGTCACGCGCTGCAGCATGCCGCGCGCGCGGTAGTGCGGGTCTTCGGCGATGTCTTTCGCGGTGTAGATGCGACCGGCCGGCACCGCCGCCGTGTTCAAGGCGTCGAGCACGTCCACCACGCATTGCGGCGCCGTCCACGCGCCGATGGCGGCGTCGATCTCGGCCACCCGCGCCACGCGGCCAGCGTTGCCCGACAACTGCGCGTCGGCGCCCAGATCGTCGCGGCCGATGGCGGCCATCAGGCGCTTGAAGATCGAGTCGCCATTGCCCGCAATCAGCACCCAGCCATCGGCGCACGGGTACGCGTTGCTCGGTGCAATGCCAGGCAGCGCCGAGCCTGCCGGCTCGCGCACTGCACCGAAGGCGCTGTACTCGGGCAGCAGGCTTTCCATGCAGTTGAAGACGGCTTCGTACAGCGCCACGTCGACCACCTGACCGCGGCCTTTCGGTGCTTCGGCGCTGACGCTGGCGTGGCGGTGCTGCAGCGCCATCAGGATGCCGATGACGCCATGCAGAGAAGCCAGCGTGTCGCCGATGCTGACGCCCACGCGCACCGGCACACGGCCCGGCTCGGTCGTCAGGTGGCGCAGCCCGCCCATCGCCTCGGCCACGACGCCGAACCCGGGGCGGTCTTTGTAGGGCCCGGTCTGGCCGTAGCCGCTGATGCGCAGCATGATCAAGCCGGGGTTGACGGCGCTCAGCGCCTCATACCCGAAGCCCCAGCCTTCCATCACGCCGGGCTTGAAGTTCTCGACCAGCACGTCGGCTTCGGCGATCAGCGCGCGCACCGTGTCGCGCGAGGCCGGGTCTTTCAGGTCGAGCGCGACGCTTTGCTTGTTGCGCGACTGCACCTGCCACCACAGGCTGGTGCCGTTGTGCAGCAGCCGCCATTGGCGCAGCGGGTCGCCGCCGGGGTTGCCAGCGTTGGCAGGCGGCTCGATCTTGATGACCTCGGCGCCGAAGTCGGCCAGCGTCTTGGCCGCGAACGGGCCGGCGATGAGCTGGCCGAGTTCAACGACCTTGAGTCCGTGCAGCGGACCGGTCACCAGCGGCGTGATCGACGGCTGGTCATTCACCAGTAGGCCCACTTCCCGGTCATCACCACCCACACGCCGAGCACGCCGTTGGTCACCGCGTGCGCGAGGATGGACACCCACAGCTTGCCGGTGCGCACGTACAGCCACGCATACGCGAGACCGGCAATGACGGCGGCCAGCCACAGCGTGTGGGCCAGCATGAAGACGAAGGTCGACAGCACCACCGCCTTCAAACCGATGCGTTGCGGCAGCACCGACTCGAACTGCGGGTTCTCGACCCAGCGCATCAGGAACGAGCGCCAGAACAGCTCTTCCATCACCGGCACCAGCAAGGCGGCACCGACCCAGCGCACCGCGATCAGCAGCCACATCAACTGGCCTTGCGCGTCGACCGGAATGAAGGCGGCGCTGGCGTCGCCGATCTTCATCCACGGCGCGTCGAGCGTGATCCAGAGCCAGAACACCGCCACGCCGACCGTCACGGCGAGGACCGTCTCGCGCAGGTTCGGCAGCAGTTGCGCCGACAGCTCGCCGTACTCGCGCCACCACCACGCGAGCAGCCCACCGACGACGGCAACCGTGATGCCGTAAACCCAGCGCGGGTCGATGCCCCACGAGCCGTCGGCAGGCAGCGCACCGCGCAACGCCAACAGCAGCATGAAGACGGCAAACGGGACCACGCGCGCCAGCGCGGCGCGGCTCAGTGGCAAGTTGAAAGGCAGGGCCATGGTGCAGAAATCTCCTTGGCCGGGATTGTCAGCCAGCGCGTGGGGCGCGGCCTGCGCGTTTGTCCGGTGGCCCCGCAGATGTGGGGCGCGACTCAGGCTACGTTCAATTGCCGCTCAAGTGCCGATCACGCCGCCGTCTTGCTTGCGGATCACCACCGTCGCCGAGCGCGGGCGGCCGCCGTTCGGCCAGGTCGAGAACTTGCCCGGCTCGGCGGGGTCGCTGCGGTCGCTCGGTGTTTCGCCGGGGTGCTGCACGTTGATGAACATCGTGCTGCCGTCGGGTGTGAAGGCGCAGCCGGTGATCTCGCAGTTCACCGGGCCGGTCAGGAAGCGGCGGATCTCGCCGCTGCGCAGGTCGCAGGCCAGCATCTGGTTGTTGCCGATGTGGCGGAACTCGCCCTTGTACATCTGCGTCGCGTGCGCGTCGGTCTGGATCCACAGCACACCGCGCGCATCGAAGGCCAGGCCGTCGGGGCAGCCGAAGATGTCGCCCTTCACGTTGCCCTGCGCCTCGGGCCGCTCGTTGGCCGGGTCGCCGGCCAGCACCAGGTGGCTCCAGCGAAAGGTGGTGGCATCGAAGTCGCGGTCTTCCTTCCAGCGGATCACCGCGCCCATGGAATTGTTGGCGCGCGGGTTGGCGGCGTCCACGCCGGGTTTGCCGGCCATGCCGCGCTCGCTGTTGTTGGTCAGCGTGCAGAACACCTCGCCGTTGGCCTGGTCGATGGCCAGCCATTCCGGCCGGTCCATCTTGGTGGCGCCGAGCAGGTCGCTGGCCTGCCGCGTCTTGATCAAGACCTCGCCCAGATCGGCGAAGCCGTTGGCCACCGTCAGCGGTCCCTGGCCGTGTTGCAACGGCAACCAGCGGCCGCTGCCGTCGGCATCGAAGCGGGCCGCGTGCAGCGTGCCGTGGTCAAGCAGTTCACGGTTCGCCTGGGCCTGGCTCAAGCCGCCACCGGCGGGCTTGATGCGGTCGCGGCTGACGAATTTGTAGATGTACTCGAAGCGCGCGTCCTCACCCGAATAGACCACGGCGCGGCCGTCCTTCGTGGTCGCGACCCAGGCGCCTTCGTGCGCCGCGCGGCCCAATGCCGTGCGCTTGACGGGCGTGCTGGTCGGGTCCATCGGGTCGATCTCGACCACCCAGCCGAAGCGGTTGAACTCGTTCGGGTGCTTCGCGGCGTCGAAGCGGTCGTCGTGCTCCGGCCAGCGGAAAAATGCAGTGGCACGCAGGCCCCAGCGCTTCTGGTGCGCGTCGACGTTGGCGCCGCCGCCGAAATAGAAGACGAAGTTCTCCTCGCCCGACAGGTAGGTTCCCCACGGCGTGCGGCCGCTGGCGCAGTTGTTCAAGGTGCCCAGCACCGTGCGGCCGGCCGGGTCGGCGGCGGTTTTCAGCAGCGTGTGGCCGGCGGCCGGGCCACCCAGCGCGAACGGCGTGCTGGCGGTGAAGCGGCGCGCGAAGCGGCTGGGTCGCACCATCTGCCAGCGCTGGTCCGTCAGTTCGATTTCGATCACCGACACGCCGTGTGCGGCCTGCGCTTTCTTCACCTTCTCGGCGGTCCAGGTTTTCAGGCCATCGGCGTGCAGCAGGCCGTCGTCGACGTACTCGTGGTTCATCACCAGCAGGCCGCGGCGGCTGCCGTCGAGCGGGTAGAAATGAATGCCGTCGTGGTGCATGCCCATTTGCACGGCCTGATCGGCGGCCGAGCCGGAAACGTCTTCGCGCCAGCCCGGCATGTTGCCGGCGATGCCGACCGCCTCGCCCCACGCGGCGATGGGCTCGGCCACGTAGCCGGCAGGCACCACCAGGGTGTCGGCCACGGTTGCCGCAACGGCGGGGAAGCCGAGCAAGGGCGCGGCCGAACGGCCCGTGGCGCATGCCGTCAAACCCAGCAGCGGCCCGAACAGGCCGGCAGCACCGAGGCCCGCGCCAGCGCGCAACACCACACGCCGCTGCGGGTTCGACACCTCGTGAATGCTGGGGTTGGCGGATGGGTTGGAATCCTCCATCGACGAAAAGTCTTTGCTCACCGCGCGCTCCAGTCGGGTCGAGCGCGCAGCGTAACCCAGGCGATCAGAGGTTGAGAACGGAAACAAAAAGCCGGCACGTGCCGGCTTTTTTTGGAGAGCGGCGACGCTCAGCCTTTGCGGCGCCGTGCCATGAAGCCGACGGCACCCAGGCCGGCCAGCATCAGCGCATAGGTTTCCGGCTCAGGGACCGCGTTCACGCCGACCTGGAAGCCGTGCCAGTTTTCGCCCACCGGGGCGGTCCAGCTGATCGAGGTGAAGCTGCCCATGAACTGAACCACGCCGTGGCCTTCTTCACCGATCATGTTGTTGCCGCTGACGGTCAGGCAGGTCGCGCAACCGCCCCAGAAGCCCTGGCCGGAACTGATCAGCGTCGGCTTGGCGTCGAATTCGTAGGTCACGAAGTAGCCGCCCGGCTGGCCCAGGCTCAGGCCAGCGAAGTAAGGGTTCGTCACGGCCTGCGAAAAGCTCAGCGTGAATGTGGTCTGCGGCCCGCCGACGATGGCGACGATGTCGGTGCCGGTCGGGCGCCCGGTGACGGAATAGGGATCGGGCGTGCCACTGGTCCAGTAGTCGGTGCCGCCAGCGGTCTGCGCGAAGAGGAGGGGGCCTGAGAAGTTGACCGTGGTCGAGCCGAGTGTGCCAACCGCGCTGTTGGCGGTGGACGCGGTCCAGTCGGTCCAGATGGTGGCGGCCGACGAGGCCGCAGCGCAGCACGCCAAGGCGGTGGCTGTCATGAGGTGGCGCAGATGCATAGAAACTCCTGTGGTGGGGTAGGCGGAAGCTACGCCTGCGGCTCGGTGCGAGCCATCCCCGGAATGAAGGGCCACCGCGCGGGCGCTCCCGCAAGCGCTCACACCACGCGCTCAAACGACTCGCTGCTCCAGCAGGTAGTTCGCCCCGTCGTACTGCCCCAGCACGTCGGTGAGGTAGGGCAGCACCGCTGTCAACTCGTCGTGCAGCGTGAACGGCGGGTTGAGGATGAAGACGCCGCTGCCGGCCAGGCCGAAGCCCTGCGAGTCGGGCAGTTGCACCGTCAGCCGCGCGTGCAGCCAGCCTTTGGGCGCCAGCGCCTCCAGCCGGCGCGGCAACTGCGCAGCTTCGACCTTTTGTACCTGCGGGTACCAGACCATGTAGACGCCGTCGGCAAAGCGCAGCAGCGCCTCGCGCAGCGAAGCGATCACGCGGCCGTAGTCGTGGTTGCCCTCGTAGCTCGGGTCCATCAACACCACCGCGCGGCGGCTCGACGGCGGCACCTGGCCCTTCAGGCCGTCGAAGCCGTCGGTGTCATACACCTCGGCGCCGGGCACCTGGCCAAGGAAGGCTTCGAGAATCTTGTGGTCGGTGGGGTGCAGCTCGAACATACGCAACTGGTCCTGGCGGCGCAGCAGCATCTTCGCGAAGGCCGGCGAGCCGGGGTACTGTTCGAGCTGGCCCTCGGGGTTGAACTGCTTCACCAGGTCAACGTAGTCGGCCACCGCCGGCGGCAGGTCGTCGCGCGCCCACAGCCGGCCTATGCCCTGCTCGAATTCGCCCTTTTTCTGCGCGTAGCGGCCTTCCAGCGAATAACCGCCGGCGCCCGCGTGCGTGTCGACCAGACGATAGGACTTGGCCTTCTGGTTCATGTAGCGAAGCACCAGCGTGAGCACGGTGTGCTTCAGCACATCGGCGTGGTTGCCTGCGTGAAAGGCATGGCGGTAGGCGAGCATGGCGGCGACTCGAAGCAGGACAGCCTGCGACTGTACGGGTTAACACAGGATGGGATGACGCGCGGTCGGTGCGGCATTGGCAAAGCTGGCTACGCTGTCGACCGATCACTTCACTGCACATCGCAGCAGCACCATGACATCTCTCTTCGACCCCCTTCGCTTCGGCGACATCGACGTGGCCAACCGCATCGTGATGGCACCGCTGACGCGCAACCGCGCTGCGGCGCATCAAGTACCTTCTGCGCTGGCCGTCGAGTACTACACGCAGCGCGCCAGCGCGGGTTTGATCGTCACCGAAGCGAGCCAGATCAGCCCCGAGGGCCAGGGCTACCTGGACACGCCGGGCATCCATTCCCCGGCGCAAGTGGCGGCCTGGCGCAAGGTCACCGACGCAGTGCATGCGCAGGGCGGCAAGATCGTGATCCAGTTGTGGCACGTGGGGCGCATCTCGCATGTGTCGCTGCAGCCCGGCGGCATCGCGCCGGTGTCGTCGACGGCCCGCACCGCCGTGGCCAAGACCTTCACTTCAGACGGTTTCGTCGACACCTCGGCGCCGCGCGCACTGCGCTTGGATGAGATGCCGCGCATCGTGGCCGACTACCGCCACGCCGCGCGCTGCGCGGTGCAGGCAGGCTTCGACGGCGTGGAAGTGCACGGTGCCAACGGCTATTTGTTGGACCAGTTCCTGCGCGACAGCATCAACGACCGCAGCGACGCCTACGGCGGGTCGATCACCAACCGCGCGCGCTTGTTGCTGGAGGTGATGGCGGCGGTGGCCGACGAGATCGGTGCCGGTCGCACCGGCTTGCGGCTAAGCCCGGTGACGCCGGTCAACGACGCGCAGCAGGACAGCGATGCGCAGGCGCTGTTCAACCATGTGGTCGAACAACTGGCGCCGCTGAAGCTGGCGTTCCTGCACGTCATCGAAGGCCAGACGGGTGGCGCACGCGACATTGCGCCGTTCGATTTCGAGGCGTTGCGCACGCGCTTCAAGCAGGGCAACCCGAAGGGCGCCTGGATGGTCAACAACGGCTACAACCGCCAGATGGCGCTCGATGCCGTGGTCGGCGGCCACGCCGATCTGGTGGCGTTCGGCCGACCCTTCATCAGCAACCCGGACCTGGTGCAGCGGCTGAAGCTGGACGCGCCGCTGACCACGCTCAACCCGAAAACGATGTACGGCGGCGGGGCCGAAGGCTACACCGACTACCCCGCGCTGGCGGCCCAGGCGGCCTGAAACATCAAGCCGGAATGCGCAGCATCTGGCCCGGGTAGATCTTGTCCGGGTGGCTGAGCATCGGCTTGTTGGCCTCGAAGATTTTCATGTAAGCGTTGGCGTTGCCGAGGTAGGTCTTGGCGATGGCCGACAGCGTGTCGCCGCGCACCACCGTGTGGTACTTCGATTCGTCGGCCGGCTCGGTCACGGTCAACAGGTCGTTGACCTGCGCCACGCCGTGCACGTTGCCGCAGCACAGCAGGATCTTTTCCTTCGTCGCCTGGTCGGGGGCCACGCCCGACACGGTGACGCTGCCCGCAGCGCCGTCGAACTCGATGGTCAGGCCGTCGGCGTTCAGGTTCTGCGTGCCGATGTAGGTGGCGATCGCGGCAGCAGCAGCCTGGTTGGCGCTGGCGGCCTGGGACTGCAGCGCAGCGTTGTCGGGGGCGGCCTGCGCCTGGGTGCTTGCAGCGGCGGCTTCCTTGTGACCGAACAACTTTTCGCCGGCTTCCTTGAAGAAACTGATGATGCTCATGGGGGCTCCTGGAGTGAGGTGGTGTGGTGTGGGATGTGGCGCAGCCGGCGCCGCATCCAAATAACTCTAGCAGCGCAGGGTGTCGGCGCAGGTCTGATTTCGGCGTAGGCGGCAGCCCACACGCAAGCGCATGTCAGCGTCGCTGCGGCGCGACGCGGGCGCGAAACAATTCCGTGATGCCGACCTCGCGCGGCCCCGGCACAAGCTCGAAGTCTTCGCCGGCGGCCAATGTTCCCGGCACCCGCACCGCCAGGTAGAAGCCGCACCACGCGTTGGCTTCCATCAGCTTGCTGGCCTGGTTGAAACCCATCGCGGCATTGAACTTGAAGCACGGGAAACGCGGCTCGCTGACGGCCAGTTCGCAGTTCGCGAAGCGCAGCACATCGCCGACCCAGACCTGCGTTTCCAGCAGGCCCGACAGCGTCAGGTTCTCGCCCATGAAGCCGTTCGGCAGCGGCTCGTCCCACAGCGACACCTGGGCCTGCGCACGCACCGTTTGCCAGAACGGGTAGTGCTCGCACGGGTAGGCGTAGACCGCCTTGCTCAGCCCGCCGTGCACGGTCAGGTCGGCCTGCTCGTCGCCTTCGAGCCCGAGCGGGCGCACCGCCAGCGGCCCGCTCACGCTGCGCTTGCCGATGGCCGTCATCACGGCGCGACCGTTGATCTCGACGCGCCGTGCGACCGACACGTTCAGGCTTTGCAGTTTCATCGTCATGCCGCCGATGATGCCGCAGCGCGATGACCTCAGAGGCTGTCGGGCGGGCTGGCGCGGAAGGCCGCCACCGAGCGGCCTTCCACCGCCACCGCCTTGAACACGGCAACCACGTCGGCACCCGGCGCCAGGCGCATCGAGTGCACCGAGCGGCGGGTCACCAGCGCCCACAGCGTCTCGCCGGCTCGTGGCGGCGTGAGGTCGGCACCCGGTCGGGTCAACGCCAGTTCGACGATGCTGTACGGCCCGTCGCGGTCCAGCACTTGCAGCACGCGCCCGGCGAGTTGATTGCTTGCGCTCGACGGCTGGGTGTCGTGTTGCAGCGCGACGTCGCGCGCGCGGATGCGCAGCCGCACGCCGGCGCCCAGTGGCGCGTCGATGTGCGGCACGGTGACGCGCTGGCCGGCCACCTCGACACTGCTCAACTGCCAGTCGCCGTGCTGCTCGGCCACGGTGCCGGCGAGCACGCTGCCGGCCTCGAAGCGGCCGATCATCGGCTGCAGGTCGATGTTGCCCAGCACGTCGAGCGCCGGCCCGCAGGCCACGGTGCGGCCCTCGTTCAGCACCACCACCTGATCGGCCAGGCGCAGCACTTCGTCCATCTGGTGCGTCACGTAAATCACCGGCAGGCCGTAGCGCTGCGGCAGCGCGGCCAGGTAGCCCAGCAGCTCGTGGCGACGCGGCGGGTCGAGCGAGGCCAGCGGCTCGTCCATCAGCACCGCGCGCGGGCGCGACAACAGCGCGCGGCCGATCGCCACGCGCTGGCGCTCGCCGCCCGACAACAAATGCGGCCGACGCGCCAGCAGGTCGCCGATGCCCAGCAGGTCGACCACGTCGGTGAACGCCGGCCCAGGCGGGCGGCTTGAGAGCCGGTCACCGAACAGCAGGTTGCCGCGCACGCTGAGGTGCGGGAACAGCCGGCCGTCTTGAAACACGACACCGAAGGCGCGCCGCTGTGGCGGCACATTGGTGCCGTCGCTGCTGTCGAACAGGCACTGGCCCTGCATCGCAAAGCGGCCGCGCGTCGGCTTCAGCAGCCCGGCCATCGCCTGCAGCAGGGTCGACTTGCCCGAGCCGCTGCGCCCGATGACGGCGGTGATGCCGTGCGCCGGCAGCGCGATCTGCGCCTGCACCGTGAACGCAGCCCGCGCGATGGTCAGGTCGAGATCGATCACGTGATTTGCCCCAGCCAGCGCTGCACGCGCCGGTGCGCCCACTGCGCCAGGCCCAGCGCACCCAGCGCCAGCAGCACCGACCACAGCACCAGCCGCGCGGCAGCAGCGTCGCCGCCGGGCTGCTGCAGTGCGCTGTAGATGGCCAGTGGCAGGGTTTGCGTCTCGCCGGGAACGTTGGAGACAAAGGTGATGGTGGCGCCGAACTCGCCCAGCGAGGCCGCGAAACCCAGCACCGCGCCCGACAGCAACCCGGGCGCCATCAACGGCAGCGTGACGGTGGCAAACACGCGCAGGCGGCTCGCGCCCAGCGTGCGTGCCGCGGCTTCCAGGCCGCTGTCGACCGCTTCGAGCGCCTGGCGGATGGCCCGCACCATCAGCGGCAGCGCCATCACCGCCGCCGCCAGCACCGCGCCGCGAAAGGTGAAGACGAATTGCAGCCCGAAGGTGTCGCTCAGCCAGCGGCCAGGCCAGCCGTGGCGGCCGAAGCTGACCAGCAGGGCGTAACCGATCACCACCGGCGGCAACACCAACGGCAGGTTGACGGCGGCTTCCAGCACGGCCTTGCCGAAGAAGCGGCCCCTCCCCAGCGCCCAGGCCAGCGCCAGCGCGACCGGCAGCGCCAGCAGCACAGCGGCCAGCGCGACCTGCAGGCTCAGCGTCAGCGCCTGTCGCTCCAGCTCGGACATGCTCAAGGCTTGGGTGCCGGGCGGTAGCCGCGAACGCCCGCGACGATGCGGCGCCCGTGTCCGCCGGCAAGCCAGTTGACGAACAGCTTGGCGCTGGGGTGGTTGACGCGGAACGATCGCATCACGTGCACATCGACCAGTAGGCGCGGGTCGCCTTCCACCAGCATGCTCTGGCCCGCCGCTGCGGCTTGCTTCAGCCAGGTGCCGCGGTCGGTCAGCACGCAGGCCTTGCGCGCTGCCGCCTGTGCCAGCAGCGGCGTGGTGTCGAACGCCTTCGCATACCAGGGTGCGGCCGGCGCAACCTTGGCGGTGCGCCACAGCGCCTGCTCGGCCAGGTGGGTGCCGGAGCCGTCGGCGCGGGTCAGGAACGGCGCGCCCACTGCGGCCAGGCGAGACAGCGCAGTGGCTACGTCGTGCGGCGCCGCCAGCGCCTTGCCCATCAAGCTGGGGCCGACCAGCACGAACTCCTCGACCGCGATGGGCCGGCGGTCGTGCACCAGGCCCTGGCGGTCGAGTTCGGTCTCGATCGACGGGGCATTGGTCAGCGCAGCATCGTGTTCGCCGCGTTCCAGTGCTTCGAGCATCGCCGACGCCGGGCCGCGAATGAGCTGCACCGCCACGCCGGTGTCGCGGCCGAAGCCGCGCTGCAGCTGCGCCGCCAGGCCGGAGTCGACCAGCGCATCGTCGGCCGCCAGGCGCATCGGGTCGTCGAGCGAACGCCGCTGCGCCGCACGCGCCAGCCCGGGCCAGCCCACCGAGGCGATGACCGCCGTGAGTGCGAACAGGGTGCGACGACGCGGTGTCATGGGGCGCGATCTTACGGGTTGCGCCCGCGCGCTGGAACCGTGCATAAAGTCATACCGGATTCGCATGACCCCCTGATTTCCGGTGGTTACCACGACATTACACTGACGTGACAATGCGTCCACCGAGGCGCCGTTCGCACCCGAACGACCCCACCGACAGCCCTCGTTCACCGACGACGGAAAGGTCTTTCAGCGGCATTGGGAATGGCTCGCGCCGCGGCACCTGAAGGCCATGGCCCGCGGACTCTTCCCAATCCCGCTTTTTTTGACTCTGAAACTGGAAACCTCATGAACAAACCCGCGATGGAAGGGCTGCGGCTGAACACGCCGGCGCACGTTCGACACGTTCGCCTGGTCGACTGGGTGGCCCGCATGGGCGCCCTCACCGAGGCGAAAGACGTGCACTGGTGCGATGGCAGCGCGGCCGAGTACGACCGCCTGTGCGCCAAGCTGGTGGCCGCCGGAACCTTCCGCAAACTCAACCCTGAACTGCGCCCGAACAGTTACCTGGCCTGCAGCAGCCCCAGCGACGTGGCCCGCGTCGAAGACCGAACCTTCATTTGCAGCGAGAAGAAGGAAGAAGCCGGCCCGACCAACAACTGGATGGCGCCCGCCGAGATGCGCGAGCTGCTGCAGACTGGCGACAAGGCCTTGTTCAAGGGCTGCATGCGCGGCCGAACGATGTACGTGGTGCCGTTCAGCATGGGGCCGTTGGGCTCGCCAATCGCCCACATCGGCATCGAGCTGTCCGACAGCCCGTACGTTGCCGTCAACATGAAGATCATGACGCGCATGGGCCAAGCGGTGCTCGACGTGCTGGGTGCCGATGGCGATTTCGTGCCCTGCATGCACAGCGTGGGCGCGCCGCTGGAGCCGGGCCAGAAGGACGTGTCGTGGCCCTGTAACTCGACCAAGTACATCGTTCATTACCCCGAAACGCACGAGATCTGGAGCTACGGCTCCGGCTACGGCGGCAATGCCTTGCTGGGCAAGAAGTGCTTCGCGCTGCGCATCGCCAGCACGATGGGCCGCGCCCAGGGCTGGCTGGCCGAACACATGCTGATCCTCGGCGTGACCAGCCCCGAAGGTCGCAAGCACCACGTGGCGGCGGCTTTCCCCAGCGCCTGCGGCAAGACCAATTTCGCAATGTTGATTCCACCCGCCGGGCTCGACGGCTGGAAGGTCACCACCATCGGCGACGACATTGCGTGGATCAAGCCGGGCGCCGACGGGAAGCTCTACGCCATCAATCCGGAGGCCGGCTATTTCGGTGTGGCGCCGGGCACCAACGAGAAGACCAATTTCAATTGCATGGCCAGCCTGACGCGCGATGTGATCTTCACCAACGTGGCGCTGACCGACGACGGCGACGTGTGGTGGGAAGGCATGACCGACACCCCGCCCGCGCACCTGATCGACTGGCAGGGCCAGGACTGGACGCCGGCGATCGCGAAAGAAACCGGCGCCAAGGCGGCGCACCCGAACGCGCGCTTCACCGTCGGCGCGCTGAACAACCCGGCGCTCGACCCCGAGTGGGACAACCCGGCCGGCGTGGTGATCGACGCCTTCATCTTCGGCGGCCGCCGTTCCACCACGGTGCCACTGGTGACCGAAGCGCGCAACTGGACCGAGGGCGTCTACATGGCCGCGACCATGGGCAGCGAGACCACCGCCGCCGCCGCCGGCCAGCAGGGCGTGGTGCGGCGCGACCCGTTCGCCATGCTCCCGTTCATGGGCTACAACATGAGCGACTACTTCCAGCACTGGTTGTCACTTGGCGAAAAGATCGCCGCCGCCGGCGCCACGCTGCCGAAGATCTTCTGCGTCAACTGGTTCCGCAAGGGCGACGACGGCAAGTTCGTCTGGCCCGGTTACGGCGAGAACATGCGCGTATTGAAGTGGATGCTCGAGCGGGTCGAGGGCACGGCGCAAGGCGTCGAGAACCTGTTCGGAGTGACCCCGCGCTACGAAGACCTCAGCTGGCAGGGCCTGGATTTTTCAGCGGCTCAGTACCGGGTCGTCACCCACATCGACACAGCCGCCTGGAAAACCGAACTGGGCCTGCACGCCGAGTTGTTTCAGCAACTGGCCTACCACCTGCCGGCTGCACTGACCGCCACCAAGGCGAAAATCGAATCGCGGCTGGCTGCCTGATTCGCGACGCTGAACGCAAACAGGCTCCGCGAGGAGCCTGTTTTCATTTCGCGCGAAATCAGTCGGGCCGGCCAGTTCAACGCGCTGCAAAGTCTGCGCAACGGTCGGCTGCGGCACGCAGGTCGGCGGCATAGCTGGGCTGGTGCTCGCTGTACTGGTCGGCCCAGACGCGCAAGCGCTCGGCGGCTTCTGCGGGACTTTCCGCTTGCGGCCGCATCAGCGACGACAAACGCGCCACGACAAAGCCGTAGCCGTTGCTCAGTGCGCCCGCCAGAAAAGCGGCGGTACTCGGGGCAGAGGTGAGTTTGGATGAGAGGGCGGTCATTTCTTTTTCCTTGTGTGGACGAGGTTCTTGAACCCGGATGCGTGAGTATAGGGTTATCCCTAAGTCCTCACCATGAAAGTGATCGAGGGGCGGCATGCAGTGAAGACATGACGCGCCGTTCGCGCAGACGACAATTGGCTTTTTCGTCCTGCCACCGAAGGCCCCTGCAATGTCCGCTTCCTCCCCCTTTCCACCGCCCCCCAAGCCCACGTCGACGCTCGACCTGACCGACGAAGAATTTGCCGAGCTGGACGATTTGCTGGCCGCCACGCCCGAGCCGTTGACGCCCTGCGACGCCGTCATGCTCGACGGCTTTCTGTGCGGCGTGCTGGTGCAACCGGTGCTGCTGGAGTCGGCCACCTGGCTGCCACACGTGTTCGATTTCGACGGCGAGCTGCTGCCCGACGATGTTGAGCCGGCCTGGTTGGCGCGCACCACGGCACTGATCCTGCGGCGCCATGCCGCGCTCAACCACGCGATGGTGGAAGACGGCTGGTTCAACCCGCTGATCCTCGAATTCGACGACGAGCACCCGCTGCAGCCGCCCGCCGACGGCGAGCCCGACCCGATGGAGGGGCTGTCGCCGATCTCGCAGTCGCTGATGCCGTGGGTGGCCGGCTTTCAGCACGCCAACATCTGCTTTCCCGATTTGAACGAGATGCCGGACGACGCTGTGATGGCCGCGCTGGCCCGCCTTTACCGCCACCTGCCGCCCGAGACCGATGAGGAGCGCGAGGTCGTTGCGACGCTGGACCGCGAACACCCGCTCGCGACGCTGGAAGACGCCATCGAGGATCTCGTCGTGGCGGTGGCGGATCTGTCAGACCTCACTCGCGAAGCCCGCTACCACGTCGACACCATCAAGCGCGACGCGCCCAAGGTCGGCCGCAACGACCCGTGTCCCTGTGGCAGCGGCAAGAAGTTCAAGCAGTGCCATGGTGGGTGAATGAGGCCCCCACGTCGCTCTCGCTCCTGCCCCCCGAGGGGGCGCCAACCCAGCAGCCGGGGGACCCGGCCACGGTTGTTGCTTGATGGGCACTTCGCTTCGCTGGTGGGGCGCCAACGCTACAGCCGGGAAACCCGTCTGCCGTTCTTGCTTGGTGTGTCGGCGAGGTCGCCTCGGTTGAAGGCATAACCGGGATGCGCCTGCAACTGCTGTCCGACCTGCACATGGAGACGGAAGCGTACGAGCCGGAGCCGGCGCCTGACGCCGAGCTGCTCGTGCTGGCGGGCGACATCGACAGCACTTGGGCGGGGCTGGACCGGTTCCGGGGCTGGCCGGTGCCGGTGTTGTTCGTGGCGGGAAATCATGAGTTCGACGGGCGCGAGATCAGCCGCGCCTGGCCCGACTTGCGCGAGCGGGCCGAGAAGCTCGGCTTCGCGATGCTCGAGCGTCAAAGCGCCGTGGTCGTCGACGCGCAGGGCCGGCGCATCCGGTTCGTCGCCACCACGCGCTGGTGCGACTTCGATCTGTTCGGCGAAAAGCAACGCGAGCGTGCGATGCGTGCAGCCACTTACTTCATGAAGATCATGCGGTCGACACGCCACGGCGTGCCTTTCGATGTCATTGGCGTGCGTGAGGAATCGCTGGCGTGCCGGCGTTGGCTGGCCGCCGAATTGGCCCTGCCCAAAGGCGGCTGGGACCATACAGTAGCAATCACCCACTTTGCTCCCAGCCTTCGCAGCGCGGATCCGCGTTACGGAAACCAGCCGGGAACGGCCAGCTTTTGCAACGCCGACGACGATCTCATGCCGCACGCCGATCTGTGGATCCACGGCCACCTGCACTGCCGGCACGACTACCGGGCGGCGCACGCGGCGGGGTCGACACGGGTGGTTTGCAATGCGCGCGGGCATCAGCGCAAAGGCGAGGCCGACGGCTACAACGGGCAATTGACGGTCGAGGTCGTGGAGGCGCCGTCAAACCAGGTTCGACAGCAACACGTCTAGCGCTGGCGCAGGCCGTCGAAGCAGGTGGTCAGCAGCATGTCGATGATGTCCGCGTCGCTGTGCTGGCCACTCGCCTTCAGCAGGCTGAGCACCGGATCACAGGCGCGCGCGAAAAGCGTGTAGAGCACGACCTCAGGCGGCAAAGTCGGATTGAGGTGCCCGGCGGCCTGCGCGGCGGTGATCCACGCGCCGAGTCTGTCGCTGATGTCCATCAGGCGGTTCAGGTAGACGGTGTGGCTGGTCAAGGCGGCACGCAGCGTCGAATTTTGCGACGGCAGCGACGGCATCTCGCCGGCCAGTTGCACCTGCATCGTCCAGCGGGCAACGGCCCGCAACTGGTCGACCGCGCTGGCCTTGGGCTGCGCTTCGAGCGTCGCCACAAACGCCAGCGCCTGGTCGAGCACGCGCACCATGGCAGCGGCGGCCAAGGCTTCTTTCGACGGGAAATGCTTGTAAAGGCTGGCTTTGGCGATCCCGACATCGGCGGCGACTTCGTCCACCGTCATCACGTCGAAGCCTTTTTCTGCGAGCAGGCGGTTCACTGAGGAGACGATGGCGTCCTCGCGAGCGCGAAGCATCTGGTCTCGAAACGATACACGTGGCATGGCGGGAGTGTAGAAGCAGCGGGCAGAACCTGTACTGGCCGGTCAAATCGAGACCGGCGAGTTGCAATTCGTCAAGCGCTCGAACAGGACGCCGCCGCCGTCGGGCAGCGCCTGGCTCAGATGACGGATCGGCGGTTCAGGCGGTCCGGCAGCGGCGCGTCGGTGGCAACACCATCGGCCTCGGGACGGGTTGGCTCATCCTCGTCGGCAAAGCTGGCGTCGAGCCCGAATGCGGTTCCCATGTCCGCCGGTTCGTGGCCGGCGGCCGGCGCTGCCTTTCGCGAGGCCAGCGATGCAAGCCACGAAAGGCCGCGCGTCATGTCCATGTGGGTTCCCCGGTGACACTGGAATCATCCCAGTGTGGGCCGCACAGCGGACGCTCGATGCGTGGATATCGCCTGCGGATCACGTGCAGTTCGCAACGCTTCTTTCAAGTTTCGACGGGCTCAGGGTTTGACTGCGCGGCGGCTAGCTTCGCGCACCGCAGCCCTACAATCGCGCCCCGAATCCCTCAGCCTGAGCTGGTGAACCATGTACTGCGCCATCGACTTCGGCACCTCCAACTCGGCCATCGCCATTCCGTTCGGGCCCGACGACATGCGCCTGGTGGCGCTCGAAGGTGAACACCGCGCCATGCC
The DNA here is from genome assembly GCA_031386065.1 of Burkholderiales bacterium. Classification (GTDB taxonomy): domain Bacteria; phylum Pseudomonadota; class Gammaproteobacteria; order Burkholderiales; family Burkholderiaceae_C; genus JANYJJ01. The sequence goes on from JANNBZ010000241.1 coordinate 35,413, forward strand.
GACGGCGGTGTTCTATTTTGTCGACGGACCGGAGCTGGACGGACCACCGCGCGCTTTCGGCCGTGCCGCTGTGGCCGCCTATGTCGACGGGCTCGACGGCCGCTTGATGCGCTCGATGAAAAGCATCCTCGGCAGCAGCCTGGTCGACCAGACCACCGACGTGGGCGGCGGGCGCGGCGTCAAGTACCTCGACATCATCGCCGGCTACCTCAAGCACCTGAAAGCCTGTGCCGAAGCGGCGGCGGGCGCGCCGATTCGGCGGGCCGTGATCGGGCGGCCGGTTTTCTTCGTCGACGACGACGCGCAGCGCGACGCGCAGGCGCAGGCGGCGCTGCTGTCGGCGGCGCACGCCGTGGGTTTCGACGAGGTCCACTTTCAGTTCGAGCCGATCGCCGCCGCCTTCGACCACGAGCGCGGCGTCAGCCGCGAAGAAACCGTGCTGGTGGCCGACATCGGCGGCGGCACGTCGGACTTCTCGGTCGTACGCGTCGGGCCGAGGCGGGCGCTGCAGGCTGACCGCAAGGGCGACATCCTGGCCAACCACGGCGTTCACGTGGCCGGCACCGACTTCGACCGCCGCATCGAACTGGCCAGCATGCTGCCCGAATTCGGCTACGGCGCGCACGGTCCCAGCGTGCTCGGCGCCGCGCCGCGCGAGGTGCCCAGCGCGGTCTACTTCGACCTCGCCACCTGGCACCTGATCAACACCGTCTACAGCCCGCAGCGCGTCGCCGAACTGCGCCAGATGCGCGGCTTCTACAGCGAAGCCCGTCACCACCAGCGCCTGATGGTGCTGGTCGACGAGCGGCTCGGCCATGAACTGGCGGCGCGTGCCGAGCAGGCCAAGATCGACGTTGCCGAGGGCGCCGACACGCGCATCGACCTCAGTCATGTCGAAGCGCGGCTCGGCGTGGCGTTGAGCGAGCGCGCCGCAGTGCAGGCCATCGAGGCCGACATCGAACGCATCGTCGCCGCCGCGCGCGTCACCGTCGACCAGGCCGGTCTCAGGCCAGACCAGATCGACGCGCTGTTCTTCACCGGCGGCTCCACCGGACTGCGCCTGCTGGCGCAGCGCATCGCCGCCGCGTTCCCGACCGCCAGAGCGGTGCGCGGCGACCGCTTTGCCAGCGTCGCCACCGGCCTGGGGCTGGATGCGCAGCGGCGCTTTGCGGGGGTGGCGGCCTGACGCAGCGCACGCAGGCGGTCAGTGGTGGTCGTCTTCGCGCTGGTGACGGATCGCCGCAACCGCGACGGTGTCTCCCACGATTTCGAACAGCGCGAGATAGCCGGCGCGGCCGAACGGAATCACCAGCTCGCGCAGGAACGGATCGCGTCCATCGCCTGCCTTGCGGCAGAGCATGGCACCGTCCGACAGCCCATCAATCGCTGCCCGGATGATCCGCACCGCCGCCAACGCACGGTCGAAATCATCTGGCGTCTGCGCCCATTCCAGCAGCGCATCGATCAGCCTGTCCAGGTCCTCGTCGGCGTTGACCGTGGTGCGAACAACAAACCTCAATTGCCGAGCACCTGCTTGCGCCGCGCCCTGACTTTCGCCTCCAGTTTGTCGAACACGCCGTCAACTGAAGACGAGATGCCAGTGCGCTTGTAGTGTTCAAGGGACTCCCGGGCGCGCGCTTCAAACGCGGCCTGGATGCGGCGGTGTTCGACCGCCCGCCGCACCGTGGCCTCGATGAAGCTGGTCAGGCTCTCACCCTCGTGAAGTACGCTTTCGGCAGTGGCCCGAAACGCTTCGTCGACCCGAACGGGCGGCAACGTGGAGGTCTTCATGGATGCTCGCATAGCAGTTGCAATGCACTCATCGTAGCAAAGTTCCAGGCGCACTCAGCAACTGTCACCACCGCCATTCGCCGGCGCCCCCAGCTCAATTCCCGCGCAGCAAGGCCCGCAGATCCGCCGCCGCCAGCGGCGCTGCGCTGTCCTGCCCTTCCAGAATGCCGTCGGCCAAGCCGCGTTTGTCACGGTGCAGTTCGATGATGCGTTCTTCGATCGAGCCCGCCGTGACGAGCCGGTACACCGTGACCGGGCGCTGTTGGCCGATGCGGTGGGCGCGGCCCATGGCCTGGTCTTCGGCGGCCGGGTTCCACCATGGGTCGACGATCAACACATAGTCGGCGGCGGTCAGGTTGAGGCCGAAGCCGCCGGCCTTCAGGCTGATCAGGAACAGGTCGCCCTCGCCGCGCTGGAACGCGGCCACGCGCTTGCTGCGCTCGGCCGCCGGCGTGCTGCCGTCCAGGTACTGGTACGTGATGCCGCAGGCCTGCAGCCGCTCGGCCAGCAGCTTCAGGAAGTCGGTGAACTGGCTGAACACCAGCGCCTTGTGGTGGCCGGCGACGAGTTCGGTGGCGAGCTGCTCGAACTCCTGCGCCTTGGCGCCGACCATGCCGAATTCGGGCGCCACCAGGCGCGGGTCGCAGGCGGCGCGGCGCAGGCGGGTCAGCTCAGCCAGCACATGAAAGGCGGCCTGCCCGCTGCCCACGTCGTTACCCACCTGGGCCACACGTTCGATCGCACCGCGGCGCGCCGCCTCCAGGAAGGCACGCTCCTCGGGGCCGGGCTCGACGCGGTGGACGATCTCGGTGCGTGGCGGCAGGTCGGTCAGCACCTGCGCCTTGGTGCGCCTCAACAGGAAGGGTTGCACCAGGCGGCGCAGTCGATGCCGGGCCGCGTCGTCGCGGTTGCGTTCGATGGCGCCGGCGAATCGCTCACCGAACTGCGCGCTGCTGCCGAGCAGGCCCGGGTTCAGCAAATTCATGATCGACCACAGATCGGCCAGCCGGTTTTCCACCGGCGTGCCGGTGAGCGCGAGCCGAAAGCCGGCTTGCAGCGTGGCGACCGACTTGGCGCGCTTGGTGGCCGCGTTTTTCAGCGCCTGCGCCTCGTCGAGCACCAGCGTCGCCCACTCGACCTTGGCAAACGCTTCGGCGTCGATCTGCGCCAGCGCATATGAGGCAACGACCAGGTCGAACGGCTCGGCCGATTCGAGCATCGACGCCCGCTCGCCTTCGCCGTAAAAACTCACGCGCAGGCTGGGCGCGAAACGGGCCGCCTCGGCCAGCCAGTTGCCGCACACCGAGGTGGGCGCGATCACCAGCGCCGG
>JANNBZ010000270.1:0-4023 GCA_031386065.1 Burkholderiales bacterium
CTTGGCGACGGTGGTGTTGCACAGCGCCTTCAGCTCGGGCACGTTCGGCCCCAGCCCGGCCGGGTTCTGCTCGGTGCCGATCACCGGCAGTTTCAGTTCGCGAGCGGCCATGGCGAGCTGCATGCAGCGGCGAATCAATTCGTCGGCACTGTCGATGGCCGGCATCAGGCGCAGCTGCGGGTCGATGATGAGCAGGGTCGAGTCGCTGCTGCGGCATGCGGCATTCATGGTGGTCCTTTCGGTGTGGCTGCGTTCCCCGCATCGGCAAGAGCTGATTTGTGTCAGCGCCAGCACAGGCAGAGTACCTAAGATGCGGCGACATGTTCGTTGCCAAGGATTCTCCATGCTGATGACCGCCGAGGAATACCGAGAGTCCCTCCGCCGCTACAAGCCGCGCGTCTTCGTCGACGGCGAAAGCATCGCCAGCGTGGCCGACGCGCCGTCGCTGCGCCCCGGCATCAACGCACTCGGCGTCAGCTACGACTTCGCCTTGCGCCCGGAGCTGGCGCCGTTGATGCAGGCGGTGCAGCACACCAGCGGCAAGACGGTGAACCGCATGCTTCACATCAACCAGAGCAGCGGCGATCTGTTGAACAAGCTTGAAGCGGTGCGCCTGCTGTGCCAGGAAACCGGCTGCGCGCAGCGCTACCTGGCGCACGATGCGTTCAACGCGCTGCACCAGGTGACGAGCCTGATCGACGCTGACGCTGTTGGCAAAAGCGGCACACGCATCAACGAGCGCTTCCTGGCCTACCTGCACGATGCGCAGGAACGCGACATTTCCATCGGCATCGCGATGACCGACGCCAAGGGCGACCGCAGCCTGCGCCCGCACCAGCAGGCCAATGTAGACAGCTATGTGCACATCGTCGAGCGCAATGCGCGCGGCGTGGTGATCTCGGGCACCAAGGCCATCGTCACGGCGGCGCCGTACGTGCATGAGTTCCTGGTCATGCCGTGTCGGCAGATGAGCGAGCAAGACGCCGAGTTCGCCGTCTGCTGCGCGGTGCCCGTCGACGCCGACGGCATCACCATCGTCGCGCGGCCCGCAGGCCGGCCGGGCGAGAAGGCCGCGCTGTTCTCGAACCGCTACGGGCAGTCGACTGGCGTGGTGGTGTTCGACCGCGTCTTCGTGCCGTGGGAGCGGGTGTTCGTGGCCGGCGAATGGCAGCAGTCGGCGCACCTGACCTACAGTTATGCCACCCACCACCGGCACAGTTGCATCGGCGCGCGCGCGGGTTTCGGCGACCTGCTGATCGGTGCCGGCGCGCTGATGTGCGAGGCGAACGGTTTCGACCCTGGCAAGGAGACCCACCTGCGCGAGCAGATGGTCGAGTTGATCAAGATCACTGAAGGTTTCTATGCCTGCGGCGTGGCTGCCAGCGTGTATGCCAAGGTCGACGAACACGCGGGCAACTTCATGCCCGACGCGGTGTTCTCCAACATCGGCAAGCTGCTGCTGGCCACGCAGATCTACGACATGCACCGCATCGCGCACACCGTGTCGGGCGGCCTGATCGTCACGCTGCCAGGTCCGGACGAAGACCACAACCCGGCGACCAGCGCGGTGCTGGCCGACGTGCTGCGCGCGAACCCGAACGTGCCGTACGACAAGCGCATCGAGGCAGCGCGCTTCATCGAAGACCTGACCGCGTCGTACCAGGGCGGCTGGTATTCGGTGATCAGCCTGCACGGCGGCGGATCGCCGGCCGCGATGAAGCAGGAGATCTACCGCAACTACCCGGTCGGCAGCAAGGTGGAACTGGTCGAACGCCTGCTGAACCGAGGCGTGCTGAACGACCCCAGCCGCGCCATCACCGCCAACAAGCAACCCGGCAAGTGTTGCGACACCGGCTGCACGCCCACTGACAGGCCGGTGATGGTGGACATGCCGCTGTCACGCAAAACCTGACCCACTCGAAGGCCGACCATGACCATGACCACGACCTACGCTGACTTCTATCGCCGATCCATCGACGACCGCGACGGCTTCTGGACCGAACAAGCGGCGCTGATCGACTGGCACCGGCCGTTCGATCGGGTCTGCGACAACAGCAACCCGCCGTTCACCAAATGGTTTGTCGGCGGGCAGACCAACCTGTGCCACAACGCGGTGGACCGGCACCTGGCCACGCGGCCGGACCAGAACGCGCTGATCTGGGTCTCGACCGAGACCGACGAGGAGCGCGTCTACAGCTTCCGCGAACTGCACCGTGAAGTGCAGTGCATGGCGGCTCTCCTGCTGAGCCTGGGTGTGAAGCAGGGCGATCGCGTGCTGATCTACATGCCGATGATCGCGCAGGCCGCGTTCGCGATGCTGGCCTGTGCGCGCATCGGCGCGATTCACTCGGTGGTGTTCGGCGGCTTCGCCAGCGGCAGCCTGGCCAGCCGCATCGACGACGCCGAGCCCACCGACATCGTCAGGGCCGACGCCGGCAGCCGCAGCGGCAAGGTGGTGGCCTACAAGCCGCTGCTCGACGAAGCAATTCGGCTGGCGGTGCACCAACCCGCCAGCGTGCTGATGGTGAACCGTGGCCTCGCCGAGATGGCAATGACTCCGGATCGCGACCACGATTACGCGACGCTGCGCGAGCAGCATGTCGACGCCGTCGTGCCTTGCGTCTGGCTGGAATCCACACACCCCAGCTACACCCTGTACACCAGCGGCACCACCGGCCTGCCAAAGGGCGTGCAGCGCGACACCGGCGGCTACGCGGTGGCGCTGGCCGCAAGCATGAAGTACATCTTCTGTGGCAACGCCGGCGAGACCTATTTTTCCACCAGCGACATCGGCTGGGTGGTCGGCCACAGCTACATCGTCTACGGCCCGCTGATCGCCGGCATGGCGACCATCATGTATGAAGGTTTACCGACCCGGCCCGACGCCGGCATCTGGTGGAGCCTGGTCGAAAAATACAAGGTCACCGCGATGTTCAGCGCGCCCACCGCCGTGCGGGTGTTGAAGAAGCACGACCCGAAGTTTCTGAAGGCGTATGACCTCGGTTCGCTGCGCGCGCTCTTCCTGGCCGGCGAGCCGCTGGACGAACCCACGGCCGTCTGGATTGCCGAAGCGTTGGGCAAGCCCGTCATCGACAACTACTGGCAGACCGAGACCGGTTGGCCGATCCTGACCATCGCCAATGGCGTCGAAAAAGCACCCAGCAAATTCGGCAGCCCCGGCGTGGCCATGTACGGCTACAGCGTCAAGCTGCTGGACGAGAACACCGGCGAGGAACTGACCGGTGCGAATGAAAAGGGCGTGGTCGTCATCGAAGGCCCGCTGCCGCCGGGCTGCATGCAGACCGTGTGGCGCGACGACGCCCGCTTCGTGAAAACCTACTGGAACAGCGTGCCGGGCAAGCAGGTCTACAGCACCTTCGACTGGGGCATCCGCGATGCAGACGGCTACTTCTTCATCCTCGGCCGCACCGACGACGTGATCAACGTGGCCGGCCATCGGCTCGGCACGCGCGAGATCGAAGAGAGCATCTCCAGCCACGCCAACGTCGCCGAAGTGGCCGTGGTGGGCGTGGCCGACGCGCTCAAAGGCCAGGTCGCGATGGCTTTCGTGGTGGTGAAGGACGCCAGCACCGTGGGCGATGCCGCCGCCGTGCTGAAACTCGAAGGCGACATCATGAAGGTCGTCGACCGCTCGCTGGGCGCGGTGGCGCGGCCCTCGCGCGTGCTGTTCGTGTCAGCCCTCCCGAAAACCCGTTCCGGCAAGATGCTGAGGCGGGCGATTCAGGCGGTGTGCGAGCAGCGCGATCCGGGCGACCTGACCACGATGGAAGACCCGGCGGCGTTGCAGCAGATCAAGGAGTTGCTGGCGCGAGCCTAGCCGTGCACGGCTCGCGTTCCAAGCAGCCCTCAAAGCACCTCGGACGCAAAGTCGGCCAGCCGCGAACGCTCGCCGCGCGCGAGCATCACATGCCCCGAATGCGGCCAGCCTTTGAAGCGGTCGACCGCATACGTCAGGCCCGATGAGCCTTCGGTCAGGTAGGGCGTGTCGATCTGCGCCAGGTT
>JANNBZ010000284.1:0-3443 GCA_031386065.1 Burkholderiales bacterium
CTGGCTGCGGCCGTCGTTCCACAAGATGGCCGGGCGCAGCACCTCGCCGTGCGCGTCGAGCAGCACCGCGCCGTGCATCTGGCCGGCGGCCGCCAGCGCGCGCACCCGCTGCCAGCGCTCGGGGCCGGCCTGCGCGCGCAACGCACGCATCGCGTGGTCGGTGGCGGCCAGCCAGTCGGCAGGCGCTTGCTCGGACCACAGCGGCTGCGGCCGCGAGACGTTCAGCGGCGCCGTGGCCTCGGCCACCAGTTCACCGCGTGACGACAGCAGCACCGCCTTGACACCCGAGGTGCCGAGGTCGAGGCCGACCGCGAAAACGTCGTCGCTCATCGTCGTTGGGGTCAGGGCGACGGCGCGAAGCACTCGGCCACGCGCGCCACCTTCTTGCCCGCGATGATCATGCCCAGCACCTCGTCTTCGGTGACTTCGGACGTGCGGTAGGTGCCCACCGTCTTGCCGTTCTTCATCACCGACAGCCGGTCCGACAAACCGAACACATCGGGCATGTCGTGCGAGATCAAAAAGATGCCCACGCCACTGGCCTTCAGCTTGCGCACCAGCTCGTGGACCATGCGCGTTTCTTCGGGGCCGAGCGCGGCGCAGGGCTCGTCCATGATGAGTGCGCGGGCGTTGAAGTACAGCGCGCGCGCGATCGCCACCACCTGGCGCTGCCCGCCCGACAGCGACCGCACCGGCACGCGGATGTTCTTGAAATTCGGGTTCAGGCGGTGGAAGACATCGCGCGCGGCTTTCTCCATCGCGTAGTCGTCCAGCGTGCCCCAGCGCGTTTTCAGTTCGCGGCCCAGGAACAGATTCGCCACGCTGTCCAGGTTGTCGGCCAGCGCCAGCGTCTGGTAGATGGTTTCGATGCCGAGCTTCTGTGAATCGGCCGGGTTGGCGATGCTCACCAGCTGGCCCGCCACGTGCACCTCGCCGCTGTCGATCGGGTAGGCGCCGGCCAGCATCTTCATCAAGGTCGACTTGCCGGCGCCGTTGTGGCCCAGCAAGGCCACCACCTCGCCGGGGTAGACGCTGAGGCTGACGTCATCGACCGCGCGCACGCCGCCGAAAGCCTTGTGGATGCCGCGCAGCTCGATCAATGCAGATGAACTACTCATGTCATGCGCTCCCCGGTGGCGCGCCGGTACAGCACGTCGAACACCACCGCCGCAATCAGCACCTGGCCGATGATGACCATGCGCATGCCGATGCCCACGTCGAGCAGCAGCAGGCCCGATTCGAGGAACTGGATGATCAGCGCGCCCAGCACCGAGCCCAGCACGGTGCCGCTGCCGCCCGACAGCGCCACGCCGCCGATGACGGCCGCAGCGATCACGTACAGCTCCATGTTCGAGCCCAGCGAATTGGTGCCGGCGTTCAGGCGCGACACCGACACCACCGACGCGATGGTCACCAGCACCGCCAGCAGCAGGAACAGTTTCAGCATCACTTTTTTCACCGGAATGCCCACCAGCAACGCTGCCTCCGGGTTGCCGCCGATGGCGTAGACGTAGCGGCCGAAGGCCGTGCGGTTGACGATGAAGGCCATGCCCATCACCACCGTGCCCCAGATCAGCACCGGAATCGGGATGCCCTGGCCAGCGCCCTTGTCGGCCAGCACATAGGTGTTCATCGTGGCGACGAAGCCCAGCAGCACCGCGATGAAGAACAGCGCGAGTCCGGCGTCGAACCACAGCGGCCGCAGCGGAAAGCCGTGCTGCTGCGCACTGTGCCGGCGCGAGAACGCATTCCACGCCAGCAGGGTCGACAACGCGAGGCCCAGCGTCCAGCTCAGCGCCGGCCCGAGCGAGCCGTCGAGCCCGCCGCCGATCATCAGGAAGGTCGCGTCGCTGACCGGTTGCGTCTTGCCGTCGGCCACCAGAAAGGCCGCGCCGCGAAACGACATCAAACCGCCGAGGGTGACCACGAACGACGGCACGCCGAGGTAGGAAATGAGCCAGCCCTGGTAGGTGGCGATCAGCAGCGACACCGCCAGGCCCGCCAAAGAGGCCGGTATCCAGTGCCAGCCTTTGGTGTACATCAGCCAGGCGATCAGCACGCCGACCACGCCCATCACCGAGCCCACCGACAGGTCGATCTGCCGCGCCACGATGATCAGCGCGACGGCCGCTGCCACGATGCCGACCACAGCGGTTTGCTGCGCGATGTTGTAGAGGTTCTCCGGCGTCAGGAAGCTGCCGGTCAAGACGTGAAAGACCAGCGCCATCACGGCCAGCACGCCGGCCATGATGGACAGGCGCAGGTCGAGCGCGCTGATTTTCAATTGGTTGAGCATGGTGCGGCCCTGTGCCCGTTTGACCGTTCGGCCTGAGGTATCGAAGGCTCGCGCGCGGCTTCGATACCTCAGCCCGAACGGGGTTGTTATTCGGTTCGGCGTCATGTGCTCCCTCGCCCCCTTGGGGAGAGGGAGTCAGACGCCTCTTACTTGCAGGCCGCCGGCCCGGTGGCCTTGTCGACGCCCTTGCACGCAGCGTCCTTGCTGATGTGGCCGGCCTTGATGACGGTGTCGAGGTTCGCCTGCGTCACCGGCACCGCCTTCAGGAACATCGCGTTCATCGACACCTTCTTCTCGCCCTCGGCCCAGGTCACCGAGTTGGCGACTTTCTTGCCGCCGGCCAGTGCCACGGCAGCGGTGGCGGCTTCGCGGCCGAGGTCGCGTGCGTCCTTCCAGACCGACACGGTTTGCGTTCCCAGCGCCACCCGGTTCAGCGCGGCGTGGTCGCCGTCCTGGCCGGACACCGGCACGCCCTTCAAGCCGCGCGCCGACAGCGCCGCCACCACGCCGCCGGCCATGCCGTCGTTCGAGGCCACGACCGCGTCGACCTTGTTCGCGTTCTTGGTCAGGATCTGCTCCATGTTCTTTTGCGCGGTCTCGGGCTTCCAGCCGTCGGTGTATTCCTCGCCAACAATCTTGATGTCGCCCTTCTTGATCGCATCGGCCAGCACCTCTTGCTGACCGGCGCGCAGGAAGTCGGCGTTCGGGTCGGTGGGCGAGCCCTTGATCATCACGTAGTTGCCCTTGGGCTTGGCGGCCAGCACGGCACGCGCCTGCATGCGGCCCACTTCCTTGTTGTCGAAGGTGATGTAGAAGACGCCGGGCGCTTCGATCAGGCGGTCGTAGGCCACCACCGGAATGTTCTTCGCCTTGGCCTTGGCCAGTGCCGGCACGATGGCGTCCTTGTCCATCGCCAGAATGATCAGCGCCTTCGCGCCCTTGGCGATCAGGCCGTCGATGTCGGCCAACTGCTTCTCGGGCGAACCGCCGGCGTCGGCGCTGACATAGCTGCCGCCGATCTTGCCGAGCTGGCCCTTGATGGCCGCCTCGTCGGTCTTCCAGCGCTCTTCCTGGAAGTTGGACCAGCTCACGCCGACCAGGGTTTGGGCCGTGGCCAGCGAGCTCAACGAGCCCAGGCTGGCCAGCA
>JANNBZ010000292.1:0-9848 GCA_031386065.1 Burkholderiales bacterium
TCCTGCTCGTCGGTCAATTCCTTCAGCGTGAGGTTGATGCGTTCCTGGCTGAAAGCGTCGATGGCCAGGCCTTCGACCACCTTGTATTCGCCGTTCGAGGTGGTGACCGGGAAGCCGAACATCACGTCCTTGGGAATGCCGTACTGGCCGTCGGACGGCACGCCCATCGTGACCCATTTGCCGTTCGTGCCCAGCGCCCAGTCGCGCATGTGGTCGATGGCCGCGTTGGCGGCCGAGGCAGCCGACGACACACCGCGCGCCGCGATGATGGCCGCGCCGCGCTTGCCCACGGTGGGCAGGAAGGAGTCGGCGTTCCAGGCGGCGTCGTTGATCATGTCCTTCACGCTGGCACCGGCCACCGTGGCAAAGCGGTAGTCAGCGTACATGGTGGGCGAATGGTTGCCCCAGACCGCCATCGTCTCGATGTCGGCCACCGGCTTGCCGGTCTTGGCGGCGAGCTGGCTGAGCGCGCGGTTGTGGTCGAGCCTGAGCATGGCGGTGAAGTTCTTGCGCGGAAGATCGGGCGCGCTCTTCATCGCAATGTAGGCGTTGGTGTTGGCCGGGTTGCCCACCACCAGCACCTTCACGTTGCGGCTGGCCACGGCGTTCAGTGCCTTGCCTTGCGCGGTGAAGATTTCGGCGTTCACGGCCAGCAGCTCGGCGCGTTCCATGCCCGGGCCGCGCGGACGCGAACCGATCAGCAGCGCGTAGTCGACGTCCTTGAACGCGGTCATCGGGTCGCCGTGGGCTTCCATGCCCACCAGCAACGGGAACGCACAGTCCTGCAGTTCCATCATCACGCCCTGCAGCGCCTGCTGCGGCTTTTCCATCGGCACTTCCAGCAGTTGCAGGATGACGGGCTGGTCCTTGCCCAGCATTTCACCGGAGGCGATGCGAAACAGGATGGCGTATCCGATCTGGCCGGCAGCGCCGGTGACGGCGACGCGAACGGGTTTCTTGCTCATGGGGAGTTCTCCGGAGGAGGTTGCAAAGACTGAAGCCGGGTCGGCGGCGTGGCGAAGCGCGGTGCGCACTGCGGCCAGAAGTGTAGGCCAGTCGGAGGCGATTCCAAGGGTCAACCCGCAGTCCGTCGCAATATCTTATGTCTTACATAAGACAGACCGGTTTTGGCGTGGACTCGACCGAGTTCCTGTGCTGCAATGCGCGCCATGTCGACCGCCCTGTCCCCACGTCGCGCCGGCGTGCTGCCCGCGCGCGGCGACCCACCCGCCGCCCCCGCGTTCAGCCCGCTCTACCGACAGATCAAGACCTTGATGACCGCCCGTCTGCAGGCCGGCGAATGGCGACCGGGCGAAATGATCCCCAGCGAGATCGAGCTGGCGGCCCGCTTCAAGGTGAGCCAGGGCACGGTGCGCAAGGCGGTCGACGAACTGGCGGCCGACAACCTGCTGGTGCGCCGCCAGGGCAAAGGCACCTTCGTTTCCACCCACGCAGAGCAGACGGTGCAGTACCGTTTTTTGCGCTTGATGCCGGACGCCGGGACGGCGGTTGCGGCTCAGCGCCGCTTCATCGATTGCCGACGCCTGCGCGCGCCGGGCGAGGTGGCGCGCGCGCTCGGCCTGAAAGCCGGCGATGCAGTGGTGCAGGTGCGGCGCGTGCTGTCGTTCGAAAGCGTGCCGACGGTGCTGGACGACATCTGGCTGCCGGGCCAATTGTTCAAGGGACTCACCGCCGAGCGGCTCAGCGACTACCAGGGGCCGATGTACGGATTGTTCGAATCCGAGTTCGGTGTGCGCATGATCCGGGCCGAAGAAAAGATTCGCGCGGTGGTCGCCGACGCGTCGGCCGCCAGCCTGCTGGACATCGCCTGCGGCGCGCCGCTGCTCAGCGTGGAGCGGCTGTCGTTGACCTACGGCGACAAGCCGGTGGAGCTGCGGCGCGGGCTGTATAACACCCAGCTGCACCACTACCGCAACGAGCTGAATTGAGCTGCTGCGGCGCAGAACGCCCCCTCGTGCGGGAATGTCTGCTGCATTGCAATAAAATCTTCCGGTTACTCCCCGATTTCCTCAAACAAGGTTGGCATGGCAGACACCCTGAAGCAACGGCCGGTCTATCGGAACATCCATGTTCTGCAGATCATGAAGTACCGGCTGCCACCGGCCGGCATCGTCTCGATCCTGCACCGGGTCAGCGGCGTGCTGATGTTCCTGTTGATGCCTTTCATCATCTGGATGTTCGACACCAGCCTGACGTCTGAAATCTCGTACGCGCAATTCGGCGCTGTGTTCGCGGGCGGCGCCGGCTTCGTGCCCGGCGTGTTTTTCAAGCTGGTTGCGCTGGCCTTGATCTGGGCCTGCCTGCACCATTTCATCGCCGGCGTGCGTCACCTCTGGATGGACGCCACGCATGCGGTGACCAAGGAATTCGGCCGGGTGTCGGCGCTGGTGACCTTGGGGATCAGCGTGCTGCTGACGCTGGTGCTCGGCTTCAAGCTGTTCTTCTGAAGGGCACGCAGATGGCTCAGAACTTTGGATCGAAGCGCATCGTCGTCGGTGCGCACTATGGCTTTCGCGACTGGCTGTCGCAACGCGTCACCGCCTTGCTGATGGCGCTGTTCACGCTGGCCGTCATCGTGCAGGTGCTGATGCCTGGCGCGATGGGCTACGACAAGTGGGCCGGCATTTTCTCGGCGCAGTGGATGAAGGTGCTGACCTTCGTCGTCATCGTCTCGATGTTGTTCCATGTGTGGGTCGGCATGCGCGACGTCTGGATGGACTACGTCAAACCGGTTGCGCTGAAGCTCGCGCTGCAGGTGTTCACCATCGTCTGGCTGGTGGCCTGCGCGGGGTGGGCGATCCAGGTGTTGTGGAGACTGTGATGCAAACCAATTCTTTCGTTTCGTCGGCGGTATCGAAGCGACGCTTCGATGTGGTGATCGTCGGTGCTGGTGGTTCGGGCATGCGTGCCTCGCTGCAGCTGGCCCGCGCCGGCCTCAACGTGGCGGTGCTGTCGAAGGTCTTTCCGACCCGCTCGCACACCGTGGCGGCGCAGGGTGGCATCGGCGCCTCGCTGGGCAACATGAGCGAGGACAACTGGCACTACCACTTCTACGACACGGTGAAGGGCTCCGACTGGCTGGGCGACCAGGACGCCATCGAGTTCATGTGCCGCGAAGCACCCAAGGTGGTGTACGAGCTCGAACATTTGGGCATGCCGTTTGACCGCAATCCCGACGGCACCATCTACCAGCGCCCGTTCGGCGGCCACACCGCCAACTACGGCGAAAAGCCGGTGCAGCGCGCCTGTGCCGCCGCCGATCGCACCGGCCACGCGATGCTGCACACGCTGTACCAGCAGAACGTCAAGTCGCGCACCAATTTCTTCGTCGAATGGATGGCGCTGGACCTGATCCGCGATGCCGACGGCGACGTGGTCGGCGTGACCGCGATGGAAATGGAAACCGGCGACATCCACATCCTGGAGGCCAAGACCACGCTGCTGGCCACCGGCGGGGCAGGGCGCATCTTCGCGGCGTCGACCAATGCCTTCATCAACACCGGTGACGGCTTGGGCATGGCCGCACGCGCCGGCCTTCCGCTGGAAGACATGGAGTTCTGGCAGTTCCACCCGACCGGCGTGCACGGCGCCGGTGTGCTGTTGACCGAAGGTTGCCGCGGCGAGGGCGCCATTCTGCGCAACAGCAATGGCGAACGGTTCATGGAACGCTACGCGCCGACCTTGAAAGACCTGGCACCGCGCGACTTCGTGTCGCGCTGCATGGACCAGGAGATCAAGGAAGGGCGCGGCTGCGGTCCGAACAAGGACTACATCCAGCTCGACATGACCCACCTGGGTGCCGAGACCATCATGAAGCGGCTGCCGTCGGTCTACGAGATCGGCCACAACTTCGCCAACGTCGACATCACGCGCGAGCCGATCCCGGTGGTGCCCACCATCCACTACCAGATGGGCGGCATTCCGACCAACATCCACGGCCAGGTCGTGATCCCGAAAAACGGCAACTCGAACACGGTGGTGAACGGGCTGTATGCGGTGGGCGAATGCTCCTGCGTGAGCGTGCACGGCGCCAACCGGCTGGGCACCAATTCGCTGCTCGACCTGCTGGTGTTCGGCCGCGCGGCGGGCAACCACATCGTCGACAGCGCGCTGAAGGCGAAGAGCCACAAGGCGCTGCCCGCCGACGCGATCGATTTCACGCTGTCGCGCCTGAACCGACTCGAATCGACCAGCGGCGGCGAGTACGCGCAAGACGTGGCCAACGACCTGCGCGCCACCATGCAGCAGTACGCCGGCGTCTTCCGCACGCAGGCGACGATGGACGAAGGCGTGGCCAAGGTCAAGGCGCTGGCGCTGCGGGTGAAGGGCATTCACCTGGCCGACAAGTCGCGCGTCTTCAACACCGCGCGCATCGAGGCGCTGGAAGTCGACAACTTGATCGAGTGCGCGCTGGCGACCATGGTGTCGGCCGCCGCGCGCCACGAGAGCCGCGGTGCCCACACGGTGGACGACTACCCCGATTCGCCTGAATTCCCGAATGGCCGCAACGACGCGGTCTGGATGAAGCACTCGCTCTGGTACAGCGAAGGCAATCGGCTCGACTACAAGGCGGTGAATTTGAAGCCGCTGACGGCGGAGTCGATTCCACCCAAGGTTCGTACGTTCTGATCAAAAAAGGCAGTCATGACGAAGCGTGTTTTTCAGATCTACCGATACGACCCCGACACCAACGAGAAGCCGCGCATGCAGACCCTCGAGGTCGAACTCGACGGCAGCGAGCGCATGCTGCTCGACGCGCTGAACAAGCTGAAGGCGGTCGACCCGACCTTGAGCTTTCGCCGCTCGTGCCGCGAAGGTGTCTGCGGCTCAGACGCGATGAACATCAACGGCAAGAACGGGCTGGCATGCCTGACCAACATGCGCACGCTGAAAGATCCGATCGTGCTCAAGCCGTTGCCCGGCTTGCCGGTGATCCGCGACCTGATTGTCGACATGACGCAGTTCTTCAAGCAGTACCACTCGATCAAGCCCTACCTCGTGAACGACGAGGTACCGCCCGAGAAGGAACGCCTGCAGTCGCCCGAAGAACGCGACGAGTTGAACGGCCTGTACGAATGCATCTTGTGTGCAAGCTGCTCCACCGCCTGCCCCAGCTTCTGGTGGAACCCCGACAAGTTCGTCGGCCCGGCCGGCCTGCTGCAGGCCTATCGATTCCTGGTCGACAGCCGTGACCAGGACACCGAAGCGCGGCTCGACAATCTGGAAGATCCGTACCGGCTGTTCCGCTGCCACACCATCATGAATTGCGTCGATGTGTGCCCGAAGGGCTTGAACCCGACCCGGGCGATCGGCAAGATCAAGGAAATGATGATCCGCCGCTCGGTCTGAGCCGCGCAGTCAGACACCCACCATGCACACCATCGAGGCCGCCGATACCCTGGTCGACGAACGCGCGCTCAGCAAGTTGAGGTGGCGTTGCCGGCGTGGCCTGCTCGAAAACGATCTGTTCGTCGAACGCTTCTTCGCCGCCCACGCCGCCGGCTTGACCGAACGTCAGGCCCGGGGCTTGCAGGTGCTGATGGACCTGTCGGACAACGACCTGCTGGACCTGCTGCTGGCCCGGATGCAACCGTCGGGCGATTTGCTGGATGTCGATGCGCTTGAGGTCTTGCGCCTGATGCGCGAGCGGCCCAGCGGCGAGTTGCGCAGAAGCTTGAGCTGAACCGAATTCTTATCTGTCTTTGAAGGAACGTCCATGACCCCGTCCGAAGTGAAAGCCACCCTGTCGTTCTCGGACGGCAGTCCGAGCATGGACCTGCCGATCTTCAAGGGCAGTGTTGGCCCTGACGTGATCGACATTCGCAAGCTGTACGGCCAGACCGGCAAGTTCACCTACGACCCGGGCTTCCTGTCGACCGCAGCCTGCCAATCCAGCATCACCTACATCGACGGCGACAAGGGCGAACTGCTGTACCGCGGCTACCCGATCGAGCAACTGGCGCAGAACTGCGACTACCTGGAAACCTGCTACCTGCTGCTGAAGGGGGATCTGCCCGACGCCAAGCAGAAGGGCGACTTCACCAAGCTGGTCACCAACCACACGATGGTCAATGAGCAGATGCAGTTTTTCCTGCGCGGCTTCCGACGTGATGCGCACCCGATGGCCATCATGACGGGCCTGGTCGGCGCGCTGTCGGCCTTCTATCACGACAGCACCGACATTCATAACGCCGAGCACCGTGACATTTCGGCGATTCGCCTGATCGCCAAGATGCCCACGCTGGTGGCGATGGCCTACAAATACACCGTGGGCCAGCCCTACATCTACCCGAAGAACGACCTCTCGTACGCCGGCAACTTCATGCGCATGATGTTCGCCACGCCGTGCGCCGAGTACGAGCCGAACGAAGTGCTGGTGCGTGCAATGGACCGCATCTTCATCCTGCACGCTGACCACGAGCAGAACGCATCCACCTCGACGGTGCGCCTGTGCGGCAGCTCGGGCACGAACCCGTTCGCGGCCATTGCTGCGGGCGTGGCCTGCCTGTGGGGGCCTGCGCATGGCGGCGCCAACGAAGCGGCGCTGAACATGCTGGAAGACGTGCAGAAACTGGGCGGCGTCGAGAAGATCGGCGAATTCATCAAGCAGGTGAAAGACAAGAACTCCGGCGTCAAGCTGATGGGCTTCGGCCACCGCGTCTACAAAAACTACGACCCGCGCGCCAAGCTGATGCGCGAAACCTGCCACGAGGTTCTGTCGGCGCTGGGCCTGCACAACGACCCGCTGTTCAAGCTGGCGATGGCGCTGGAGAAGATCGCCCTCGAAGACGACTACTTTGTGTCGCGCAAGCTGTATCCGAACGTCGACTTCTATTCGGGCATCGTGCAGCGCGCGATCGGCATCCCGACCTCGCTGTTCACGGCGGTGTTCGCGCTGGCTCGCACCGTCGGCTGGATCGCCCAGTTGAACGAGATGATCGGCGACCCCGAGTACAAGATCGGCCGCCCGCGCCAGTTGTTCACCGGCTCGACCGCGCGCGACGTGGTGCCCATCGGGCAGCGCGGCTGAGCCGCCGGCGCGCACCACTGCGAAGCAACATGAACCCCGGCCGCACGCTCTACGACAAGCTCTGGGACGAGCACGTCGTCCACACCGAAGACGACGGCACGGCCGTGCTCTACATCGACCGCCACCTGGTGCACGAGGTCACCAGCCCGCAGGCCTTCGACGGGCTGGACCTGGCGGGTCGCAAGGTCTGGCGCATTTCCGCCAACCTGGCGGTCAGCGACCACAACGTGCCCACCACCGACCGCTCGCACGGCATTGCCGACCCGATCTCTCGGCTGCAGGTCGAAACGCTCGACGCCAATTGCGACCGCTTCGGCATCACGCAGTTCAAGATGAACGACCACCGCCAGGGCATCGTCCATGTCATCGGCCCGGAACAGGGCGCCACCTTGCCAGGCATGACCGTCGTCTGCGGCGATTCGCACACTTCCACCCACGGCGCGTTCGGTGCGCTGGCGCACGGCATCGGCACCAGCGAGGTCGAACATGTGCTCGCCACGCAGACCCTGCTGGCGCGCAAGGCCAAGAACATGCTGGTGCAGGTGAACGGCGTGGCCACGCCCGGCTGCGGCGCGAAGGACATCGTGCTGGCCATCATCGGCAAGATCGGCACGGCGGGCGGCACCGGCCACACCATCGAATTCGCCGGTTCGGCCATCCGCGCGCTCAGCATGGAAGGCCGCATGACGGTGTGCAACATGGCCATCGAGGCCGGCGCGCGCGCCGGGCTGATCGGTGTCGACGAGACCACGCTGGCCTACGTTCAGGGTCGCCCGTTCACGCCCAAGGGTGTGGAGCTGGCGCAGGCAATGGCCTACTGGCGCACGCTGCAGTCCGACCCAGGCGCCGCGTGGGACGCAGTGGTCGAACTCGATGCATCGCAGATCAAGCCGCAGGTCACCTGGGGCACCTCGCCCGAGATGGTGCTGTCCATCGACGACCGCGTGCCCGACCCCGAACGCGAGAAAGACCCGAGCAAGCGCGACGCCATGGAGCGCGCGCTGGCGTACATGAACCTGCAGCCGAACAAGCTGATCGCCGACATCGTGATCGACAAGGTGTTCATCGGCTCATGCACCAACTCGCGCATCGAAGACATGCGTGAAGCGGCGGCCGTGGTTCGGCGTCTGGGCGGCAAGGTGGCCGCCAACGTGAAGCTGGCGATGGTGGTGCCCGGTTCCGGTCTGGTGAAAGAGCAGGCCGAGCGCGAAGGCCTGGACCTGGTGTTCAAGGCGGCCGGCTTCGAGTGGCGCGAACCCGGTTGCTCGATGTGCCTGGCCATGAATGCCGATCGGCTGGAGCCCGGTGAACGCTGCGCTTCCACGTCGAACCGAAATTTCGAAGGCCGCCAGGGCGCTGGCGGTCGAACGCACCTGGTGAGCCCCGCGATGGCGGCGGCGGCGGCCATTGAAGGCCACTTTGTCGATGTCCGCCGGCTCGCCTGAGCCCCATTTTTTTCTTTGACCCACGGAGATTTTTCCATGAAGCGAACCCTGTCCCTCCTGATCGCCTCGTTGTTCGTGCTGGCGGGTTGCAACACCGTTCAAGGTGTTGGCAAAGACGTGCAGAAGGCTGGCGAAAAGGTCGAAGACGCCGCGAAAAAGAAGTGATGCTGGAATGAACGCGTTTCGCCTGCACAAGGGACTGGTCGCGCCGATGGACCGGGAGAACGTCGACACCGACGCCATCATCCCGAAACAGTTTCTGAAGTCGATTCAGAAGTCGGGCTTCGGCCAGAACCTGTTCGACGCCTGGCGCTACCTTGACGCGGGCTATCCGGGCCAAGACCCGTCGTCGCGCCGGCCGAACCCCGACTTCGTGTTGAACCTCGCGCGGTTCAAGGGCGCGTCGGTGCTGCTGGCGCGCAAGAATTTCGGCTGCGGGTCATCGCGCGAGCATGCGCCGTGGGCCATCGACCAGTATGGTTTCCGCGCTCTGATCGCGCCCAGCTACGCCGACATCTTCTTCAACAACTGTTTCAAGAACGGGCTGCTGCCCATCGTGCTGCCCGAGGCGCAAGTGGCGCAGTTGTTCGACGAGGTCGCAGCCTTCATCGGCTATGAGTTGACGATCGACCTGGAGCGTCAGGTGGTGGTGAAGCCCGACGGTACCGAGCTGGCCTTCGAAGTTCAGCCGTTCAGGAAATTCTGCTTGCTCAATGGCTTCGACGACATCGGCCTGACGCTTCGACATGCCGACAAGATTCGCGCCTTCGAGGCCGAGCGGCTGCTGAAGAAACCGTGGCTGGCGCACACGATCTGAAGTCCGCCTGCCGCAAAGGCTCCGATATGCGTTGCCGCGCACGGCGGCGACAACCCAAAGGAATTGATTCGTGAAAATTGCCATCCTGCCCGGCGACGGCATCGGGACCGAAATCGTCGCCGAGGCGGTGAAGGTGATGAACGTGCTCGACCTCGGGTTCGAGACCGAGCACGCGCCGGTGGGCGGCGCCGCCTACGAGTCTCACGGCCACCCGCTGCCCGAATCCACACTGAAGCTGGCGCTGCAGGCCGACGCCGTGCTGTTCGGTGCCGTGGGCGACTGGAAGTACGACACGCTGGAACGCGCGCTGCGCCCCGAGCAGGCCATCCTTGGCCTGCGCAAGAGCCTGGGCTTGTTCGCCAATTTTCGCCCGGCCATCTGCTACGAAGAGCTGACGCATGCGTCGAGCCTGAAGCCCGAACTGGTGGCGGGTCTGGACATCCTCATCATTCGCGAACTGACCGGCGACATCTACTTCGGCCAGCCGCGCGGCCGCCGCGAATCGCCCGATGGCGCGTTCAAGGGTCAGCAAGAA
>JANNBZ010000302.1:0-14995 GCA_031386065.1 Burkholderiales bacterium
ATGAATACATGGCCCAACCGGGGAGCCTCCGGCGGCCCCTGCGGGGGCTGGAATAATGAAAGTTTGAACAGCCAAAAGAAGTCAGACCAAGCCGGTTTGACTCAAGCCAACAGGCCTCCTCGAAACCCGGTGCGGTTCACAGCTACCGATGCCATGGGTCTCGCCGTAGATAGACTTGATGTTGACCAGCAGCGCGTCATGGCGACGTTGTGCTCCGCAGCCTCGGCTAGCGCAGTGCTCGTGGTATCGGGAGACGCTGACCTCAGCGCAGCGCGTTGCCAATCGCCAGCTTCGACGTGGGGGAAGCTTTTTTTTCATTCTTGCCAACGCGGTCTCAAGGTGCTCGCTCTGGCAAGGCGTCGGCAAGCGTGCGCGTGTGTCCCAGGGTGCCCCATGCCGACTTTGAGCCGACCACGTACAGGTTTCGTTTGGCGCGAGACACCATCACATTGAGGATGTTCGGTCTGCTTGACGCCCATCGTCTCGCGCCCTGCTGACTTGTCATCGGAGCGCCAAGGACCGCAATGACGGCCTCCGCTTCCTTGCCTTGGAAGGTATGAATGGTGCCCACGCGTTCACGGATCCAAGTGTCGGGGTCGACCTGCAGCCGTTCGAGAAGTGCCGTTTCTTCACCCAACCGTCGGCGCATCTCCTGCGCGACGATTCGGAACGGGGTGATGATGTAAGCGTCTGGGCGTAGCACGCCAGAGGTGGCCAATCGCTCGAGCAGTTGCACCACTACCTCACCTTCTGCTACGCACCACTTTGTAATCGCGGTACCGTCGACATTCACCCAGCTTGAGGATCCCAACGCTTGACCAATCGGACCGTCGAGCCGGGGCCCAGCGGCGTAGACCATCTGCCCGTCGTACGCAATTCGATTTGAAACTCCGAACATGGGTTCTTGGCATCGACGATGAACGAGGAGAGGGAGGCCGACAGTCCGCACGCCGACATCAGCTCGAAATTCGGCCTGAAGTCGAGAGGCTTCGTCAGAGACGGTCTGCACCGAGGCGTCAGGGGCTGCCCATTGCGCCTGAGCCACGTTGAAATGTTTGCAAATCTCGGTCACGAGACGAGGAGGTATCGAGACGACCGGGGGGATCTGCAGCGGATCTCCGACGACGATGGCGCGCTTGGCACGCATCAGGGCACCGACTGCTGACTGAGGCGTCGCTTGCCCGGCCTCGTCAATCAAAAGCCATCCAATGCTTGACGACGGGAGGTCGCCCATCATCCGATCAACCGAGGCAAAGGTCGTTGACAGCGCCGGGACGACGAGAAAGAGCGTAGACCAGAGGTCAGGGAGAAGTGCCCGTTTGGCCTCCTCTTGGAACGCACCAGCGTGCATCGCGCCCATGAGCACACCCAGGTTGTGCGATACCTTCTGCGCGTTGACGTCGATGAATGCTCGGTGAACTGACAAGGCGGCGGCAAACACGTCTTCGCTTTTGCGATGCAGGGCATCCGGCATCCACGGAGCCACCATATTCCAATGGTCGTGTTCCTGTTCGAAAAAGCCTTCGTCCACAAGACGCTCGCCCAAGACTCGGCGATAGTCAGCGATGGCCGTCACAACGTCGGTAAGCTCAATCCGTAATGTGTCGTTGCGAGCTTGTGCGATTTGGGCTGCTGTAGTGGCCGTCTTCGCCCGCTGTTCGGCGTCGTTCCGATCCCCGATTGCGCTCTCTAACCGAAGAGACGCGGCGGCGCTCTGGGTAGCAAGAGGGCCGTGTATCGCTTCCCACGTCCGGAAGCTTGCCGTGTGAAAAAATCTCGCAAACCAAGCAGGGCGGGCGGCCATGGCCTGACGCTCTGATCGCGCGGCGGCCTCGGCAAGGGCTGCGGCAGCGGTTCGATCGGCCCCGGCAACGGCCAGTTCATGCAGGCACCGATGCAATCCTATCGACGCTACTCGGCACTCGTTTTCGGCAGCGGCCAAGGCAGCGCGCGCGGGCGCCAGTTGCTTGCAGATTTTCCGGACATTCTCCAATTTGCGGATCTCAGCTTCGACCTCTGCAAGGAGCAACTTGAATTCTTGCTGCGCCTTCTTCCAGTTGATCTTTGCTTGTTCCGGGGTCGGCGGCACTTCCCGCTCGATAACGGTCGGAACGACTCGTCGAACCACGTTACCGGCCTCGTCCAAAATTTCCCGGACGACTGAGTCCCCCTTGGCTGCCTTGAGATAAAGCCGAAGGCTACGGTCATCGTCCCACCAGATGGCCTGCTGAAAGGCGTTCCGATTCAGAGCATTGCCAAGAACCGCTGCAATCAGTCCCCATGTCGGGTCGCCTGCGATCTGCACGCCATGTTCGTTGCGCTTCGCGGCGAGTCGTTCCGAAACAGTCCGGAAGTACGCGATGTCGCGCCCCACAGAGCTCGCAGCGGGAAGTTCCCGACTTACGTTCTCGACAGCCTTGTTGTTGCTGGACGCGACCAGCACCTCGTGACCCTTGAGCGAATCGTCAAGACGGTAGAGATGAAGAAAGGCCCGGTCGCCGGCTGCGACCCTTTGGCCAGATGTTCGAAATGCCGTTGTTGGATCGTCGAACGCGACCATAGCCTTGGCACGGTCCAAAACACACGAGGCCACGATGTCGCGTAGCAACGTGGTCTTGCCGGTGCCGGGCGGGCCGTTCACAGCGACGAGGCCTGAATCATCGGAACTGAATTCCGATCGCGCTGCGTTCACCGCAACTTGCTGAAGCGTGACCAGTGGATGGCCTCCTGGAGAAGGCCACTTGGCTGCAGGGAACCTCGATGGAGCAACGAGTTCCTCAAGTGTCGAATGCTCTTTGAGCAAGTTCGACTGGTGTTGAACCTTCTCGATGCCAAGGAACCTGGCAAGCGCCTTTCCAGTCTTGCGGCCCGACACAAGGCTCGCCGCCCGTGAGAGGTCTGCCAAGAAGAAGGAGTTGAGTAGCGCAACCTCTGGCGGGTTCTTTGACTTGAAGTGGTGAAAGATGCGAAGGACGAATGACGGCGGCTCGTGCAGGTTCGACGGAATCTTCAGCGCCACAACGAGCCATTCAAAAGCGCGGTGGATCGTTACAACGTCCAGCGGAAGAGCCTCTCCTTGACTGTTCACACGAAGAAGTTGCTGCGTGAGCTCATTTACGTGCGCGCGCTCTGCAGTTGTCCAGGCCCCCAGGCTCGCAAGATCTCCCCTTAGCGCAATTGGTAAGCCCCACGCGAAGCTAGAGACAGCTACCGAGTTCCCCTCTAAAAGTAGCCCGTTCCGGTCAAGCAGTATGGCCGCGATCGGCGCCTTCTCCCGCTCACGACGGCCCTGTTCCTCGTCGGCACCAAACGCCTTAATCAGCTCGTCCGTCGCTGAGTCCATCGGGATCGAACCGAGCACGATCTGGTAGTACAGCTGCTGCTTGGGTCGGGAGCGCTCTCCTCGCTCCCAGGGCAGCTCGCCACCGTCTAAGGCGGCTACGCATCTTTGGTCGCCGCTCACCAAGTCCGCCGGACGGCGGTACGTTTGTGGCGAAAGTGCTTCGAGCGCTATCCAAGATGCGAGCACGGAGGAAGGCTCATCGGCGCTGGCACCGCTCGGACGCGGTAACCCCGAACTCAGGCTGGCAACAACCACAGGTTGGCCAACCGCCGCCGTAGGTGACCTTTTGATCGCAACCGAGGGAGATGCGCGCGCGGGCGGATGCGCTGTACGAGGCGTGGTTTCGGGCCTCCTGGCGCCTAGTGGCGAGGGCGGCTCAACCGTTGAAACCGGCGCAACTGCGGAAAGCTGCAATTCCCGAAGTCGTCGCGCGAGTGCCGCAGCTCGGTCTGTCGAACGATGCTCCAGCTCATCGAGCAACTCACCAGTGAGACGTCGGTCATTTGCCCCAGCGGCATGGAGTGCCTCGAGGTCAGCAATGCTCTTGTTGAAATGCGGTCGACAGGTCGCCATGTTCTGCTTGGGGTCCTCCGAGAGCATTGTCTCGGCAATCTGGGCGCGTCGAGCATCGCAGCCCGCAACTTGGGGCCTTTGAATCCCGCTAATAGGTGAACAGGGGATCTGTCGTTGACGCGCAGGCACCCGCTCTCGGCGTCGACCGTTCGATAACTGCAAACCCTGAATGCCCTGCGGTGCGACGGCAGGCGACCCGCCCTTCCGCCCTACAGGGCCACGCCCTGCCCGCACAAATCTTCTCAAGTTGCCCAGCCACCCGTCGAAATGCTTGCCAACGGGGCGGGAAACCAAACCGGGGTCCGGAGTAAGCGACCGGGGTTGACAGCGATTTTCCTGCACAGGCAGGCACGCCGGAATCTCAGGTGACTCACGCCGGGCGCATGCAGGCCACGGGCATGCACGCCGTGGTCGGTTCACGGTCGGCAAGGAGCTTGAAAAAGCGCTGCGCTGAACGAGGCAAATGCCGGCGCTCCAGCCGGGTCATCACTTCTTTTATCCATCAGGAGATTTATCCATGTCTCAGACAATCAACACCAACATCTCGTCGCTGACGGCCCAACGCAATGTGACCAAGTCACAAAGCGATCTGTCGACCGCGATCAACCGCCTGTCGTCCGGCCTGCGCATCAACAGCGCCAAGGACGACTCGGCCGGCCTGGCGATCTCGGAGCGCTTCACCTCGCAGATCCGCGGCATCAACCAGGCCGCACGCAATGCGAACGACGCGATCTCGCTGACGCAAACGGCTGAAGGCGCCTTGGGCAGCGTCGGCGGCAACCTGCAGCGCATTCGTGAACTGGCGGTGCAAGCTGCCAACGCGACCAACAGCGCTTCCGACCGCGCTGCGCTGCAGGGCGAGGTGAATCAGCTCGTTTCTGAAGTTCAGCGTGTGGGCTCGCAGACCGAGTTCAACGGCATCAAGCTGCTGGACGGCAGCTTTGCGTCGCAGGCCTTCCAGGTCGGCGCCAATGCAGGCCAGACCATCTCGGTGTCGTCGATCGCCGATGCGCGCACGTCGTCGCTGGGCAGCAACACGCTGACGGCCGACGGCACCATCACGGGCAACGTCGTCGCGGCTGCCACCAACGGCGTCACCGCCGTGGTGGCGAGCGATGCCTTCACCATCACCACCGCAGGCGGCGGCACCAGCAGTGCCATCACCTACGCAGCGAATGCCAGCGCGACCGCCATTGCGTCGGCCATCAGCACCGCCGGTTCCAACATCGGTGTGAGCGCCACCGCAACGAACAGCACCACGATCGCGTCGCTGACGGCTGCGGGTACGGTGAGCTTCACGCTGAACGGCAGTTCCGTCTCGGCCGCAGTCGCCGACCAGAACGACCTGAGCAGCCTGGTGTCGGCCATCAACGGCGTGGCAACCAGCACCGGCATCACCGCCAACTTCTCCAGCACCACCTCGAAGGGTGCGATCACGCTGACCACCACCGACGGCCGCAACATTGCCCTGGGTTCGTTCGCCAACAGCACCGCCGGCAACGACTCGGTCACCTTCGGCGGCACGGTGCTGACGGAAGCCGGCACTGTGACTGCCGTCAAGACAGGCACGGTCGACATCACCAGCTCGAAGGGCGCGATCACGACGGCCAACGCCAACGCGCAGGTGTTTGCAGCTGCAGGCGTCAACAACGGCAGCTTCTCTTCGCTGGCCGCGGTGGACATCTCGACCGCAGCCGGCGCCAGCAGCGCGCTGACGGTGCTGGACGCCGCCCTGGCGCAAGTGAACAGCTCGCGTGCCGATCTGGGTTCGTACCAGAACCGCTTCTCGTCGACGGTGTCGAACCTGCAATCGAACGGCGAGAACCTTTCGGCCGCCCGCAGCCGGATTCAAGACGCCGACTTCGCCGCTGAAACCGCGTCGCTGTCACGCGCCCAGGTGCTGCAGCAGGCCGGCAACGCGATGATCGCGCAGGCCAACTCGCTGCCGCAGCAGGTGCTGGCGCTGCTGCGCTGAGCACGCTTTTACTGCTCAGGCGTCGCGGTGAATCCGCGATGCGCTGCACAGGGCCCGCCACCGGAGAATGCTCCGGCGGCGGGCCCTTTTTGATGGCGGCGACGGACTCGAGATAAGCGGCAAAGGGCGGCCTTTTCAGGCTTTTGTGCGCGCAGATACCGCTTCAGAATTCTTCACATGCAACCCACATCGGGTTCAGGCACCGGGCGGCGACGCACGGATGATCGGCCGGCGCTTTCGCCGGGTGTCGAAAGACTTCTAGGAGCGTATCCATGGCCCAAACCATCAACACCAACATCTCGTCTTTGACGGCGCAGCGCAACACCTCGCGCACCCAGGGCGAGCTGTCCACCGCCATCAACCGCCTGTCGTCGGGCTTGCGCATCAACAGCGCCAAGGACGACGCTGCCGGCATGGCGATCTCTGAGCGCTTCACCGCGCAGATCCGCGGCCTGAACCAGGCGGCGCGCAACGCGAACGACGGCATCTCGCTGTCGCAAGTGGCTGAAGGCGCGCTGGGCAGCGTCAGCAGCAACCTGCAGCGCATTCGCGAACTGGCGGTGCAGGCCGCCAACGCGACCAACAGCTCGGCCGACCGCGCCGCCTTGCAACAGGAAGTCGGGCAGATGATTTCCGAAGTGCAGCGCGTCGGCACGCAAACCGAATTCAACGGCATCAAGCTTCTCGACGGCTCGTTCTCGGGCCAGAACTTCCAGGTCGGCGCGAACTCGGGCCAGGTCATCGGCATCACGCAGATCGTCGACACGCGCAGCACCTCTCTGGGCAGCGCCAGCCTGACGGCGCAAGGCACGATCGCCGGCGCGGTGGCGCTGGGCGCCGTCAACGGCGTGACCGCTGCAGTGGCGGCCACCGGCTTCACCCTCAGCACCGCGAACGGCGGCACCACCACACCGATCACCTACCCCGCCAACTCGGGTGCCGACGCGATTGCCACCGCCATTGGCGCAGCCGGTGCCAACATCGGCATCAGCGCCACGGCCACCAATGTGACGACGCTCAGCGCGCTGAGCGGGCCGGGCACCATCAGCTTCACGCTGAACGGGCAGTCGGTGTCGGCCACGGTGAACGACCAGAACGACCTGGGCGGATTGATCAGCGCCATCAACGGCGTGGCCGCCGCCAGCGGCGTGACCGCCACCTTCAGCAGCGCAAGCGCGAAGAACGCCATCACGCTGACCACCACCGACGGCCGCAATGTGTCGTTGACCGGCTTCGCCAACAGCACCGCCGGCAACGACAGCGTGTCGTTCGGCGGCAGCACCTTGACCGAAGGCGGCGCGGTGTCGGCAGTGAAGACCGGAACCATCAACATCGCCAGCACCAAGGGCGCGATTTCAACCGCGAACGCCAGCGCCCAAGTGTTTGCGCTGGCCGGCACCAACAACGGCGTGTTCTCGTCGCTGGCGGCGGTGGACATTTCAACGGCGGCTTCGGCCACCACGGCCTTGAACGTGCTGGACGCCGCGCTGGCGCAGATCAACAGTTCGCGCGCCGACCTGGGCGCCTACCAGAACCGCTTCGCGACCACGGTCGAGAATTTGCAGACGACCGGCGAAAACCTGTCGGCCGCACGCAGCCGGATTCAAGACGCCGACTTCGCCGCAGAAACCGCAGCGCTGTCGCGTGCCCAGGTGCTGCAACAGGCCGGCAACGCGATGGTGGCGCAAGCGAATGCACTGCCGCAGCAGGTGCTGGCGCTGCTGCGCGGCGGTTGATCGCCGACGGTTCTTCAACGCCGCGCTCAAGGTCTGGCGCGGCCTGCCGATAGACACCGCACAACCACGATAGGGAGCACCCATGGCCGGACTTTCGTCCCCTGGGATCGGCAGTGGGCTCGACGTCAACAGCATCGTTTCACAGTTGGTGGCCATCGAGCGGCAACCGATCGCGGTGCTGCAGACCTCGGCCAACAAGCTGCAAACGCAGTTGTCTGCGATGGGCAAGCTGCAAAGCCTGACTTCGGCGCTGCGCGATGCCGCAACGCCGCTGCTCAGCGCCGACTCGTACGCACAAACCACGGCGACGTCGGGCGACGCCACTGCCGTCACCGCCACCTCGACCACCAAGGCTGCGCCCGGCAGCTATGCCATTTCAGTGCAGTCGCTGTCGGCCGGGCAGACGCTGGTCAGCGCATCGGGGCAGTTCGCCAATTCGGCCGCCTTCGTGGGCACCGGCTCGCTGACGCTGAGCGTGGGCACCTGGACGACTGACCTGACGACCTTCACGCCGAAGAGCGGCTCGTCCGACGTGGTCATCAACATCATTGCCGGCGAAGACAGCCTGGCCTCGGTGCGCGACAAGATCAACGCTGCCAACGCCGGCGTCACCGCGTCCATCATCACCGACACCAGTGGCTCGCGGCTGTCGCTGCAGTCGGCCGTGAACGGTGCCGAGAACGGTTTCAGGCTGACCACCGTCGACGACGACACGCTGAACAACGACAACGCCGGCCTGTCGCGGCTGACCTACAACCCGGCCGTGGCACCGGCGCAGATGACGCGCACGCAAACCGCGGCCAACACCGCCGCCACCATCAACGGCATTGCGGTGGGCAGCGCCAGCGACACGCTGGTCGACGTGGTGTCGGGCATGACCATCAAGCTGGCCAAGATCACCACCACGCCGGTGACGCTGACGGTGACGCGCAACACCGAATCCATCAAGCAGTTGCTGGCCCGCTTCGCGTCGGCCTACAACGACTTGAATAAGTACCTGGGCGAGCAGACCAAGTACGACCCCGCCACCAAGACCGGTGCCCTGTTCCAGGGCGACAGCACGGTGGTCGGCATCCAGAACCAGTTGCGCGCCATGTTGGGCCAAAGCAGCACCGCCACGCCCGCGTTCGCGCGCCTGAGCGACCTGGGCATGCAGATCCAGAAGGACGGCACGCTGCAGGTGGTGACGGCCAAGGTCGACGAGGCGCTGAAGAACCTCAGCGGCGTGACCACGGCGCTGTCGAATTCCGACGCGCTGGAGCCGGCGAACAACGGCCTGATCCGACGCATGTCGGCCTGGGCCGACGGCATGCTCGACGCGAAGGGCGCCCTGCCCGGTCGCAGCAAGACGATCCAGTCGCGCCTGACGGTGAACCAGAAAGACCAGGAAAGCGTGGCCCGCCACGTGGCCGACACCGAAAAGCGGCTGCGCGCACAGTACAGCGCCCTCGACGCCAGCATGTCGAAGTTCACGGCCCTGAGCAACTACGTGTCGCAGCAGTTCAGCATCCTGAAATAGCGCCAGCGCGGCCCGCCACCGGGCCGTCGGGCACTGCTGCGGCGTGCTGCAGCACGCAGCCGCGCGCCCCGTGCGCAGGCCTGCGCCGCCACCTCAAACCAGCTCGGGATTCGGCGGCAATTCAAGTTCAAGTTGGCGCGCCGGCAGGCCGATACAGGGTGCAGGCACTGCAAACCACACACCCCATGTACGCACCTCACAAGACCCATGCACAAACCTACCGCCAGGTCGAACTGCACAGCCGCGTTGACACGGCGCACCCGCACCAGCTCGTGACCCTGCTGTTCGACGGCGTGGTCGAAAGCATCGACACCGCGCGCGGCGCCATGCAGCGCGGCGACGTGCTGGCCAAGTGCAACGCCATCGGCCGCGCGGTGCGCATCGTCGACGAGGGCCTGAAGTCCAGCCTGAACCTCAGCGCAGGCGGCGGCCTGGCCACCGACCTGCACGAGCTGTACGGCTACCTGGTGCTGCGCCTGACGCAGGCCAATGCACGCAACGACCTGAAAGCGCTGGAAGAGGCCCGTGCGCTGGTGGAGCCGCTGCGCTCGGCGTGGGTTGCTATCGGTTCACAGGTCGGCGCGCAGGTCGGCGCGCAGGCCGACGCACAACGCCTGGCACGGGCCGCCTGATGCGACACCACTCGGCACATCGGATGCGGTCCACCTCACCCCAGGAAGCCCTCATGAACTCGGACCTGTTGAACTACTACGAAGCCATCGAGCAAGCCAGCCACGACATGCTGGCGGCCGCCCGCGTCGGCAACTGGGACCACGTGGTGAAGCTCGAAGGGGCGTGCGCGCTGCTGATCTCGCAGCTCAAGCACGCGGCGGCGCAGAAGCCGCTGGCCTCGGACGAAGCGCAGCTGAAGTCGCGCATCATGCAGCGCATCCTGGTCAACGACGCCGAGATCCGGCAGCTCGCCGAGCCCTGGCTCGAAGACCTGGACGACCTGCTGGCCGGCCGCCCGAAAACCATTCACTGATGATCGATCAGCAGCAGCCAATGACCACACCGCAGCAGCCGATGGACACCTTGCCCATGCCCTTGCACGCGCTGGACGAACTGTCTGCCAGCCACGGCGGGCTGGACGACTTTCGCCTGACCTCGGCGGCCGAGCTGGCCGCCGTCTTCAAGACCCTGCGCGACGGCAACGTGGCGCTGAACCTGAACGGGCCTGACGGGCTGGTCGTCACCGCCACGCTGTGGGCGATGGACGCCGAGCGCGGTGTGCTGAGCTTCAGCGTCGAGTCGGACACGCCGCAGCTCGAAGCGCTGGTGGAGTCTGACGAAGCGGTGGTGGTCGGCTACCTCGACAGCGTGAAGCTGCAGTTCGACGTGAACCAGCTGGTGCTGGTGCACAACGGCCGCAGCACCGCCTTGAACTGCGCCTACCCGCGCGAGGTGTTCCGCTTCCAGCGGCGCAACGGCTACCGGGTCCGCCCGATGGTGCGCAGCGCGCCGACCGCGCGGCTGCGCCACCCGATGATTCCCGACATGCAGCTGCGCCTGCGCGTGCTCGACGTGAGCATTGGCGGCTGCGCGCTGTTCCTGCCCGACAACGTGCCGCCGATGAACCCCGGCGTGTTGCTGAACGGCGTGCAGCTCGACCTGGACACCGACACGCGCATCCACACCAGCCTGCGCATGCAGCACGTGACCTCGCTCAACCCCGACTCGAAGGGCGTGCGGCTGGGCTGTGAAATGGTCACCCCCGGCACCGAGGGCCTGCGCGCCCTGCAGCTCTACATCGACCAAACGCAAAAGCGGCGCCGTTTGATGGCGCTGGATTAGCGCCTGGCCGGTTCACTGGCTCGACAGCTTGCCGCTGCGCACCGGTGTGCGGCCAGCCACCTTGAACAGTGGCCGCCCGGCAGACGTGAAGCGCTGCCATTCGCGCGCGAACAGCAGGCCGCCGGTGCGCGTGGCGAGCGCGCAGACCTCGCCGCTGACCGGGTCGATCACCTCGGCGATCACATCGCCGGCGCGCACCACCTCGCCGATCTGCCGCAGGTAGACCACCACCCCGCTGATCGGCGTCGACACCACGTCGCAGCCGTTCAGCGGCGTGGCCGGGTTCGGCAGCGGCGGCAACTCGGGCAGCGGCCCGTCGATGAAGCCACGGTGCGTCAGGAAGGCCAGCAGCGCATCTGCGTCGGCGCCGGCCAGCGGGTGCGACACATCGGCCTGGCCGCGCAGTTCGAGGGTGACACTCAAGCAACCCAGCGGAATCGGATGGCGTTCGCCGAAGTGCGCTTGCAGCCGCCACCACAGGCGCGAGCAGGCCTCGTCGAACGGGTCGTCGCCCGAGGTGTCGGCCAGCAGCGAGACCTGCGCGCCCACGCAACGCGCCAGCACTTCGGCCTGCGGCCACAGCGCGGTGCCGGTGTACAGGTGCAGCAGCGCTTCGCAGTCGCAGTGCAGGTCGATCACCACTTCGGCGTCGCAGGCCAGGCCAAGCAGCGTCTTGCGCTGGCTCATCAGTTCACTGTCTTCCGGCAGCGCCTTGACCAGGCCGAACAGCGCCGCGCGGACCACGCGCGCATTCGCCTGCGCGTCGCCGCCGAGCCGGCCTTCGAGCAACGGCAGCACGGGCTCGAACAGGTCGGCGTAGTGGCGGTTGAAGTTCTCGCCGCTGGCCAGGTCGAAGCGGCCGTGGTTGGTGCGCAGCACGCTCTGCGCCAGGCCAACCGGGTTCGCCACCGGCACCACCACCACCTCGCCGCGCAGGCGGCCGGCTGACTCCAGCGCGTGCAGGCGCTGGCGCAGGTGGTGCGCCACCAGCATGCCGGGCAGTTCGTCGGCATGCAGCGAGGCCTGGAAGTAAGCCTTGCGGCCGCTGTCAGCCGGGCCGTAGTGGAAGCTGACGATCTGGCGCTGCGTCAGCAGCGGCGCGCCGCGCAGGGCATGGTGGTGGGTTTGCATGGGGTGAGCAGCAAGCCAGCCGCTTCACGCGGGATCGCGTCGCGGCGAAATGCCGGGCGGATTCGGGTGGATGCGGGCCATCGCGATCGCGTCGACATAGACGCCGTCGCGCATCGCGTAGCCGCGGTGCAGGCCTTCGACCTCGAAGCCGAACTTGCGGTACAGGCCAATCGCGGCCTCGTTGTCGGAGTACACCGTCAGCTCCAGGCGCAGCATGCCGAGCCAGCGGTCGGCGTAGTTGCACATCGCGGCCATCAGCGCGCTGCCCACGCCACGGCCCTGCGCTGCGCCGGTCACCGAAATGCCCAGCATCATCACGTGACGCCGCCGCGCCGCCAGCCCCGCCGGGTGCAGGCCGCAGGAGCCGACCACCTCGCCGCCGAGTTCGGCCACCAGCGGCAAGTCCAGCCGGCCGGGCACCGCGTTCTCGGCCAGGCGCCCGGCCCACAGTTCCTCGCTGGTGTAGGGCAGTTGCATCAGGTTGGCCAGCACGCCGGGCTCGGCCATGATGCGGGACATCGCGGCCGCGTCGTGCGTGGTGGCGCGGCGCACGGTGATGACGGGTTCGGAGCTTGAAACGGACATGGGGCTTCCTTCAACGAACACTAAAGCCGTGGCAGCACCCAGCCGTGCACCGATTGAAGGGCCTCGGCCAGCTTGGAGGCGTCGCTGCCGCCGGCCATCGCCATGTCGGCCTTGCCGCCGCCCTTGCCGCCGACCTGTTGTGCAACGAAGCTGACCAGCTCACCGGCCTTGACGCGGGCCGTGACATCGGCGGTGACGCCTGCCGCCAGTTGCACCTTGCCGGCGTCCACCGCCGCCAGCACGATGACGGCCGACTTCAGCTTGTCCTTCAGCTTGTCCATCGTCTCGCGCAGCGCCTTGGCGTCGGCACCTTCGAGGCGCGCCGCCAGCACCTTCACACCGCCCACGTCGACCGCCTGCGTCAGTAATTCATCGCCCTGCGCCGACGCCAGCTTGCCCTTCAGCGCGGCCAGTTCTTTTTCTTGTGCGCGCAGGTGGTCGAGCATTTGCGTCAACCGCGCAGGCACCTCGGCCGGCGCGGCTTTGAGTGTTTCGGCGAGTCGATTGACCATGCCTTCGAGCGACTGCAGATAGCCCAGCGCGTTGCCGCCAGTGACGGCCTCGACGCGCCGCACACCGGCCGCCACACCGGTCTCGGCGACGATCTTGAACAGGCCGATGTCGCCGGTGCGCGCCACGTGCGTGCCGCCGCACAGCTCGCGGCTGGAGCCGATGTCGAGCACGCGAACTTCGTCGCCGTACTTCTCGCCGAACAGCATCATCGCGCCGGTTTTCTGCGCCTCTTCGAGTGGCAGCACGCGCGCCTGGGTGGCGGCGTTGGCCAGGATCTCGGCGTTGACCAGCGCCTCGACCTGCGCCGTCTGCGCATCGGTCATCGGCGCGTTGTGGGCGAAGTCGAAGCGCGTGCGCTCCGCGTTCACCAGCGAGCCCTTCTGCTGCACGTGGTCGCCCAGCACTTCGCGCAGCGCCTTGTGCATCAGGTGGGTGGCGCTGTGGTTGCGCACCGTCTGCACGCGGCGTTCGGCGTCGACCTTGGCGTTCAACACATCGCCGACCTTGACCTCGCCCTCGACGACGCGGCCGTGGTGGCCGAACACCGCCGCCTGCACCTTGATCGTGTCGTCGACGATCACGCGCGAGGTGGCGTTGCGCAGTTCGCCGGCGTCGCCCGCCTGGCCGCCGGACTCGGCGTAGAACGGCGTGTGGTCGAGCACGATCACCGCATCGTCGCCAGCCTTGGCGCTGGTGACTGCGCTGCCGTCGACATAGACCGCCGTGACCTTGGCGCCCTCGTGCGTCAACTGATCGTAGCCATGGAATGCTGTGGCCGCGCCGCTGTACTCCAGGCCCTGCGCCATCTTGAACTTGCCGGCCGCGCGGGCCTGTTCGCGCTGGCGATCCATCGCGCGGTTGAAGCCGGCTTCGTCGACCGTGACGCCGCGCTCGCGGCAGACATCGGCGGTCAGGTCGAGCGGGAAGCCGAAGGTGTCGTGCAGCTTGAAGACAAGCTCACCCTCCAGCACCAGCGGTGGCCGTTTGAGCAATTCCGCGTCAACCGAAGTCAGACCGCCAGTACTGATATCAAGAAGTCGTTCGACCTCATCGCGAAGGCCTGTAGTTGGCTCGTAGGGCAGCGCAACATAGATTTTCGCGGCGCGAAATTTCTTCTGTTCGGTCCAAGAAGAAATCCGTTGTTTGATGTTGAGGATCAGCCCCGCCAATCCTTGCGCTGCCTCTGCTTCGGTACCGTAGAAGCGCGTCAAAACAATCGTCAAATCGGCATCGGTCTCAACAGCAAAGTTGCTTTGCTGCACGCCTCCCGCGATAGCGTTTGGCCAAGCAACGACGACACCACCAAACTTCGCAATATGGCGAGCCAAGAGTGCCTTATCCACCGAGATCGCCGCGTCAAGAATCTCCATCCCATTCGCGATGGTGCGGAAGAAGCCTTCTTCCTCTTGCTTCAACACCTCGGTGACACGCTTCTCGCCTTGCCGCAGTTCGGGATACGCATCGCCCATCTCGGCCACCAGCGCCGTCACCAGCGTGTTGAAGAACGGCTTGCGCGCGCCCAGCTTGTAGCCGTGGCGAATGGCGCGGCGGGTGATGCGGCGCAGCACGTAGCCGCGACCGGCGTTGCTGGGGATCACGCCGTCGACGACCGTGAACGTGCAGGCGCGGATGTGGTCGGCGATCACCTTCAACGACGGCGAGTCTTTGTCGCAGTCATTGCCACCGGCCACATCGACCGCCTTCTTCGCGGCCGCCAGCAAATTGACGAAGGTGTCGATCTCGTAGTTGCTGTGAACGTGCTGCAGCACCGCCGTCAGCCGCTCCAATCCCATGCCGGTGTCGACACTGGGCTTCGGCAGCTTGTG
>JANNBZ010000333.1:0-2673 GCA_031386065.1 Burkholderiales bacterium
CCCCGTCACCGAGCCAATGGTGATGAGCACCAGGCTCGGCGGGATGGTCTCGGTCTGCGCACCGCTGGTGGCCAGCAGCGCCACCAGGTCGCCGGGCTTGGCGCCGCGCTGGCGCATTTCGGGGAACAGCACCGGCGCGACCGCGGCCATGTCGGCCACTTTCGAGCCGGAGATGCCCGACACCAGGTACATCGCGCCGATCAGCACATACGACAGCCCGCCGCGCACATGACCGAGCAGGCTGGCCAGGAACGCCACCATCGCGCGCGCCATGCCGGTGGCCTCGATCAGCAGGCCCAGGAAGACGAACAGCGGCACCGCCAGCAGGATGATGTGCGACATGCCTTCGTCCATGCGGCCGACGATCACGCCCACCGGCAAGGTCGTTGTCAGCGCCAGGAAACCGAAGGTGGCCAGGCCGAATGACACGGCGATAGGCACGCCGATCAAGACCGTGACGGCGGTGACGCCGACGAAAAAAATCACCAGGTTGAGCTTGCCCAGTGCCGGCAGCAACGGCTGCAGCACCCACATCAGCAGGCCGACCGCGACGACGGTTCCGGCGGCAGCGGCGGCCTGCCGCCAGTCGGCGGTTTTGAACAGGCGCAGCAGCGACATCAGCGCCATCAACGCCAGCCCCACCGGCAACGCAGCGGCGCGCCAGGCGGCCGAGATGTCGAGCGCCGGTGTGGTCACGGCGGCCTCGTCCAGCACGTGCTCATAAGCCGGCCACAGGTTCAGCAGCAGGAAGGCCAGCGCAGCGGCGATGGCCACGGTGTCGAGGAAGGCACGCAACTTCGGCGACGCCTTCGCCACCAGCGCCGTCATGCGCATGTGCTCGCCGCGACGAAAAGCCACCACCGCCCCCAGGCTGACCAGCCACAGGAAGAGCAGCGAGGCGACCTCGTCGGTCCACACCAGCGGCATCTGCAGGAAGTAGCGCGAGACCACGCCCATGAACAGGATTGCGATCTCGGCCACGATCAGCGTCGCTGCGATGGCTTCGATGGCGCCGCCCAGGCGGCGGTCCAGCGCCAGCACCCAGGCCTTTGGGTTGCTGCTGCCGACGGCGCGCGGCAATGCGTTGCCGATGGCGTCGTCGGTCGCGGAGTGCATGGGTTTCAGGCGATTTCGCCGGCGTACTGCTGCAGCAAACCCCAGGCTTCGGCGCCGAATTTTTCCTTCGCCTGGCTGTAGAAGCCGCCGCTGCTGAGCACGCGCCGGAAGGCGGAGTTGTCGACGCTGTTGAAGACCAGGCCCTTGCCCTCGAGCAGCTTTTGCAGGTCGACGTTGGCGCGGGCGATGTCGTCACGCTGTTTGCGCGCGGCGGCGTTCATGTGCTTGGTGATCACCTGCTGCAGGTCGGGCGGGACTGTCTTCCAGACCTTGCCGCCGGCCAAGAACCAGAAGCCGTCCCACGAGTGGTTGGTCAGCGAGCAGAACTTCTGCACCTCGAAGAACTTGGCCGACTCGATCAGCGCCAGCGGGTTCTCCTGGCCGTCGGCCACCTTGGTTTGCAGCGCTTGATAGGCCTCGGCCAGCGGCAGGCTCACCGGTGCGGCGCCCAGGGTCTTGAACATCTGCACCCACAGCGGCACCACCGGCACGCGGATCTTGAAGTTCTTCAGGTCGTCGGGCGTGTTGATGGCCTTGGTGCTGGTGGTGATCTGGCGGAAGCCGTTGTCCCACACGGTGGCGAAGGGCACCAGATTGATCTTCTCGATGGCCGCGCGAATGTGGTTGCCCAGCGCACCGTCCATTGCAGCCCAGACCTTGTCGTAGCTGGAGAAAGCGAAGCCCACGCCGGTGATGGACGTGACCGGGATCAGGGTCGACATCACCGTGCCGGGGAAGGTGGCCAGCTCGAGGGCGCCGGAGCGCAGCTGCGACATCATGTCGGCGTCGCCGCCGAGCTGGTTGTTGGGAAACAGATCGATCGCCATGCGTCCGCCGGTTTCGGTCGAGATCGCCGCAATCGCTTCCTTCAGACGCACGTTCACCGAGTGCGTCACCGGCAGGTCGGTGCCCAGCTTGAGCTTGAACTCGGGCGGCTTGGCGGATTGAGCAAGCGACAACCCCGGCAGCGCAGCACAGCCGGCGAGTGCGCTCGTTGCCAGGAAAGTTCTACGGGTGGTGGTCATCGTCTGCTCCGGGAAGGGTCGGCGTGAAGGAGGTTGCAAGGGTCTTGCTACCAGCGGTCGACGCCAATAGTATTCTGAATTCCGAGTTCTAATAGTCACGCAATCCCTAATCGAACTCTGAATTCAGGGCTCTATGCTTTGATCATCCACAGTGGTCGGGATCGGTTGCGCCCGGCTGCCACCGCAGACTGCGGCGTTGCGAATGCCGAACTGCGCTGCAACGCTTTTGAAGGACACCCGCCATGAACCATCTGCTCACCGTTGCCGACGCCGTGGCGGCGCATGCACGGCTGCAGCCGCACAAGATCGGCGCCCGCGATTCGCGGCGCGCGCTGACCTTCGCGCAATGGCACGAGCGTGCCAGCCGGCTTGCCAACGGCCTGCTCGCGCTGGGCCTGGTCAAGGGCGACCGGGTGGCGCTGCTGGCCTACAACTGCATCGAATGGATGGAGATGTATGCCGCACTCGCGCGGGCCGGCCTGGTGGCGGTGCCGATCAACTTCCGGCTCAGCGCACCGGAGATCGCCTACAT
>JANNBZ010000103.1:0-2890 GCA_031386065.1 Burkholderiales bacterium
CGCACGCCGGCCAGCCCGAACTTGCTCATCGTGCGCATCAGCAGCACGTGCGGATGGCGCTTCAGCCGGTGCATCGAGTCGCGTGCAGCGAAGGGCTGGTAGGCCTCGTCCATCACCACCAGGCCGGGCGCGGCATCGACGATGGCGTCGATCGCCGCGTCGTTCCACAAGTTCGCGGTCGGGTTGTTCGGATAGGCCAGATAAACGATGGCCGGCTGGTGTTCACGCAGCGCCGCCAGCATGGCCGGCAGGTCGAGTTCGAAGTCGGGCGTGGTCGGCACGCCGACGAACTTCAGGCCCTGCAGCTTCGCCGACAACTCGTACATCACGAAGCCCGGCACCGGCGCCAGCACGGTTGCGCCCGGCAGGTCGCAGGCCAGCGCCAGCATCGAAATCAGCTCGTCCGATCCGTTGCCCAGCATGATGTCGCAACCCTCGGGCATGCCGGCGTGCGCCGCCAGCGCAGCGCGCAGTACGTTGCCGCGCTCGGCCGGGTAGCGGTTCAGCGCCACCTGCGCCAGTCGCTCGCCCAAGGCGCGGCGCAGGGGCTCAGGCAACTGGAACGGGTTCTCCATCGTGTCGACCTTGACCATGCCGGCACTCGGCTGCACCGCGTAGCCATGCATGGACTGCACGTCGTGGCGCATCGTCGTTTTCATCCGATCAGCGAGGGAAATCATGCTGCGGCGTCGAGGATTTCTGGCCCGACGAGAAAGGGATTGATGATCTGCATCTGGTCCATCAGTTGCTGGTGTTGCATGTCTTCAGACAGCAGATAGCGACAGCCTTGCGCCTGTGCGGCAGCAACGATCAACGCGTCCCAGTAGCTCAGCTGAAAACGGCTTTGCACCGACCACGCGGTTTCCACCGTCGCGTGATCCAGCAACCACGGCTGCCATCGCTGGTACCGCCGCACCTCGGCACGTGCGTCGCCCTGCGGCATCGGCGGCTTCAACTTACGCGTGGCGTTGGAATAGAACTCGTTGAGCACCTGGGTGCTGAGTCGGCCTAGCCGCCGCAGCCACAACGCACGCAACCAATCGACAGCTCGCGCCTGTTTGGCGGGATCGGAGCCGTCTTCGCTGTACAGCAGAACGTTGGTGTCAACGAAGACTGCGGTCATTGGTTTCTTCGCGCGTGGGATAAGGCGTGCCGTCTGACTTCCAGCCCAGATCGCGGCCCAGCCACTCATTCATCGCGCGCTCATAGGCATCGTCGTGCCGCATCTTTTCGGCCAACATCTCGCCGATGAGTCGCGACACGCTGGTGTTGCGCCGCGCTGCTTCGATGCGCGCCCAGTCGGCCACACCCTCTTCCATGCTGACGGTGACATTTTTCATGGCTGAACCCGAGATAGTCGTGGCACTATTTTCGTGATTCACGAAGTTCGTGTCAATGCCTCACCCACGCTCAATGTCATCTCCAACTCGTCGCCCACCCGCTCGCCGGTGTAGCGAAAACCGAGCTTCTCGTAAAACGCGCCGGCATGGCCTTCGGCGGCCACGTGCGACAGGGCCACCTCGGGCAGACCCATGCGCCGTGCTTCTTCCATCACCCAGTTCATCGCCCACCGACCGAGTCCGCGCCGCTGGTGGCGCGCGTCGACCATCAGGCGCCACACATACAGTTGCTCGGCCGGCTTGTCGGTGTCCAGGCGCGCGTCGTACAGCAGCATCAAGCCCACCGGTTCGCCGCCGTCGCACAGCGCCAGCGCCCGGCTGGCGGGCTCGTAGGCGGCCTGCGCCAGCGAACGCGCCACCGGCGCCACGAACACCCGCTGCACGGCGGCCACGTCGAGCTTGAGAACGGCTTCGAGCAGGTTCGCGTCGACCAGTCGCACGCTGAAATCGGAGGCGCCGCGCGGCGCCAGCGGCTTGTCATGCAGTCGCATTTCAGCTGCGCGCGCATGTGCGTGCAGGCCCTCGCCATGGGCCAGTTCCGAAGCAATGCGCCCCAGCGTTTGCGCGCCGGTTTCGCTCACCTCGATCAGGCTGCTGCGCTTCTGGAAGTCGTAGACGCCCAGCGGCGACGAGAAGCGCGCCGTGCCCGAGGTGGGCAGCACGTGATTCGGGCCGGCGCAGTAGTCACCCAGGCTTTCGCTGGTGAAGGCACCCAGGAAGATGGCGCCTGCGTGGCGCAACAACGGCTCCCAGCGGTGCGGGTCGCGCGAGCTGACTTCGAGATGTTCGGGCGCGATGCGGTTGCTGATGGCGCAGGCCTCTTCCATGCTGCGGGTGTGGATCAGCGCACCGCGCCCTTCGAGCGATGCGCGGATCACCGCCTGGCGCGGCATCTCGCCGATCAGCCGGTCGATGGCGGCCTTCACCTGGGCGATGTAGCCGGCGTCCGGGCACAGCAGGATGCTCTGCGCCAGCTCGTCGTGTTCGGCCTGGCTGAACAGGTCCATCGCCACCCAGTCGGGCGGCGTGCTGCCGTCGGCCAGCACCAGAATTTCGCTCGGCCCGGCAATCATGTCGATGCCCACCTTGCCGAACACGCGGCGCTTGGCGCTGGCCACGTAGGCGTTGCCCGGCCCGGTGATCTTGTCGACGGCCGGTACCGTGGCCGTTCCATACGCCAGCGCCGCCACGGCCTGCGCGCCACCGAGCGTGAACACGCGATCAACGCCGGCGATGGCGGCAGCGGCCAGCACCAAGGCATTGCGCTCGCCGTTCGGCGTGGGGACGACCATCACGATCTCGCCCACACCGGCCACCAGCGCCGGAATTGCGTTCATCAACAGGCTCGACGGATAGGCTGCCTTGCCGCCCGGCACGTAGATGCCCACGCGGTCGAGTGGCGTGACCTTCTGACCCAGCAGGCTGCCGTGTTCGTCCCGGTAGCTCCAGCTCTCGCCGCAGGCTTTGCGCTGGGCCTCATGGTAGGTTCG
>JANNBZ010000348.1:0-4742 GCA_031386065.1 Burkholderiales bacterium
GTTCGAGTCAACCCCGATAAATCAACTACTTGCAAAGCCCCAACCCAATTCGGATCGCGAAAACGAGTCCGAACAACTCCTCCTCCTATGACGTACGTTGGGACACTACTGATTTGGCCCAACAAATGAAAGTTACTCGGCAGCCGGGCCGATACCCGGCGCGGACTCACGCAGTAAGAGTGAACGCCCCAATTCAAGAACGAACAGCCAAACCAAGCCCAGCGGCTCAAGCATAGCGAAGCTCCCCTGCCTTCCCACTGAACACCCGATAAGAAAACACCGTGTAGCCCGCGATGGCGGGCACCGAGATCGAGACGCCGATCAGGATCACCTTCAACGCGGCCGGCGAACTGGCGGCTTGCCACAGGGTCAGCTTGTCCATCACCACGAACGGATAGATGCTGTAGGCCAGGCCGAAGAAGCCCAGCACGAAAACCAGCACCACCAGCATGAAGGGCAGCCAGCTCAACTTGCCGCCGTCGGGGCCGGCCACGCGAGATGAATTCAGCAGCGCGCGAGTGGCCACCAGGGCCAGCACCGAGATCAGCGGGATCGGCATCAGGCCGATGAATTCGGGCAGGCTGAACCAGCGTGCGCGCACGGTCGCGCTGACCCACGGCGTGGCGACCGAGATCAGCGCAATGCCGATCACCACCGGCGGCCACGCGATGCGCGCCCAGCGCACCGCGTGTTGCTGCAGTTCGCCTTCGGTCTTCATGATCAGCCAGCAGGCGCCGAGCAGCACGTAGGCGGCGGGCAAGGCAAGGGCGATGGCGGCGGCGAACAGCTGGTACGACCAGCCGGTTTCCAGACCGGTGATGTAGCGGCCCAGCATCCAGCCTTGCGACAACGCGGCCAGGCCCGAGCCGGCGATGAAGGCGCGGTTCCACATCGGCTTGTGGTTGTCTTGCGCCTTGACCCGAAAGTCGAACGCCACGCCGCGCAATATCAGCCCGACCAGCATCAGCGCCACCGGCAGGTACAGGGCTGTCAGCACCATGCCGTGCGCCTTCGGAAACGCGATCAGCAAAATGCCCACGCCCAGCACCAGCCAGGTCTCGTTGGCGTCCCAGAACGGGCCGATCGACGCGACCATCGCATCGCGCTGCGTCGGGCTGGCGCGGTGCATCAGCATGCCCACGCCGAGGTCGTAGCCGTCGAGCACCACATAGACGAGCATCGTCACGCCCATCAGCGCCATGAAGATCACCGGCAGCATCGCGTCGAAGCTCATAGTGCAAGCGCCGTGACCCGGCTCATGCTGCCGGCGCCGTCACGTCGTTCAGGTTGCCGCCGCTGCGCGCGCCCGCCGGTGCCACCGGCATCTCGACCGGTTTCTCGGACATGTACTTCAGCACCGCGATGTAGGCCACGATCAGCGCGCCGTACACCGTCATGTACAGCGCCAGGCTGAGCGCAATCATCGGCGCCGGCACGTTCGACGCCACGTCGGCGGTGCGCAGCAGGCCGTAGACGATGAAGGGCTGGCGGCCGATCTCGGTCACGTACCAGCCGGCCAGCGTGGCGACCCAGCCCGAGAAGGTCATTCCCGCCAGCAACCACAGCAGCGGGCGGGGCAGTTGATCCGCCACCCAGCCGCGCCGCCAATACAGCCAGGTGCCGAGCCAGCTGGCGGCAAGCATCAGCAGGCCCACGCCCACCATCACCCGGAAGCCGAAGAACACCGGTGCGACCGGAGGGTGCGCGCCCTTGAAGTCGTTCAGGCCTTTGACTTCACCGTTCGCATCGTGGGTCAGGATCAGGCTGGCGACGTTCGGAATCGACAGCGCGTAATCGTTGCTGCGAGTGGTTTGGTTCGGCCACGCGAACAGCATCAACGGCGCGCCTTTTTCGGTGTCCCACACACCTTCCATCGCCGCCACTTTCTGCGGCTGGTGGTGCAGTGTGTTCAGGCCGTGGAAGTCGCCGACCACGATCTGCAGCGGGATCAACAGCGCCGCCAGCGTCAACCCGAAACGCAGTGACGTGGCGGTGGATGCGTTCGGCAGCTTGCGCAGCAGTTGCCAGGCGCTGAGGCCGGCCACCAGGAAGGCGCAGGTCAGGCCCGAGGCCATCAGCATGTGGGTGAACCGGTACGGAAACGACGGGTTGAAGACCACATCGATCCAGCTCGTCACGACGAACTCGCCGTTGACGATCTCGAAGCCCGCAGGCGTTTGCATCCACGAGTCGAGGGCCAGGATCCAGAACGCGCTCATGGTGGTGCCGAAGGCGACCAGGAAAGTCGCCAGGAAGTGCACCCGCTCGCTGACGCGGCCGTGCCCGAACAGCATCACGCCGAGGAAGGTGGCTTCGAGGAAGAACGCGGTCAGCACCTCGTAGCCCAGCAACGGCCCGGCCACGTTGCCGACCTTTTCCATGAAACCCGGCCAGTTGGTGCCGAACTGGAAGCTCATCGTGATGCCGCTGACCACGCCCATTGCGAAGGTCAGCGCGAACACTTTGGTCCAGAAGCGGTAGGCCATCAGCCACGACTCGTTGTGGGTGGTGAGCCAGCGCCAGCGGAAGAACAACAACGTCCATCCGAGTGCGATCGAGATGGTCGGGAACAGGATGTGAAAGCTCATATTGGCCGCGAACTGCACGCGGGCCAGAACCAGGGCGTCCATGGTGGCGATGCCTCCTTAACTGCGGGCCCAGAAAACGGCGAACCAGCCTTGCGGGTCGAGCCAGCGCTGGCTGGTCTGGAAGCCGGCCGCTTGCAGCAGCGCAGCGAATCCGTCGACCGTGTACTTGTACGAGTTCTCGGTGTGCATGCGCTCGCCGGCGTGGAACTGCCGCATCTGGCCGGGCCAGCTGACGCGCACATCGCGGCGCGCCTCCAGGTGCATTTCGATGCGCGAGCGCTCGGTGTTGAAGAGGCCGATATGGCGCCAGTCGCGCGGTGAAAAATCGCTGCCGATGAGCCGGTTCAGATGCAGCAGCAGGTTGAGGTTGAAGGCGGCCGTGACGCCCAGTGCGTCGTCGTAGGCGGGTTCGAGAATCGCGCTCGACTTCACCAGATCGACCCCGAT
Organism: Burkholderiales bacterium; assembly: GCA_031386065.1. GTDB lineage: Bacteria > Pseudomonadota > Gammaproteobacteria > Burkholderiales > Burkholderiaceae_C > JANYJJ01. Next base: position 3,036 of record JANNBZ010000348.1, read on the forward strand.
CAACAGACCGCCGCCACCGGCCTTTTCACGCACGCCGGCAAGAAAGGCCTGCGCTTCGACCGGCGTGAAATTGCCGATGCTCGAACCGGGGTAGAAGAACACCGGCCGACCCTCGACGCTGTTCGCGGGCAGTCGCAGCGCCTGCGAAAAATCCAGCCCGACCCCCATCACGTCGAGCGCCGGGTGGCTGCGCTGCACGTTGCGCAGGGCCTCGCGCAAGAAGTCGACCGAGATGTCGACCGCCACATAGCGCGCCGGTTGCAGCGCCGGCATCAGCGACAGGGCCTTGGCGCAGTTGCCGGCGCCCAGGTCGATCAGCGTGCCGCCGCTGCCGATGGCCTGCGCCATGCTGTGCGCATGCTCGGCGAAGATGGCCGCCTCGGTGCGCGTGGGGTAGTACTCGGGCAACTCGGTGATGGCTTCGAACAGGCGCGAGCCGAGCGCGTCGTACAGGAACTTCGGCGAGGTGCTGGCCGCCGCAGCGGTCAGCCCGCGAATCAACTCGTCGCGTGCGGCGGCGTGGTCGGCCTGGTCGACCTGCACGAAGCGCGGCTCGCGGGCCGGCTGGGGGATGGGAGCGACAGCAGTGTTCAATCGATAACCCTCGATGCCTGGCGTTGTTGGGGGCGGGTGGGCAGGGCGCAGCCGATTTGCCTAAGATGCGCGACGTGCAAAAGCACAGCAGCGCCCATTTTGACCGGCATTGCCCGGCCCAGCGGCCCGCCCTTCCACACTTCGCAAGAGGACTTCCATGATCAGCCTTTCCCCCTCCCGCACCCTGAAATCATTGATGACCTGCGCGCTGATGGGCTTTGCCGCCGTCAGCCATTCGCAGCAGGTGCTGCGCGTGACCGCCATTCCCGACGAGTCGCCCACCGAACTGGCCCGCAAGTTCGAGCCGCTCGGCAAGTACCTGGAAAGCAAACTGGGCATGAAGGTCGAGTTCACGCCCGTCACCGACTATGCCGCCGCCGTGGAAACCCTGGTCAACAAGAAGATTGACCTGGCGTGGTTCGGGGGCTTCACCTTCGTGCAGAGCTCGGTGCGATCGAGCGGCAAGACCCTCCCGCTGGTGCAGCGCGAGGAAGACGCGGTCTTCAAGTCGGTGTTCATCACCTCGAAAGACAGCGGCATCAACAAGCTCGACGACCTGAAGGGCAAGACGCTGAGCTTCGGCTCGCAGTCCAGCACCTCGGGCCACCTGATGCCGCGCAGCTACCTGCTGGCCGCGAAGATCGACCCCGACAAAGACCTCAAGCGCATCAGCTTCTCCGGTGCGCACGACGCCACCATCGCGGCCGTGGCCAGCGGCAAGGTCGATGCCGGCGCGTTGAACGTGTCGGTGTGGAACAAGTTCGTCGAAGACAAGAAGGTCGACCCAGCCGAGGTGCGCGTGTTCTACACGACGCCCGCTTACTTCGACTACAACTGGACGGTGCATGCCGACATGCCCGCCGCGCTGCGCGAAAAGATCACCCGCGCGTTCCTCGACCTCGACCCGGCCACGCCGCAGGGCGCTGAAATTTTGAAGCTGCAGCGCGCCGCGCGCTTCATTCCCACCCGAGCCGAAAACTACAACGGCATCAAGGCAGCGGCCGAGAACGCCGGCCTGCTGAAGTAAGCGCAGCGGTCACTGCGCTTGCACGATCTCCAGCTGACGCAGGTCAGCGTGCGGCACCCCGCCGCGCGCACTGATGTGCTCGCCAT
>JANNBZ010000365.1:0-2063 GCA_031386065.1 Burkholderiales bacterium
GGCCGCCGCGCTGGCGCTCGGTGCGGCGGTGTCTCTCGGCCTGGCCCGTTTCTCTTACGCGCTGCTGTTGCCGCCGATGCGCGCCGACCTGGGCTGGAGCTACTTCACCGCCGGTGCAATGAACACCGCCAACGCGGCCGGTTATCTGCTCGGTGCGCTGGCGACGCCGCGCGCGCTCACGCGCATCGGTGCGCGCACGCTGTTGCTGGGTGGCTGTGCAGCCACCGCGCTGCTGCTGGCCGCACACGGGCTGGTGCTGAACGACAACGCGCTGCTGTGGCTGCGGCTGCTGACCGGCGTCACCAGTGCGGTGGTCTTCGTGTCAGGCGGGTTGATGGCGGTACGGCTCGCCGTCGGCCATTCGAATGCCGGCCTGGTGCTGGGCGTGTACTACGGCGGCACCGGTGTGGGCATCGTCGTATCGGCCCTGCTGGTGCCGCCGTTGACAGCGCGAGCGCTGCCCCATGCCTGGCAGGGCGCGTGGTGGGCGCTGGCGGTGGCGGCCCTGCTGGCCACCGCCGTGACCGCCTGGGCCACACGCGGCAGCGGCCGGTCTTCGGCGCCGAGCCCGGCCGGCGCGCGGGCGTTCCGCAGGCGGCCTTTCGGCTTCGGCCTGGCGGGCTCCTTCATGTTAGGCCTGGGCTACATCGGCTACATTACCTTCGTGATCACGATGCTGCGCGAGCAGCGTTTGAGCGACGCGCAGATCGTCGGCTTCTACATCGTCCTGGGCTTCGGCGTGATGGCTTCGTCGTGGCTGTGGGCGGCGTTGCTGCAGCGCTTTCGTGGCGGCGAATCGCTGGCGCTGTTGAACGGCTTGCTCGCGTTGGCCACGCTGCTGCCGGTGCTCAGCAGCCACCCGGTGGCGGTGTTCGTCTCAGGCGCGCTGTTCGGCAGCGTGTTCCTTTCGGTGGTGGCGTCGACCACCGCGTTGGTGCGCCACAACCTGCCGGCTGCCGGCTGGTCGGGCGGCATTGCAGCGTTCACCGTGGTGTTCGCGGCGGGCCAGATCGTCGGCCCGAGCGCGGTCGGCTGGGTGGCCGACGGCCCCGGCGGCCTGCGCGGGGGCCTGGCTGGATCGGCGGCGGTGCTGGTGCTCGGTGCCCTGCTCGGGTGGTGGCAGAAGCCGTTGCATCGGCACCCCGCGCGCGCTTGATCAGTCGCTGCGCAAGAAGCCGCGCATGCGCTCCAGTTCGGCCTCCAGCTCGCGGCGAAAAATCGCGTCGCGCGGGCGCGTGCCGCTGACGTAACCCAGCTCGGCGTTCAACGCACCCGCACTGACCGACAGGTTGCCCCAGCCGATGACCCGGTCGCGCCACAACAGCGGCAGCGCGTAGTAGCCGCGCACGCGCTGCGCTGCCGGCGTGTAGGCCTCGAAGCGATAGGCCCAGCCCCAGAACAGCTCGAAGCGGCGCCGGTCCCAGACCACCGGGTCGAACGGCGCGAGCAGCCGCACCGTGTCGCTCGGCGCATGACGCGCTGAGGCGGGCTTCTCGTCGGCTGGCCAGTACCAGTCCACCCCGTCGACCACGGCGTGCGACAGGCGTGATCGGGCGCGCGTCAAGGCATCGCGGCGCAGGTGCGCCCACTGCGGCGCGCCGCCGCGCAGGTGGCTGACCAGTTCGCCCAGGCTGCGCGCCGGCAGCGGCGCGTACTTGCGCACGATCACGTCGACCAGCGCGTCGAGCGCTGCGGCCGGATCTGGCGGCTCGTTCATCGGTGTTGCGTGCTCTGGCCGTGCCGCGTAGAGCCGCACGCCGCCGTCGCGCCGCGCAATGCGCACCAGACCGCGGTAGTGCATGCCGTCGAGCAACTGCGTGCTCGCGTTGCTCGAACCGCCGAACCAGTTTTTCACCTTGCCGTGGGCGAAATGCGCGTCGACCTCGCGCGGGTGCACCACGCCGCGCTCGCGCACGAAGTCGAGCACGGCCTGCGCCTGCGCCCAGCGCGCTTTCGGCCACACCGTGCGCGGCGTGCGCGGATGCATCAGCGCGTGGGTTGCGGTCGGCAGGAAGCCGTAGTTGACGAAGAAGTCTTCCTCGATGCCGAGCGTTGCGTAGCGC
>JANNBZ010000111.1:0-21328 GCA_031386065.1 Burkholderiales bacterium
TGGGTTTCGCCACCGGCCGAGACGGTCGCCAAGGCCGCGTTGTACGTTGCCATGGGCGAGGCAGGCATCAGCAAGGTGGAACTCGCCAGACAACTCGGCGTCGACGAAAAGGAAGTCCGCCGGCTGCTCGACCCGCACTACGGCTCCAAGCTGCCGCGTATCGCTCAGGCGATCGGTTTGCTGGGGAAGCGTCTGGTGATCGGGCTAGAGCCAGCGTGAGGCCGCAGGCACCCAGCCTGTCCCTCTCGCGCTGCCCACCTCACACCTTGCGCACCGTGCACACGGTGTCGTACCAGCCTTGCATGCCCACCAGCGGTGCTGGCTGGATCGGCAGGATGGCGTTGATGTTGTAGCCGGCACCGGTGCCGCCGCGCGCCGGGTCCCACCAGATGTCGTCGTCGAGGTCGGGGTCGTCGTCGATCACGGCCTTGTTCCATGCATCCAGGGCTTGCCGCTTGCCGTTGCGGGCGGTGGCGGCGCGGCCGTGGAAGCTGTTGCCCAGGGTGTTCGACACCGCCAGCACGCGCGGGTGAATACCTTCGGTCACCCAGGCCGGCACCAGCGCCTTGCCCACCACCTCGCCACCGCCTTTCATCGCGTGTCCGTAGGGCCGGTAGGTGGTGATCTCGACCATGTCACCGGTTCGGATGCCGAGCCGCGTGGCGGTGTCGGTGTTGATCCACATCGGGTTGTGGTGAACGATTTCGGTCAGGTACTTCTGCGACTGCGTGCGGCCCTGGGTGTGCACGTTCCACTTGAAGCTCACCAGATGCAGTTGGTCGGGCTTCATTTTCGTGATCGACGGCACCGGGAACCAGTCGGGCATGCCTTTGCCGCCGTCTTCGGTGAAGCCGCGTGCCTTGGCCGCTGCCTCGATGTCCTCGTGGTAGACCGAGAACTTGCGTGACGGTGTGAGGAACCCGCGCCGCGCCACACCGCCCACCATCAGGCCGGCTTGCGTTTCGCGTCCGTCGGTGGCCTGGCGGTAAATGACCTGGGTGGCCGCGTCGACCCGGGTGTTCTTCAACTCGTCGGCGGTCAATTCCCAGTGGTAGAGCGCGTAGTACTTGGGCTTGCTCATGTCCTGCCACACGCCGTGCTTCTTCATGTACTCGAAGCCGTCCGTGATGGGGACAGGGCCCCCGTCATCCCCGACACCCACCCGTTTGCTCAGATCGGCGCAGCGCAGCCGCATCCATTCCTCGTGGTCCTTGAAGGCGAAATACTTCGCGGTGTCGGGGCCGATGCGCTTGCCGATCTCGATCAGCGAATCGACGAAGCTCTTGCACTCGGCCGGCGGTGCGGTGATGGGCTGGCGCAGCGTCACGTAGTCGCGCAACTCCATGTTGTTGCGGGTGTCGAAGCCCCAGCGCTCCATGTAGCTGGCGTCGGGCAGGATCATGTCGGCGTAGTGCGCGGTTTCGGAATACACCACGTCCGAGCACGCATGAAACGGGATCAGCGTCTCGTCCTTCAACACCTCCAGCGCCAGGCTGCGGCCTTCCGGCCAGGTCAACGGCGAGGCCAGCGTGTAGCTCAGGTAGACCTGCAGCTTTCCGCGGCCTTCCTTCAGGTAGCGGTAGACGATTTGCCCGACCTTCATGCGCTGCCACTTGTTGGCCAGCGGCCATTCGGGCGGGTTCTCGATGGCGCTTTTCACGCTGGGTGCCGGCGGCTGCGGCTTCGGTTGCGGGAACACCTGCGGTGGAACGCGCGTCGGCTCCACCGTGTAGCAGTAGCCGCCGGGCTGGCCGATGGAGCCGACGATGGCGTTCAGCAAAATCACCGCGCGGTCGGCGTTGAAGCCGTTGTAGTGAGCGCCCGAGCCCCGGTTGGTGAAGGCCACGGCGGCCGGCGCGGCACGCGCGAATTCCAGCGCCACGCGGCGGATGTCGGTGGCAGCGATGCCCGAGATGCCCTCGGCCCACTCGGGCGTATAGCGGGCAATCCAGGTGGCCAGATCGTCGGCGCGCACGTTGCTCCAGGTGTCCAGCCACTCGCGGTTGTGCAGGCCCGCCGCGATGATGGCGTTGCCCATCGCGAGTGCGATCGCGCCGTCGCTGCCGGGCGTGGGCGCAAACCATTCGTCGGCGCGGCCGGCGGTGTTCGACAGGCGCACGTCGAAGTACACCAGCTTGGCCCCGTTGTCGAAGCGGCCGCGGATGATGCGTTTGGCGGTGTGGATCGCGCCCTGGTGCGCTTCGTAGAAATTGGCACCGAAGTCGATGATGTATTTGCTGCGCTCGAAGTCGCCCGACTCCCAATCGGTTTCGCCCAGGCTCACGTAGTTGGCGGCGCGCTTGTTGGAAGAACAGATGGCGCGGTGGTTGAACAGCGACGGCGAGCCGATGGCGTTCAGGAACCGTCCCATCTCTTCGGCCAGGCGCGAGCGGCCGATGTGGATCGCCACTTCTTCGGGCTTGCCCTCGGTCATCGCCTTGCGAATGCGCGCGGCGATCTCGTCGTGCGCTTCGTCCCAGGTGATGCGCATCCATTGGCCCGAGCCGCGCGCACCCACGCGCTTCAGCGGGTACAGCAGCCGCTCGGGATAGTTGTTGATGGTCGGCCCCGACTGGCCCTTGGCGCACAGCGACTTGCCGTTGTTCGGGTCTTCCGGGTTGCCGCCCACCTTGACCAGCTTGCCGTCGATCACGTAGCCCTGGATGCCGCACACGGTCGAGCAGTTCAGGCACACGCTCTTGACGATGGTGGCGCGGCTGTAGTCGTTCTTGAGGCGGCCCTTGCCGCTGGGCCGGCGCACGGCCTTGCGCTGACCGTACGGTTCCTTCTTGCGGTTCCACCAGGCGGCCTGCGCGTCGTCGGGTGTCAGCAGAATGGTTTCGCCGACAGCCAGGCTGGCCAGCGCAGCAAAGCCGCGTTTGACAATCTCGCGGCGCTTCATGCCTTGCTCTCCCCAGGCGTGTAGCCGGTGACGTTCTTGCCGGGGTCGACGCGTGCCCACAGCACCCGCTTCTTCTTCGGGAACAGCGGCTCCAGTGCGGTCCAGGTTTCGATCTCGTAGCTGTACGGATCGTGCACATGGCCCTTCGGGATCTTGGCTTCCATCTCGGTGCGGTGGCCGCGATAGCTCACCGACGGCAGCGTCTTTTCCTCGGGCTTGAGCACCTTGGTGTCGCTGCCGTGCCTGGCCATGAACTGCGAGTACGGCGAGACCGGGTCGTTCGCATCGCCGAAGTGAAACACCTCGGCGGGGCAGGTTTCCACGCAGGCGGGTTCCATGTTGGCGTCGAGCCGGTGCGAGCAGAAGTCGCACTTGTCGGCGATGTCGTTCTCGTCGCAGCCGATGGCTGCATACGGGCAGGCGGCTTCGCAGTCGCCGGCGTGGTCGCACTTGTCGGGGATCACTCGGACGATGCCGTCGGCACCGCGTTCGATCGCGTCGTGCTTGCAGGCCTTCAGGCACGGCGTGTCTTCGCACTGCATGCACAGCGTGGGCAGGAAGAAGCGCTGCGTCTTCGGGAACTTGCCGGTTTCCCAGTAGTACACCTTGGTGCGAAAGCGTCCCAGCGGCACCGAGTTCTCGACCTTGCAGGCCACGGAACACGCGTGGCAGCCGATGCAGCGCTCCACGTCGAGCGCCATTTTCCAGCGCGGGGTTTTTCCGGTGTCGGGGTTAACGGGCACCATGGCGCACCTCCAGCGTCAACGGTGCGATGTGGGTCGGACGCTGGGCGCCCACGCTGAAGCCGCAGATGGCGCGGCGGGTTCGAGAGCGCGACGGAATCAACATGATTCAAACCTGTTCGAGTGGGTGAAAGCGCGCCACTTTATCGTCGCGTGGTGCTGCCGACAAGACAGATTTCACAGTCCCATTGTTTCGATGTCTTTGGCGGACGAGCCCTGATCCTGAGGGCTTTCTTTCTGAGCGATGATTTGCCCTCCGGCCACGCGCCAAGCGGTTTGCATCACGAATGCGGCGTCCGCACAGTTGTCACTCTCGATAGGTTTGCACATGAAGTCGATTGCCCCTTCCGCCCGGCTGGTCCGTGTCTCTCAGGTGTTGTTGACCGGGCTCGCCGTGGCCGGCTGTGCGGTACTGAACCCGCCCCCCGCGGCACCTGCGGCCACGGCTCCGGCAGCACCGGTCGCCGTGGCCGTTGCGCCCGGCGCGTCGGCACCGCCGGCCCGCTTTGCGTCGCAGGCGACGGTGGTCGCTGCGGCGGCTTCTGCGGCCTCGGCGCCCAGCGCTGCGCGCGTCGACCCGACCGCCGGGCGGCCGTTCGACGAGGTGGTCAAGGGCGCCACGCTGCAGGCCGGTTTCGTGCCGGTCTGGCGCAAGGACGAGAAGGTCTGGCTCGAAGTGCCGGCCGAGCGTTTCGACCAGCCCTTCATGCTGTCGGTCAACGTGTCGAATTCGGTCGGCGAGCGCGGGCTGTACGGCAGCCTGATGGGCCCGTCGTGGCTGGCCATGTTCCGCAAAATCGGCAGCAGCCAGGTGCAACTGGTGGCCATCAACACCGACTACGTGGCCGGCACCGCGCCCATGAAGGCGGCCGTCGAGCAGGGCTTCTCGCACAGCCTGCTGGGTTCGGCGCCGGTGGCCAGTGCGCCGCATCCGCAGCGCAAGTCGGTGCTGATCGACGCCAGCTTTCTGCTGTCCGACATCTCCGGCTATTCCACCTCGCTGGAGCAGGCCTACCGCGTGCCGTACGGTCTGGACCGCGGCAATTCCTTCTTCGAGAAAATCCGTGTCTCCGACGAGCTGACCACGCTCAACACGCGGCTGCATTTCGCCACCGCGCGGCTGTCTGCGCCGCCGCTGGTGCCCAGCCCGGTGCCGATGCCGGCGCCGCCCAGCACGGTGCCCGACCCGCGCAGCTTCTTCGTCGGTTTCGTCTACAACTTTCTCAAGTTGCCCGAGCAGCCGATGGCCGCGCGCCGCACCGACCCGCGGCTGGGCCACTTCTTCGATGTGGTCACCGACCTCAGCACCGACCTGAAGGTGAACCCGCGCCTGCACTACGTGACCCGCTGGCGGCTGGAAAAGAAGGACCCGCTGGCCGCGCTGTCTGAACCCAAGCAGCCCATCGTCTACTGGCTCGACAAGAACATTCCACTGACCTACCGCGCCTCGGTGACGGCCGGCATCCTGGAGTGGAACAAGGCCTTCGAGAAGATCGGCTTCAAGGACGCCATCGTTGCCAAGCAGCAGCCCGACGATGCCGACTGGGACACGCTGGATGCGCGCCATGCGTCGATCCGCTGGTTCGTCGGTGCCGATGCGGGCTTCGCGCGCGGCCCCAGCCACAGCGACCCGCGCACCGGCGAAATCCTCGACGCCGACATCGCGATGAGCGACGTGTTCGGACGCGGCTCACGCCGCTTCATCGTCGAAGACGTGGGCGCCGCCACGGCACGTCCCGACGCCGCTGCGGTCAGCGCCTGGCACCGCGCCGGTCGCCACGACTTCTGCGACTACGCGCACGAGAACGCGTCCGAGATGGACTTCGCCTTCGACATCCTGGAGGCGCGCGGCGACATCGAACCCGACAGCCCCGAGGCCGAGGCCTTCGCGCAGGGCGTGGTGAAGGACACCATCACGCACGAGGTCGGCCACACGCTGGGCCTGAAGCACAACTTCAAGGGCTCGACCGTGGTCAGCCGCAGCCAGTTGCAGGACCTGTCGTTCACCGAGGCCAAAGGCATCTCCGGTTCGGTGATGGACTACAACGGTTTCAACCTGCCGGTGGCCGGCGAACGCAAGGCCAGCTTCAACAACACCACGCTCGGGCCTTACGACTACTGGGCCATCGAGTACGCCTACAAGCCGCTGGAAGCCACCACCGAAGCAGCCGACCTGGCCCGCATTGCCGCGCGCAGCACCGACCCGCTGCTGGCCTATGCCGACGATGCAGACGCCGGTGGCGGCCGCGGCAACGACGGCATCGACCCGCTGGTGAACCGCTTCGACCTCGGCGACGACCCGCTGGCCTTCTACCAAAAGCGCCTTCTGTTGTCGCGCGAGCTGTGGCAGCGCGTGCAGGATCGCGCACCGAGGGTTGGCGACGACGCCACCCGCCAGCGCCGTGTGCTGCTGAGCGGCTTTCGCCAGCTCGGCCGCGCGTCCGAACTGGTGGGCAAGTACGTGGGCGGCATGTACACCCAGCGCGACCTGCCGGGCACCACGCAGCGCGCCGCCTACACCCCGGTCGAGCCGGCCAAGCAGCGCGAGGCGTTGCAGTTCCTGGCCAAGGGCTTGTTCGCGTCCGACAGCTTCCGCTTCAAACCGCAGTTCCTGGCCGGTCTGTCGCCCGACTACAACGAGTGGGATCGCGGCGGCCCGGTCAGCATCCCGTCGGCCGTGCTGCAGGTGCAGGTGGTGGCGCTGGACCGCTTGCTGAGCGCCGGCACCGCGTCGCGCCTGCTCGACCTGCCGCTGTACGTGGGCAGCAACAGCCGCAACATCATTTCGTTGTCCGAGGTCTACAGCACCTTGCAGGGCTCGGTCTGGAGCGAGCTGAAGAGCGGCACCGAGATCGACCGCATGCGGCGCAACCTGCAGCGCGAGCACCTGAAGCGTGTGCAGAGCTTGCTGACGCGCGGTTCGGCCACCTTGCCGGCCGACGCGCTGAGCCTGGTGCGCATGAACGCCGGCGAGCTGCAGGCCGACCTGCGCCGCGCGGCCGGCAACGGCCGGCTGTCGGTCGAGAGCCGCGCCCACATGCAGGACAGCCTGGCCCAGCTCACCGAAGCGCTGCGCGCGTCGATGATCCGCAGCTGACCGCTTTCGAGGCCGCGCGGACAGGTGCCGCGCCGACTGGGTCCCTTCAGCGTGAGGCGTTCGCCACACGTTTGCCGGTGACGACCACGCGTTCGAGTTGAATCACTTTCATGGGCAGCGTTGCAGTGGCCTTGGCGGCGCTGGCGTCGTGCGATGGTGCGCTGGCAGCGAAGGCCAGGGTGGCGGTGGCCAGCACGGCGAAGGTGGCGGCGAAGGCGGTGAGGCGGCTGATCATGGTGGGCTCCGTGCGGTTCAAACCGTGTTGCGATGGAGCGAACTTTAGGATCGGCCCCGCAACCTGCACAGTCGCTTGCGACGAAGCGCCGGCCGGCGCGGATGAGTTGCGGTGTGCGCCGATGGAGCCGCTTTCAATTCACGGTTTCGCGCCACAGCCACGCCGCGCCGCGCACGCCCGACGAGTCGCCGTGCAGGCTGCGAACCAGCCGTGTGCGCACCGGCTCTCGGGTGCCGGCAGCGAGCCCGCCGCTGAACACATGCGCCGCCCACAACGCCGGCACGCTGACCAGCCAGCGGTCGACTTGCGACAAGCCGCCGCCGAGCACGATGACGTGCGGGTCGAGCAGGTTGATCACCTGTGCCAGCGCGCGTGCCAGGCGGCGCTCGTAGCGTTGCAGGCTGGCTTCGCAGGCGGCGTCGCCGTCGGCTGCACCGCTGACGATGGCGTGGGCCGTCAGCGCCTGGCCGCCGCGCGCCCCGTGCTCGCGTGCCATGCCCGGCCCGCTGAGCCAGGTTTCCACACAGCCGCGCTGGCCGCAGTAGCAGGCGGGCGCAGGCGAGTCGTCAGCGTCGGGCCAGGGCAGCGGGTTGTGACCCCATTCGCCGGCCAGGCCGTTGGGGCCGGTCAGCAGTTGGCCACGCACCACCACGCCCGCACCGACGCCGGTGCCCAGGATGGCTGCGAACACCACCTCGGCGCCCGCGCCGGCACCATCGGTGGCCTCGGACAACGCCAGGCAGTTCGCGTCGTTGGCAATGCGCACCGGTCGCCCTAGCAAGGCCGCCAGGTCGCGTTGCAGCGCTTGGCCGTTCAGGCATTGCGAGTTCGCGTTCTTGATCACGCCGTCATGCGTCAGCGTGCCCGGCGTGCCGACGCCGATGCGTTGGGCGCGGGTGCCGGTGTCGGCCTCGGCGCGCGCGATCAGTTCGGCCACGCAGGCCAGCGTGGCGCGGTAGTCACCCGCCGGCGTGGCCATGCGCTGCCGCCACAGCGTGCGGCCGGCAGCGTCGAGCACGACGCCCTCGGTCTTGGTGCCGCCCAGGTCGACGCCGAAGGCCAGCTCCGGACGGTTCGCGCGCGAAGCCAAGGCGGCTACAGCGCCTGCGTGCGCTGCTTGAGCCAGGCCAGCGCTGCGCCGCTGACCAGCGGGCTCAGCCGCTCGCGCACCGTCGCGTGGTACGCATTCAGCCAGTCGATCTCATCAAGGCGCATCAGCGTGCGGTCGATGCAGCGGGTGTCGATGGGGCACAGCGTGAGCGTCTCGAATTCGAGGAACTCGCCGAAGGTGTTGCCTTCGGCAGTTGCCACCGCTGTGTTGATCACCAGGTTCTCGATGCGAATGCCCCACTGCCCGGGCCGGTACAGCCCCGGCTCGATGCTGGTGACCATGCCCGGCTCCATTGCCATCTGCGGCTCGGGGATGGTTTTGCTGATCGACTGCGGACCTTCGTGCACGTTCAGGAAGTAGCCCACGCCGTGGCCGGTGCCGTGGCCGTAATCCAGGCCGTGCTGCCACAGCGGCGCGCGCGCAATCGCGTCGAGCATCGGCGATAACGTGCCGCGCGGAAAGCGCGTGCGGCTGAGCGCCAGCGTGCCCTTCAGCACCAGCGTGTAGTCGCGCCGCTGCGCCGCACTCACCGTGCCGATGGGCCAGACGCGGGTGATGTCGGTGGTGCCGCCGAGGTACTGGCCGCCGGAGTCGATCAGCAGCAGGCCGTCGCCCTTGATCGCCGCGTTCGATTCCGCCGTGGCGTGGTAGTGCGGCATGGCGCCGTTCGCATTGAAGGCCGCGATGGTGCCGAAGCTCAGGCCGACGAAACCGGGCCGCCGCGCGCGCGCCGCGCTGAGCTGTTGGTCGACCGTGATTTCGGTGATCGGCTCGGCGCGCGACGCGTCGGCCAGGGCCGCTTCGAACCACGCATAGAACTCGCACATGGCGGCGCCGTCTTGTGCCATCGCGGCCCGGATGTGCGCTGCCTCGGCCTCGGATTTGCGGCTCTTGAAGAGCGTGCTCGGGTTGATGGCTTCGACCAGTGCCACGGCGGCCGGCACGTGCTGGCGCAGGCCCAGCGTGATGCGGCGCGGGTCGACCAGCAGCACCGCGCTGGGCGACAACGCAGCCAGCGCGAGCGGCGCCTGTGCGTAGCCGGCCAGTTGCACGCCGTCGCGCAGCAAGGCCTGCGCGAGCGCGGCGTCGATCTTGCCGTCGGCCACGAACAGCGTGGCGCCGTTCGCGTCGATCAGCGCGTGCGCCAGGAACACCGGGTTGTAGTTCACGTCGCCGCCGCGCAGGTTGAACAGCCACGCGATGTCGTCCACGGTCGAGACGAAGTGGTGCGTGGCCGCATGCGCCGCCATCGCGGCACGCACCCGCGCCAGCTTGTCGGCGCGGCTCAACACCGCATGCGGCGCGTCGTGTGCGTAAACCGCTGCGGTGGGCAGGCCGGGCCGCTCGGGCCAGACCCCGGCCAGCGCGTCGAAGTCGGTGCGCAAGGCCACGCCGCGCACGTCGAGGCAGCGTTGCAGCGCTTGCGCCGCGCCGAGGCCGAGCACGTTGCCGTCGACGCCCACCACGTCACCGCGCTGCAGGTTCGCGGCCAGCCAGTCGACATGCTGCGTGCTGCCACCGGTGGGAATTTTCACCAGCGTGCAGCCGCTGCCCGCGAGTTCGGCCTCGGCCTGCGTCCAGTAGCGGCTGTCGGCAAACACCAGCGCCGCGTCCGCCGTGACCACCAGCGTGCCCATCGACCCGGTGAAGCCCGACAGCCACTGCCGGCCCTGCCAGCGCTCGGGCAGGTACTCGGACAAATGCGGGTCGCTCGACGGCACCAGCACAGCCGCCAGGCCATGCTGCGTCAGCGCGTCGCGAACGCGTGCGATGCGCAGGCGGAAGGGGGAGGTGCGGGTGTCCATGGGGTGTCCTGTCGATCCGGTGTGGAGATTTTAGGAGCCTGGGGTGAGTTGCAGGTCGGTCAGATCAATTTGGGCTGGTGGGTTTTGAGCCACGCGCGCACCGCAGCCTGCAGCGCCTGCGCTTGCGCCACGCATTCGAGCACTGCGCTGGCGGGAACCAGATCGCCCGAGTATTCCGTCACGTGGCGTTGCTTGCGCAAGGCGTCGAGCAGTTGCACCGTTTGCGCCGGCAGGCCGATGGTCAGCGGCAGCGTTTGAATGGCGGTCTGGTGGTGGCCGGGCCGGCTGGTGAGCGTGCGGTAGCCGTTGGCGTTCAACGCCACGTCGGCCAACATGCGGATGGCGGTGTACGCCGCGCCGAAGCGCGTTTCGGCGGTGATGTTCGTCGCCTGCGCATCGGCAATGTGGCCCTTGGCCGCGCTCAGCAGGCGCGTGATCGTTTCGCGCGAGACGGGCACCTCACCGAGGCTGACGCCGACCAAGTTTTTCAAGCTCATCGTCGTTCCCAATCAGGAAAATCTTCGGTTGCGCCAGCACTTCGCGGATGAACTGGTCTTTGGTCTTGAGTCGGGCGCGCCATTCATCGGCGCTGTACACGCTCGAATTGATCTCGCGCCCCAACGTGGCCTGCGCAGGATAGAGCAGCTTCACAGCCTCACCAAAGGTCAGCGAGCCCAGCAGCATCACGTCGACGTCGCTGCCTGCGGTTTCGGTGGCACGCGCCATCGAGCCGAAGACGAAGGCCACCGAGATGGCCGGTGCCATGGGGGCAAGCGCGTCGGCCAGCACGTCGGCCAGGCCGATGGTCTTGCGCAAGATGCCGCTGAGCTCGGCGTAGATGGGGCTGGCGCGGTTGGCCGTGTAGCGCACCTGGTTGCCGACGCGCTCGCGCTCCAGCAGGCCGGCGGCATGGAGCTTGGTGAGCTCCTTGTTCAGTGTGCCGGCGGTGGTGCCGGTGAGCCGTGCGATCTCGCGCACGTGCAGCGCGCGTTCCGGGTGCAGCAGCAGCAGCGTAAGCACCCGACGGCGATAACTGGCCGGGAACAGCAGCGCGGCGGGACTGATGGTTGTAGCTTTCACGGCCACGAATGTAGCATTGAGAGCTACGCTTTTGAAGCCGCAGCGGTAGCGACCGGGTCGGAAAGCGCCGCCTGCAGGGTGGATTGGCGCAAGCGCCAATCGCGGGCGAGGCTGGCGGTGACTTGTGCTTCGGCGACGCGCATCAGCGACAGGTCGAACGCCGCTGCCGCGTCAACCCTTCCGAAGCGCAGGGGGCGCTGGTGTGGGCGGCTGCGCCACCACCCGCGCGCTGCGCTCGAAGCTGAAGTAGGACCAGGCCCAGTCGGCCATCACGATCAGGCGATTCCGAAAGCCGATCAGGAAATACAGGTGCGCGAACAGCCAGAACAGCCACGCCAGGCGGCCTGAGAAGCGCAGTGCGCCGAGGCCGGGCACGGTCAGGTCGACGACGGCCGCCTTGCGGCCTACCGTGGCCAGGTTGCCGTAGTCGATGTAGCGAAACGCCTGCGTCGCCTCGCCGCGCAAACGCCGCAGGATGTTCGCCGCTGCCGCGCGGCCCATCTGCTTGGCGGCGGGGCTGACGCCGGGCACCGCGCGCGGCTCGCCGATGCCGAAACTGCGGGCGGCGGCCAGGTCGCCGATGACACTGATCTCGGGGTGTTGCAGCAGGCTCAGGTCGGGCTCGACGTTGACGCGCCCGCTGCGGTCGAGCACGGCACCGGCGCTGTCGCGCAGCGATGCGCCCAGCGGTGACGCGGCCACGCCGGCGGCCCAGATCACCGTCTTGGCGGGCAGGCGGTGGGTCTGTTGAGTGCTGCCGTCGGTGCTGACGTAGTCGACGCCGTCGGCATCGATGCCGGTCACTTTGCAACCGGTCAGCACCTGCACACCCAGCCGCTCCAGCTGCTGGCGCGCATGCGCCGACTGCGCCGGCACGAAGCTGCCGAGCACGCGGTCGGAGCCTTCGATCAGCACCACGCGGGCCAGCCGCGAATCGATGCGGCGGAATTCCTGCGGCAGCGTGTGATGCGCGATCTCGGTCATGGTGCCGGCCATCTCCACGCCCGTCGGCCCGGCCCCGATGACGACGAAGCTCAGCCACGGTTCGCAGGCTGCGGGGTCGGTGCAGCGCTCGGCCTGCTCGAAGGCGCCGATCACGCGCGCGCGGATGGTGAAGGCATCGGCCAGCGTCTTCAGGCCCGGCGCGTGGGCGGCCCAGTCGTCGTGGCCGAAGTAGCTGTGGGTGGACCCGGCGGCGGCGATCAGGTGGTCGTAGGCCAGCGTCTCGCCCTGGTCGAGCGACACGCACTTTGCCGCCGCATCGATGTGCGTCACCTCGGCCTGCAGGATGGTCAGGTTGCCGCGCCGCATCTGCCGGCGCAGCACGTGGCGGATCGGCCCCGACACCGCCGGCGCGCTCAGCCCGGCGGTCGCCACCTGGTACAGCAGCGGCTGGAACAGGTGGTGGTTGGTGCGGTCGACGAGCGTGATCTCGACCTCGGCATTCGACAGCGCGCGCACCGCCTCGATGCCGCCGAAGCCGCAGCCGATCACCAGCACGCGCGGCTTCATGCGGTGGCCGGCGCCAGTGCGGGCTGCACGCGTGCGCGCACCAGGTTGATGTGGCTGCGCAGCGAGTACAGCTCGTCGGCGTAGCTCAGCGGCACGGTCACCTGTTCAAGGTGGGTTTCGATGTCGTCGAGCTCGCGGTTCAACTCGTTTGCCGGGCGCTGGCCGACGGCGGTTTCGATCTCGCGCAGCTGCCCGTACCAGCGGAAGATGCGCGAGCGAATGCGGAACTCGTACAGCGGGGGCAGCAGTCGCGACAGCGGAATCAGGATCGCCACGATCGACAGCAGCACCGGCCACATGCGGTCGATCAGGTTGGCCAGCCAGAACGGCAGGTAGCGCTGCAGCAAGGGGGTGCCGTTGCGGTAGAAGCGGTCGGCCTCCTTGGCCAGCGGCCGCTCGGTGTTGGCGGTGCTCGGGAACTCGCCCTTCTTCTGGAACCAGCCGGCCTCGCCGTGAATTTGCCGTGCCGCCTGCACGAACAACTGCACCAGGGCGGGGTGCACCGTGTCGCGCGCGACCAGCGTGGCGGTGGGCGCCACCAGCTTCACGTCGGCCGGCGGAATGTCGCGCGCCAGGTCGACCACGCCGCGCGGCAACACCACCGCGCTCATGAACGGAAAGCGGCGCGAATAGGCCTCGGCCTGCGCGAAGTTGAACAACTTGATGCCGGGCGTTTGCAGCAGCATCTGCACCATCAGCGACTCGGGTGCCGAGGCGAACACCAGCGCATCCGAGTCACCTGCCAGCACGCCCATCACCGCCGAGGTCTGCCCCTGGTCTAGCAAGCTGATGCCTGTGGTGGGCACGCCGTTCGCGTCGAGCAGTTTCTTCATCAGGTTGGGTACGCCGCTGCCGGCCGGGCCGATGTTGAGCTTCCAGCCGACCAGTTGCGTCAGGCTGGTCAGTGCCTCGCCTTTCAGCAGGCGCTGCGCCGAGTCTTCACGGTAGAACAGCCACACCGGTTCGTAGAACAGGCTGCCCAGCGAGCTGAGTCCGTCGGCCTCGGCGTCTTCACCGCGCGCGGTGAGCAGCTCGTCGGCGCCACCCTGCACGAAGGCAATGTCGACGCCCGAGTTCGGGTCGCGCAGCAGTGCCAGGTTTTCTGCCGCGCCTTGGGTGTAGCGCAGTTCCACCTCGATGCCGTAGGCCTTCAAGCGGCTTGCGTAGCGCTTGCCGAACTGCGCATACGCGCCTTGCTCGGAGCCGGTGGCCAGCACCACGCGCGTTGGCGGCGTCGGGTCCAGCACCTTGTAGGCCAGCGCCAGCAGCAGCACCGCGATCAGCATGAACGGCCCCACCGTGACCAGCAGGTCGCGGGCGGACAACAGGGTGTGGCGCAAGGCTTGGGGCATGGCGGCGGCGCGGGGCCGTGGGCCCGCGCGTTGGTGGCGTGTGCGCACGATACCGCGCCTGCCGCCACTCACCACCCCGCACCGCCCTTCAACCAGCGGTGGACTCGCGACGCACTCTCAGTGCGCGCCGTCGTTGATGTCGATCCACTGGATACCGGCCTGGTGGGCGCGCTCAATGGCGGCTTCTTCGGCGTCGAAAATTTCCAGGTCCAGAAAGCGCTGCGAGCGGGTCTTGCTGCCGCCGATGGCCGTGATCACCACCCGCGCCTGGAAGCGCCCATCGTCCATTTGCAGCGGCTGGCAGCCCAGCAGGTGGTCGCGGTAAAAAATGCGCGGGCGCATGCCGGGGCGGATGGCGGGCAACGGGCCCAAGGCGGCCACGTCAGTAACGGTCCAGCCGGCGCTGGCGCTGTTCTTCGGCCTGGCGGGCCGCCACGCATTCCGCATGTGCACGCCAGCGTGGCGTCTGGCATTCGCGGTTGACGCACGCCGCGCGCAGCAGAAAACCCTGGCCGCCGCAGAACTCGCTCGGGCTGCGGGTGGCGTCGGGGCCAGTGGGGGCGGCGTCGACAGCCGTCACTTTCGCGACGCGCGGTGACCGGGCCTCCGTCGGCGTGGGGTTCACTGCTGCGGCGCGAGCGGCCGGCGCTCCCGACGCGGCCAGGGTCGCTGCACGCACCGTTGCAACCGCTGCCGTGTGTATTGCCTGCGGCACGGGCGTGGACTTCGGCACGGCGGGCAGCGGCTGCGGGCTCGCGGCGGGGGATGCGGCCGTCTCTGTCACGACGGGTCGCGGCACGGCCACGGGCGCCGCAGTGGCGGGCACCGCAACCAGCCCCGCGCTCGTGGCCACGGCGGGAATCGGCACCGGCGGCGTCGGCAGCTGTCGCGTCGTCAAGGCGGCCCACGCCAAGGCGCTGGTACCGGCCAGTGCCAGCGCCAGCCACCCGGCGCGGCGGGCCATGCGCGGCGCGGCAGTGGCCAGCCCAGAACGTGCCGTACCGAGTGTGGCGAGCTTCGGCCCCGTCGGTGCGTTGGCCGCGTCAGCGTCCCGCGCCGTGGTCTCGAACGACTGCGCGGTGGCGACCTTGGCCATGTCGCGCGGAGCGGGTGAATCCGCTGGCTTGGGCGGCACATGGCGCGCTGACGGCGGCGGCGGCACCACGTCGCCGTTGAAACCCTGGCGCACGAAGGCCACGCTCTGCGGCCGGTCGTCGGGCGCCAGTGCCAGCGTCCAGTCGATGGTTGCCAAAAATCGCATCGGCACATCGGGGTAGGGCACGTCGCCTTCACCCGACAAGACCGACAGCGCCGGCAGCCCGTCGCGCACCGCGCGCAGCACGGCCGGCGACGGCGCCAGGCCGGTCAACATGTAGTGCACCGTGGCGCCCAGCGCGTACAGGTCGGTCCACGGGCCCTGGGGCATGTCGGCCTGGTCTGCGTATTGCTCCACAGGTGCGAAGTTCGGTTTCAGGATGGCCGTCAGCGACTGCGCCTTGTCACCCACCACGCGGCGTGCCGAGCCGAAGTCCAGCAGCACCGGCCGGCCATCGGGCAGCAGCAGGATGTTGTCGGGCGAGATGTCGCGGTGGTACACGCCGTCGCGGTGCAGCACTTCCAGCGCGCCCAGCAGCGGCTCCACCAGTGCCAGCAACCAGCGCCCATCGGGCGCGGTGCGCATGCCCAGGCGCACTTCCTTCAGCGTTTGGCCGGGGTAGTAAGGCATCACCATGTAGGCGGTGCCGTTGGCCTTCCAGAAGCGGTGCACCTTCACCAGCGACGGGTGGTCGAAGCTGGCCAGCATGCGTGCTTCGCTGAAAAACGATTCCAGCCCCAACGTGAAGGTGCTGGCCTGCGACGGCGAGCGCACCGACACCGTCGCGCCGGCGCGCCGGCCGGCCAGCGCCGTCGGCATGTATTCCTTGATCGCTACCTGCCGCTGCAGCACGGTGTCGAGCGCCAAATAGACGATGCCGAAGCCGCCCACGCCCAGAACCTTCACGATCTCGAATTCGTCCAGCCGCGTGCCCGGCGGCAACGCATCGTGCGCGCCGTGCGATTGCGCGGCGCCGGTTTCGCCGAGCGCGCGGTTGCCCGGTGCCGACGCGGAATGCGGCGCCGTGGTCGACCAGTTCAGCGTGTTGGACATGAGAAGGCGGTACTCACCTGGGCAGCAAACGGGATGCGATCAATCGGGCAGGCCGCCGTTCCGGGAGTCAGACAGCGGCTCGCCAACACTTTATCGGCCCGCAGCCGCAGATGTGAAGGCATGTCGCGCAGCCGGGGCGGCAACGTGCACTGCTTCACACAGGTTCGGCCGGTTCGGCGGTGCGGCGGCCGCCGGCAGGCTCACACCGGCGGGAACGAACCGTTTGAGAAATCAGCCACGCATCCGTCTAAGCGCGTCGTTCCTTGCGTCCAAGCCCTTCAGCGATGAAGGTCAGCACCAGCGCGTTCAGTGAGACGCCTTCTGCCTTTGCTCGCGTGGTCAACCGCGCATGGACTGTTTTTGGAACACGAGCGACGAACTTGCCCGATGCAACGCCGCCGCTGTTCGGCGCAGGAACTGGAATCTCTTTGGCCTTGAGTGCGCTGATCGTCGCCTTCAATGCGTCCTTGCCGTTCGTGAGCGCTTCCTCGACGGTGGCTCCGTCCGACAGGCAGTCAGAGAAGTCAGGGTAGGAGATCAGAAAGCCGCCGCCCTCCTCGGTTGACAGCGGGCGAATCTCGAACGGGTAGTCCATGCGCTTGACCATGATTCATGCTCCTTCAACGAGTTCTAGAAACTTCCGGACGTAGATTGGCTTGATGGGACGGCGGGCAGGAACAGGAAGAGTCTTGCCGTCGTTGCGCACGAAGACGCAGTGACTCGTTCCATCGTGACGCCAGTCGATGCCATTCTGGCGCGCCACCGTTTGACGTTGCGCAAGCTGCCAATCGAGCGGGTTGCTGCGCATGGCAAGCAACAGCTTTGCGGCGGTATTCAGGGGTCAGATGATACTGCGGGCAACATCAACCCGCAAGGTGATTCCGTCAGGTACCGCAGATCGCAATGGGCGTTGCAGCACTCTCAAACCGTTACGTCGCTGGACTATTGCCGATTGCGCGCGGCATTTGGCTTGCCTTGAATTGATCACCAACGCCGGCCACATGCGTCTCCCTACAACTCCGTCCGCAACGTCCAAATCTCCGGGAACAACACCACGTCCAGCATCTTGCGCAGGTAGCTGACGCCGCTGGTGCCGCCGGTGCCGCGCTTGAATCCGATCACGCGTTCGACGGTGGTGACGTGCCTGAAACGCCACAGGCGAAACGCGTCTTCGAGGTCGGTCAGTTCTTCGCCCAGTTGGTACAGGTCCCAGTGCTGCTGCGGGTTGCGGTAGACGACCAGCCAGGCTTGTTCGACTTCGGCGCTCGCCACATACGGCTGGGTCCAGTCGCGCTCGGTGTGCGAAGCGGGCACGGCCAGGCCGCGCCTGGCCAGCAGGCGCAGGGCTTCGTCGTACAGCGACGGCGCGCGGTACACCGCGTCCACCCGCTGCAAAATCTCGGGCCGGTGCGCATGCGGCTTCAGCATGGCGGCGTTCTTGTTGCCCAGCATGAATTCGATGCTGCGGTACTGCCAGCTTTGAAAGCCGCTGCTGCGGCTGAGGTAGGGGCGGATGGCCGAGTACTCGGGCGGCGTCATCGTGGCCAGCACGTCCCAGGCATGCACCAGTTGCTCCATGATCTTGCTGACGCGGGCCAGCATCTTGAAGGCGCTGCCCAGTTCGTCGCGCGCCACGCACTGCACGGCGGCCGCCAGTTCGTGCAGCATCAGCTTCATCCACAGTTCGCTGGTCTGGTGCTGCACGATGAACAGCATCTCGTTGTGGTCGGGCGACAGCGGCTGCTGCGCGCCCAGCACCGCGTCCAGGTGCAGGTAATCGGCGTAGCTCATGTCGGTCGAGAAGTCGAACTGCGCGCCTTCTTCGATGACGATTTTTCGGTGCTCATGTCGATCTCATGTCACCGCCGACCGCTGGTTGAAGCGCGCCTGTTTCCACTCGCCGCTCTCAAGCACCTGCAGCAGCTGCTCCACCGCATCCCACACGTCGACGAAGCGCACGTACAGCGGCGTGAAGCCGAAGCGCAGGATGTCGGGCGCGCGGAAATCACCGACCACGCCGCGTGCGATCAGCGCCTGCATGATCGGGTAGCCGGCCGTCGCGTGCGCGAAGCAGACCTGGCTGCCGCGCCGTGCGTCTTCGCGCGGCGATGCCAGCGTCAGGCCCCGGCCGCCGCAGCGCGCTTCGACCAGTTGCGCGAACAGCGCGGTCAGCGCCAGCGACTTCGCGCGCAGCGCGCGCATGCCGCCGAACGGTTCCGCAGCCAGCACCGAATCCAGCCCGCATTCCAGCGCCGCCAGCGACAACACCGGCGGCGTGCCGCAAATGAACCGCGTGATGCCGGCGGCCGGCCGGTAGTCGGGTGTGAACTCGAACGGTGCCGCGTGGCCCAGCCAGCCGGCCAGCGGCTGCCAGAAGCGGCTGGCGTGGCGCGGGTGCGCCCACACGAAGGCCGGCGCGCCGGGGCCGCCGTTCAAATACTTGTAGCCGCAGCCGACCGCGAAGTCGGCGTCGCTGCCGGTCAGGTCGACCGGCAGCGCGCCAGCGCTGTGCGCCAGGTCCCACAGCGCCAGCGCGCCGGCGGCGTGCGCGGCGCGAGTCAGGCCGGCCATGTCGTGCAGGCGGCCGGTGCGGTAGTTCACCTCGGTCAGCATCAGCACCGCGAGCGATTCGTTCAGGTGCGCGGGAAGGTCGTCCGCCTGGTCTACCAAGGTCAACGTCATGCCGTGCTGGCGCGCCAGGCTTTCGGCGATGTACAGGTCGGTCGGGAAGTTGCTGCGTTCGGACAAGATGACGCGGCGCTGCGGCGCATCGGCTCGGCAGATGTCGATCGCCGCGCTCAGCACCTTGAACAGGTTCACCGAGGTCGAATCGGCCACCACCAGTTCGCCGGCGCCGGCACCGACCAGCCGCGCGATCTTGTCGCCCAGGCGCTGCGGCAGGTCCATCCAGCCGGCGCTGTTCCAACTGCCGATCAGGCCGACGCCCCACTCCTCGGTCACGACCTGCTGCGCGCGCGCCGCCGCTGTTTTGGGTAACACGCCCAGCGAGTTGCCGTCGAGGTAGATCAGCCCGTCGGGCAGGCTGAACTGCTCGCGCAGCGGCGCCAGCGCGTCGTGCGCATCCAGGGCCAGGCAGTCTTGTCGTGTCGTCATGGAAGTTCTCAAAGCGTTCACAGTTGTCTCAACACCGCGCGCACCGGCGAGGCGTCGGCGGTGGTCAGTTTCAGCGGCAGGGCGATCAGTTCGTAGTCGCCCTCGGGAACGTCGTCGAGCACCAGGTTTTCCAGCACGCGCAGGCCGCGCCGGCGAATCACCTGGTGCGAATCCAGCGTCTTGCTGTCGGCCGGGTCGATGCTGGCGGTGTCGATGCCCACCAGCAGCACGCCGCAGTCGGCCAGGTGCTCGATGGTCTCGGGGGCGTAGGCCGTCAGCGCGTTGTCGAAGGCGCTCAGCGGCGCTTGGGCATAGGTGCGCAGCAGCACGCGCGGCGGCAGGTCGGCCAGTGCGTGCTGCAGGTGTTCGATGCCGATCAGCGGGCCGCAGCCGATGGCGTGAATCACGCGGCACACGCCGAGGAACGGCGCCAGGTCGACCGCGCCGATGGCCGCGCCGGCTTGGTCGTAGTGCAAGGGCGCATCGGCATGCGCGCCCACGTGCGGCGACAAGGTGATGGCGCTGACGTTGACCGGGCAGTCGGCCGCGATGCGCGCGCTCCAGCGCTGCGAATACACGGTGTCACCGGGAAAGACCGGCGAGCCGGCATGCACCGGCGGCGAAATGTCCCACAAGCGTTTCATGGTCGAGGTGTTCAACCCGGCAGGTACGTCGCCAACTCTTTTTCCAGCGCCTTGGCGTCGCCCTTCATCGCGCCGTTGATCCACTCCGGCATCGGCCCGTGGTAGACCTCTTCGTCGCCCGCCGACAGGCCGGCCAGCAACACCGCCGCCACCTCGGCCGGCGCCGACTTCGGGCCCTGGAAGTCGCGTTCCATGTCGGTGTCCATCGCGCCGGTCATCAGCGCCACCACGCGCGTTCCCTGCGCCGCCAACTCGGCGCGCACGCCCTCGGTCATGCGCAGCGACGCCGCCTTCGACGCGCACAACGAGCCCATCGCCGGGATGGACACCTTGGCCAGGATGGACAGCACGTTGACGATGGCGCCACCGCCGTTCGCGGCCAGTACCGGCGCGAAGGCGCGGCACATCGCCAGCGTGCCGAAGTAGTTGCTGGTCATCTCGGCCCTCGCGTCGTCGAGGCTGCTGGCGGCAATCACGCCCTGGTGCCGGTTGATGCCGGCGTTGTTGAACAGCAGTGTCACGTCGCGGCAGGCGGCGGCCGCGGCAGCGATGTGGTCGTCGCGCGTGATGTCCAGCGTCAACGTGGCCACGCGGCCGCCGCTGGCCGCCACCAGCGGCTGCAGCGTGGACGTGTCGCGGGCCGTGGCGTAGACCTTGGCTGCGCTGCCGTCGAGCAGGGCCTGCACCAGGGCGCGGCCGAAGCCTCGGTTGGCGCCGGTGACGAGTGCGGTGCAGCCTTGAACATTCATGGTTTTCTCCTTTGAAATGGGGGCGTCGTCCAGCCAGTGCGGGTCGACATCGGGCAACGGTATCGCATCCAGCAAGGCGCGTGTGTAGGCATTTTGCGGCCGCGCGAACAGTGCCGCCACCGGCGCGGTTTCGACCACACGGCCCTCGCGCAGCACGACCACGCGGTCGCACAGCACGCGCACCACCGACAGGTCGTGGGTGACGAACAGCATCGCCAACCCCAGCTCGCGCCGCAACTCGCGCAGCAGCAGCAGGATGTGCGCTTGCGTGGACACGTCCAGCCCCGAGACGATCTCGTCGGCCACGATCAGCGCCGGGTTCAGCGCGATGGCGCGCGCAATGCCGACCCGCTGGCGCTGCCCGCCCGACAGCTCGTGCGGGTAGCGCTGCGCGAAGGCGGCCGGCAACTCCACCCGTTCCACCAGCGCGGCCACGCTGGCCGCGCCGGCCTCGCGGCCCGCCACCCGCAGCGGCTGCGCGACGATGTGGCCGATCCGCCGGCGCGGGTTCAGCGACGACATCGGGTCCTGAAAAACCATCTGCATGCGTTGGCGCATGGCCGCCAATTGCGCCTCGGCCGCGTGGGTCGTGTCCTGCCCGTCGAAGACGATGCGCCCGGCCTGCGGCTCGTGCAGGCGCAACACGGTGCGTGCCAATGTTGACTTGCCCGAACCCGACTCGCCGACCAGGGCCACGCACTCGCCGGCCGCCACCGTCAGGGCGATGTCGTGCAGGATCGCGCGCAGCGGCGCGCGGCCGAACGGCGGTTTGGCGGCCAGGTCGGGCAGCGCGAGGCTGACGCGCTCGAGCGCGAGCAGCGGCTCAGCCACGCTG
>JANNBZ010000385.1:0-12396 GCA_031386065.1 Burkholderiales bacterium
CATGAATACATGGCCCAACCGGGGAGCCTCCGGCGGCCCCTGCGGGGGCTGGAATAATGAAAGTTTGAACAGCCAAAAGAAGTCAGACCAAGCCGGTTTGACTCAAGCCAACAGGCCTCCTCGAAACCCGGTGCGGTTCACTTTGCTTTGGTGACTTTCATTTGGGCCCGCAAATGTTCGCGCAGCGGGGGTCCACTCGCTTCGCACAGCGAAGTTATGGGGACACCAAAGTTACTCGGCAGACGGGCCGAGACCCGGCGCGGACTCACGCATTGAGATTGAACCTTCAGTTCAAGAGCGAAGGCCGTGCCACGAAAGCGCAACGCGCAATCAAAGGCCCACCGGCCACACCACCTCAAAGTGCTCCAGCACCAACTCGACACGCTCATCCACCTCGAAGCCTTCGCGCTCCGCCAACTCGGCGAACTCCTGCCGGTGGGCTGTCAGCCACCAGCGCAGGGTCAGGTCGCCTTCGCCGGCTTCGAAGGCGAACACGTCGTCGATCTCGTTGAAATGGCGCAGCTCCACATGGGTGTTGCGCACGATGGCGCGTGGCTGGCCTTCGCCGTCGAGGACCACCAGGTGGTCACCGATCTGCGGCAGCGGGTCGAGGTCTTTCTGGAACTCGCGAAGCAGACTCGCGTGGGCGCGCTTGACACCCGACAAGATCAACTCGGCGTGCGAATCGGCGACCGCGCGGGTGTCGCCCAGCGCGCTGGCCGCAAAGCCTTCCACCTTGACCGCGCGGGCTTTTTGGTAGGCCAGCCAGAACGGCTCGATGTCCTGCGCGCGGCCGGGTTGCGGTGCGTCTGTCACCGCCGGCTCAATCGGCAGCGCGCAACGCGGCGCGCAGTTCGGCACCCAATTCGGGCTTGTGGGCAAACGGGTCGGTGGGGTTGCGCGAGGCCATGATGTCTTCCAGCCGCGTCTGCACGCTGCCCAATGACTTGGGGTGGCTGTAGATGTAGAAGCGGCCTTCGTCAACGGCGTCGAACACGAACTGCGCGATCTGCGCGGCAGTGAGCTTGCCGCTGCTGACGGCCTTGTCGCTCATCGCCTGGCCGATCAACTGGCTGCGCGTGGGCTTGGCGTCGGACTGCAGATCGGTCGGCCGGTTGCGCTCGCTGCGGGTGATGCCGGTGGGCACGAAATACGGGCACAGCACCGAGGCGCCGATCTGGTCGGTGACCAGCCGCAGGTCCTGAAACAGCGTTTCGCTCATCGCCACCACGGCGTGCTTGGTGACGTTGTAGACGCCCATGTTGGGCGCGTTCAGCAAGCCGGCCATCGACGCGGTGTTGACGATGTGGCCTTGCCACGCAGGGTCGGCCTTGGCGGCGGCCAGCATCATCGGCGTGAACACGCGAACGCCGTGGGCCACGCCCATCAGGTTGACGCCGACCACCCACTCCCAGTCTTTCAGCGTGTGTTCCCAGATCAGGCCACCCGCGCCGACACCGGCGTTGTTGAAGACGAAATTCGGTGCGCCGAAACGTGCCAGCGTGGCCGCGCCCAGGGCTTCGACCTCGGCCGCCTTGGCCACGTCGACCCGCATCGCCAGCACCTGCGCACCGAGCGCGGTGATCTCGGCAGCCGCAGTGTCGAGCGCGTCTTGCTGAACGTCGGCCATGACCACGTTCATGCCGCGCCGCGCCGCGATGCGCGAGGCTTCCAGGCCGAAGCCCGAGGCCGCGCCGGTGATGACGGCGGTGCCGCCCTGGTAGGTTTTCATGCAGTGCTTTCGGTGGGGTCGATCAGGTGAATTCGGCTTGGCGCGTGCGTGCGGCGCGGGGCGCGAAGATGAGCGCCAGCGTGTCGCTCAGGTCACGCACCTCGGCCCCTTGCAACGCGCCCTTCTGCAGCAACAGCCGGTGCAACTGCGGCAGGTGGTAATGCGGCACAGCCGGGTACAGGTGGTGTTCGAGGTGGTAGTTCACATGGTGCGGAAACAGCAGCGCGCGGCCCAGCAGGTTGACGGCATTGCCGCCGGTGCGGTTGGTGCGCGCGGCGGTCAGCGGCGACGAAAAATCAGTGGTGGCACCGTGCTCGCAAATGGCGCGCAAGCGCAGCACCGGCTGCAGCACGGTGACCAGCGGCAGCGCCCACAGCACCGCGTACCAGGCCAGGCCGGCCCAGCCCCACACGGCCGCACACAGCAGCGGCGCCAGCACATGAAAGCCGACCACCAGCCATCGGTCGACGCGGGCGGAGGCGCGCAGTTGCGCCGAGGTGTCGTCGAGCGGCCGCGCCGCCCGGTTGGTCTCGACGTTCAAGGCCGGCGCACCGAAGAAGTAGGCGAAGGTCTTGTAGGCGTTGAGGCCGGCAGTGTCTTGCGCCAGCTTTTTCCACAGGTACTTCACGCCACGCGGGTAGCCGCCGTGGATCGCGGTGTCGGGGTCTTCAGCGGTGTACAGGTTGTTGTGGTGCAGGCGGTGCGTGACGCGGTAGGTGCACATCGACACCCCGCCCGTCATGCCCACCACGCGGCCGACCACGTCGTTGACGCCGCGGTGGCTGAACAGCCGGTAGTGGGCCGCTTCATGCGCCAGGATGAACAGCCCGTGCTGCGCCACACCGATGACGAGAACGCTCAAGACGACCCACGGACTCGGGCCGACCCACAGCGCGAACGCAATCGCCGCCGCGAGGATGGCAGCGGTTTGCAGCACGGCCAGCGCCGAGCGCGTGTTGTTCAATCGCGTCAGCGGCGCCAGCTCGTCGGCACTGAGAACGCGACGCGCGGCCGCGTTGCCCGAGCCGGCACGCGCCGCCGAAGTCGTCCCCGAACCCGCATCGCCGTGAAGCGGCCGCAGGTCATCGCGAAACTCTTCACCGATGCGGGGTGTGGTGTCCATCGTTGCCTTAAAAATTCAGATCAGCTTGACCAGCTGCTTGCCGAAGTTTTTGCCTTTCAGCAGGCCGATGAACGCCTCGGGCGCCGAGGCAATGCCCTGCGCCACCGACTCGCGAAACTTCAGCTTGCCGGTGGCGACCAGGCCGCCCAGTTCCTTCAGCGCTTCGGGCCAGAACTGCATGTGCTCCGACACGATGAAACCTTGCAGCTTGAGTCGCGAGGTCAGGATGGTGGCCGGGTTGGCCAGCGGGATCGGCGCGCCGTCGTAGCCCGAGATCATTCCGCACAGCGCGATGCGGCCGAAGGCGTTCATGCGCGCCATTACCGCGTCCAGGATCACGCCGCCGACGTTCTCGAAATAGCCGTCGACGCCGTTCGGCACCACCGCGTCGAAGGCCTTTTGCAGCGACGCGCGATCGGCGTGCGCCTTGTAGTCGATGCAGGCATCGAAGCCCAGTTCATCCACCACATAGGCGCATTTTTCGGCTCCGCCGGCGAAGCCCACCGCGCGGCAGCCGCGCGCCTTGGCCAGCTGACCCACCACGCTGCCCACCGCGCCGCTGGCCGCGCTGACCACCACCGTCTCGCCGGCCTTGGGCTCGCAAATTTGCATCAGCCCGTACCAGGCGGTGACGCCGGGCATGCCGACCGAGCCCAGATAAGCCGACAGCGGAATGTGGGTGGTGTCCACCTTGCGCATCACGCCGACCTGGTTCGCGTCGACCACCGTGTAGTGCTGCCAGCCGCCGCCGGCGACGACCTTGTCGCCGACCGCGTACTTGGGGTGGCGCGACACCACCACCTCGCCCACGGTGCCGCCCAGCATCACGGTGTTCAGGGCCTGCGGCGCGGCGTAGCTCTTGGCGTCATTCATGCGCATGCGCATGTAGGGGTCGAGCGAGAGGTAGTGGTTGCGCACCAGCACTTCGCCGTCAGCGAGCGCCGGCACTGGTACTTCAACAAGGCGAAAGTTGTCGACGCCGGCCTCGCCGGTGGGGCGCGAGACGAGGTGGATCTGCGGGTTGGTGCTGTGATCGTTGGCCATGATTTTTCCGGGTGAGGTGTTTGAACAGTGATCAGTCCGACGCGTTCAGGCGCTGGACCATTCGGCCGCCGACGGGCAGCCCCTTGAGGTACTTGAAGGTGCCGGTG
Source organism: Burkholderiales bacterium (assembly GCA_031386065.1). Taxonomy (GTDB): domain Bacteria; phylum Pseudomonadota; class Gammaproteobacteria; order Burkholderiales; family Burkholderiaceae_C; genus JANYJJ01. The sequence continues at coordinate 4,007 of JANNBZ010000385.1, forward strand.
GCATGCGCGATCAGCACGTCTTTCGCGTCGAACACCGAGCCCTCGCAAAACGCCATCGACGCGGTGCGCGTCAGCAGCTTGCCCATGCCGCGCAGCCGGCCGATGCCGGGCCGCATGAAGCTGGTTTTCATTTCGATGGTGACCACGCCCCGGCCACCGTCGGGCAGATGGATGTCGGGGCTGCGCGCGGCGTGCGCCATCACCACGTCGAGCAGGGTCATCGTGACACCTCCGTGCGCCACGCTCCATGAATTGCACAGCTCGTCGCGCAGTTCCAGATCGATCTGCGCTTCGCCGCCTTCGATGCGAATCAGCTCGAAGCCCAGCGTCTCGACGAAGGGGATGTGGGTCAGGAATTTCATGCGGCGCGTCGGCCGAACCACGTTCGCGGTCAGACGCCGTGCACCGCGCTCACGCCGCCGTCGACCGCCAGAATCTGCCCGGTGATGTGCTTGCCGGCGGCGCTGGCGAACAGCACCGCCGCGCCCTTCAGGTCGTCGTCATCGCCCACGCGGTTCAGCGGTGCGGTGCGGGCAATGGCCTCAGTTCCCATCTTCTCGAAGGTGCTGCGGGTCATCTTGCTCGGGAACATGCCAGGCGCCAGTGCGTTCACGGTGATGCCGTAGTGGCCCCACTCGCCGGCCAGCGTGCGGGTGAAGTTGACCACCGCGCCCTTGCTGGTGCCGTAGGCGATGAACTGCGTTTCGGGCCCGGCCCCCGAGAGCCCGGCAATCGACGCGACGTTGATGATGCGGCCCGCGCGGCGCGGAATCATGCTGAGCTTGCCGATGGCCTGGCTCATCAAGAAGATGCTGCGGATGTTGATGTTCATCACCTTGTCCCAGGCTTCCAGCGGATGGTCTTCGGCGGGCGCGCCCCAAGTCGCGCCAGCGTTGTTGACCAGGATGTCGACCTGGCCCAGCCGCTGCATCGCTTCGTCGGCCACACGCGCGATTTGCGCCGCGTCGCTGGCGTCGGCTGCGACCCAGCGGGTGTCGATGCCCTTGGCCTGCAGGTGGGCGGCGGCCTGTTCCAGGTCAGACGCCTTGCGCGAGGTCAGCAGGATGCGCGCACCGGCCTCGCCCAGCGCTTCGGCAATCTGAAGTCCCAGGCCGCGCGAGCCGCCGGTGACGAGTGCGGTCTTGCCGCTGAGGTCGAACAGGGTCTTGATGTTGGTGCTCATTCGGTGGCTCCTGGGTTCTGGAAAAACAAACGGTCGAGCTGTCCGCGACAGGCTCGGTCGCCATTCGGGTCGGACGAGTCGGGCGGATCGGGTTGTCAGTGCTCGGTTAATTCCTTGAAGAACGCCTTGCTGTCGGTCGGCCGACCGAGGAACTGCTGCACCAGTTCATCGGCGGCAACCTGGCCGCCATTGGCCAGCACCGTGTCGCGGTATCGGCGGCCCACGCGGGCGTCGAGCTTGTCGGCAGCGAATGCGGTGCGCAGGTCTTCGGCCACCACCAGGCTCCACAGGTAGCCGTAGTAGCCGGCCGCGTAGCCGCTGGCGATGTGGCCGAAGCCGGCCGGGAACATGCTGCCGCGCACGTGCCCCAGCGGCGTGTCGCCTTCCATGCGGGCCCACAGTGCCAGCGGCTCTTGCGGCGTGGGGCCGTGCAGGGCGAGGTCGTAGCTGGCGTAGAGCTGCTGGCGCGACACCTCGATGCCCTTGCCGAACTCCTTGGCGCGTTCGGCCTGGGCCAGCAGCGCGGGCGGCACCGGTTTGCAGGCCGGGCAGACGTCCTTGAACAGGGCCAGCACGCGAGGGTCGAAGACCCAGGCTTCGAGCATCTGCGACGGCGCTTCGACGAAGTCGCGTTGCACATTGGTGCCGGCCTGGCTGGCGTAGCGCGTGGTCGACAGCAGCGAGTGCAGCGCGTGGCCGAACTCGTGCAGCAACGTGTCCATTTCGTCCAGCGTCAGGCCCTGGCGATTGAAGTTGACCACCAGCCCGGCCGCCGGCAGCCGGCCGGCCAGCGTGGACCCGCCGCGAAAGCTCCAGACCGCCGCGTGGTTGTATTTGTCGGCGCGCGGGTACAGGTCAACGAACAGGCTGCCCAGTGTTTTGCCCGACGCATCGTCACGAACTTCAAAGGCGCGTGCATCGGGGTGCCACAGCGTTTGCTGCGCCGGCGAGAAGCTGACGCCGAACAATTGCCGCGCGAGCCGGAACACGAAGGCCAGGCTTTCTTCGGGCGGGAAGTAGGCGCGGAACTGCTCCTGGTCGACCGCGAACTGCGCGCGGCGCTCGCGGGCCAGGTAGAACGTGGAATCCCATCGGCGCAACACGGTCGACTGCAATGGCTGCTTCGTGTTTTTGGCCTTGCCGGCGCGCAGCACCGCTAGGTCTTTCAGTTCGCGCTGCCCGACCACGTCGCGCACGCTGCGAAGAAAGCCCTGCACCTGCGCTTCGCTTTGCGCCATGCGCCGGCGCAAGGCGAAGTCGGCGTAAGAGTTGAAGCCGAACAGGCCGGCGTACTCGCGCCGCAGGCTCGCCAGTTGCGCCAGCAGCGCCAGGTTGTCGGCCCCGCCCTGGTTTTGGAACGCCCGCCACATGCGCTCGCGCGCTGCCGGGTTGCTGCCTTTTTCCAGCACCGGAATCGACGACGGATAGTCCAGGCCCAGCAGGATGCGACCCCGCGCGTCGCGCTTCGCGTTCTTCCAGACGGCGGGCGGCACACCGGCCAGTTCGCGCTGGGTGAACGCCACCCGGGTCTTGTCTTCGCGGATGCGCCGCTCGAACTCCTGCGCGACGCGGGTGATTTCAGCGTTGATGTCGAGCGCGCGCTGCTTCTTGTCGCCCGGCAGCGCGACGCCGGAGTCTTCGAAGGCGTTCAGCAGGTCCTGCACATAGCGGCGGTCGATGGCGTCGACCGGCTGGGCCGCCTTGATGCGGGCGTACACCACCGCGTTCTGCAAAAAGGCGGTGTTGAAGGCGTCGTACTTCAGCTCGCAGGCTTCGGACGCGTCGCGGATCGCCTTGTCGGGGTGCACCGAAGCGAGCAAGGCAAGCGGGCCCAGGGTGTCCTCGTAGCGCAGCGTCAGCGCATCCAGCGCAGCCAGCAGTTCGCCAGCGCGCGCCGCGCCATCGGCCGGATTTTCCAACTGTGCTTCCCGCAATTTCAGGTCGGTCAGCATGCCCTCGCAGGCGCTGCTGACCTGTGCCGCATCGGCATAGGTCGGAAATGCGTAGACCTGTGCCACGGCCGGTTGCACGTACAACAACGCCAGGCCCGGAAAGGCCAGGCAGGCCAGCGCGCGAACGAGAACTGACTTCGACATCGACTGCTCTTTCAAGTGCCCGGGGTGCCGGGCGTGAGGGATTCATGGTCGAGCACGCTGCGCGATTCGCGCAGCGGCCCGAGCTGGGAACTCACCGCCTTGTGGTGCGGATGGTTCTGGTAGGCATCGAGTGCGGCTGCGTCGACGAAGCTCGACACCAGCAACACATCGACGTTCGCATCGAGGCCGGCGCTGCGAACGCCGACCTCGAATTCGATCATGCCCGGCACCAGGCCGATGCAGGTGTCCAGCAACTGCTTGAAACGCGGCGCGTCGGCCGGATCAATCAGCTTCCACATCACGACGTGGCGGATCACGGTGCATCCTTGCGGGCGGCGCGCACGTACAGAAGCACGGCACCCACCGCCGCCACCACAGCGCCGCCGACGACGATGGACCAGCCCAGCGGGTCGTTGCTCTTCTGGATCGACAAGCCCAGCACCACGCCGAGCAGGCCGCCGTAGATCAGCACCCAGATCAGCTTTTGCAGTGCGGCGTTGCTCATGCTCAGAACCATTCGCTGGCCATGCTGCGGCAGGTGCTGTCGCGCGACTCGACCACGCCCAGCCAGGCCGGCACACGAGGCAGTTCATAGTGGAAAAAATAGGTGGCCGCCGCCAGCGTGCCGCTCAGGCGGTCTTGCTGCTGCGGGTCGCGTGCAGCTTGCCGTGCCGCTTGCGCGCACAGGGCCACGTCGAGCCAGATCCACGCCAGCACGGTGTGGCCGAAGGCCTGCAGGTACGGCGTGGCGTTGGCCAGCGCTTCGTCGGGGTTGCCGGTGGCCCAGGCGGCCTGCGTGGCGCGCTGCAGAGCGGTCAGCATGGCCGTCACTTGCGAAGCGTGTTCGCGCAGGCTGGGTTCGCCTTGCGCGCGCGCTGTGGTCGCAGCCACAGTGGCGACCAGCAGCTTCAGGCCTTCACCGCCGTTCATCACCACCTTGCGACCCAGCAGGTCCAGCCCCTGGATGCCGTGCGTGCCTTCGTGGATCATGTTCAGGCGGTTGTCGCGCCAGTACTGCTCGACCGGAAAGTCGCGCGTGTAGCCATAGCCGCCCAGCACCTGGATGGCGAGGCTGTTGGCTTCCAGGCACCACTCGCTGGGCCAGCTCTTGGCAATGGGCGTCAGCATGTCTAGCAGCAGCCCGGCGTCTTTGGCGGCAGCGGCCTCGCCGGTGTGCAGCTCGTCGACCAGCCGCGCGCAGTACAGCTCGAGCGCCAGCGCGCCTTCGCAGTAGCTCTTCTGCGCCAGCAGCATGCGCTTCACATCGGCGTGTTCGATGATGGCGATCTGCGGCTGCGTGGCGTCTTTGCCGGCCACGCCCATGGCCCGTCCTTGCGGGCGGGTCTTCGCGTAGTCGAGGCTGGCCTCGAAGCCGGCGTAGCCCAGCATCGCGGCCCCCAGGCCGACGGCAATGCGTGCCTCGTTCATCATGTGGAACATGCAGCGCAAACCTTCACCCGGCCGACCCACCAGGTAGCCGACGGCGCCCGCCCTGCCCTGCACCGGGAACTTGCCCTCGCCGAAATTGAGCAGCGTGTTCGGGATGCCGCGGTAGCCGAGCTTGTGGTTCAAGCCGGCCAGCGCCACGTCGTTGCGTTCGCCGGTGAGGCGGCCTTCCACGTCGACCAGCTTCTTCGGCACGATGAACAGCGAAATACCGCGCGCGCCGGGCACCAGTTGACCGTCGGCGCCAGGAATTTTTGCGAGCACCAGGTGGATGATGTTTTCCGACAGCTCGTGCTCGCCGTTCGAGATCCACATCTTGTTGCCGCGCAGGCGGAAGCGCGGGCCGAGCGGGTCGAGCGCGGCGTCGTCGCCATCGGGTGTGGCGCGGGTCACGATGTCGGACAGGCTGGAACCCGCCTGCGGCTCGCTCAGGCACATGGTGCCGAAGAAGCGGCCCGAGAACTCGTTGTGCGCGAACACGCGTTGCTGCAGCGGTGTGCCGTGCGCCATCAGCAAGTTCGCGTTGCCGCTGGTCAGCATGCCGCCACCGCCGATGCCGATGCCGGCCTTCGAAAAAAAGCTGTTCGCCGCCATCTCGACCACGCAGGGCAACTGCATGCCGCCGATCTCGTGGTCTTGTGCGGCGGCCAGCATGCCGGACTCGGCATAGGCCTTCGCCGCCGCGTGGCTGGCCTCGGGCAAGTGCACCTTGTCGCCGTCGAACCAGGGCTCTTCGGTGTCGGCCAGGCGATTGAACGGGGCGAATTTTTCGCATGCGATGCGCTCGCAGGTGTCCATCACCGAGTCGAAGGTTTCGCGCGAATGGTCGGCAAAGCGTGGGCGCGTTTGCAGCGATTCGACCTGCAGCCAGTCATAGAGCAGGAAGTCGGCGGTTTGTCGGTAGCTCATCGTCAGCTCATGCTCATTTCAAAATGGGCTCGTCTTCCAGCACGTCGAGCGCACCTTCACGTTTGTAGCGCAAGCCGACCACCATGGCGACGCGCGCATTGACCAACAGCTTGGGATCGGGTAGTGCCAGCGCCTTCAAAACATCGGGCACCCGCGCATTCATGGCCGCAGCAAGTGCGGCATACAAGTCGGCCCGGGCCACGGCGTCGTCGGCGGTCGGCCGCAGGCTGAGTTGGCGCACGCGCAGCGCGTCGACCTCGAGCACGAACGAAGCTTCCAGCGGCGGCTGCATCAGGCCCAGCGGGTACTGCACGCCCGACAGCACTTCACTGAGCACGGCAAACGCGTAGCCGATGGAGTAGTCCCAGGGCTGCAACGGCTCGTTGGACGCACCCTTGCCGGCGAGCCAGGCCCCGGCGTTCGAGTAGCTCTGCGGCACACCCTGGCCAAGCGCGAACCGGCGCGACATGCGCCGCACCGCCGAGGCGCTGCCGCTGCGCGCGGCCTGGGCCAGGAATTCGAGTGCACGCGCGTCGCTGCGCTCGACGCACTGCCCGGATTCGTGCAAGTTGGAGGCACGAAAAAGCGCCTCGGGCTGGCGCGCGGCGAGTTCACGATTCAAAGCGCCGAGCAACTCGACGCACTGCGCACTGGGTGCCAGCGCAGGATCACGCTGGACCGTCTGGCCCGATGCACCGGAGGCCGCGATGCCGACCCACAGCGCCGCGACGGCCAAGCGCCGCTGGAAGCGCGTCGTGGCCGTTCGAGTGCGGATTCGACCCAGCGCCACGTCGATGCGCCGTCACAGCACCTCGAACACGCCCGCCGCGCCCATGCCGCCGCCGATGCACATGGTCACGCAAACCCGCTTGGCACCGCGCCGCTTGCCTTCGATCAAGGCGTGGCCGGTCAGGCGCTGGCCGCTGACACCATAGGGGTGGCCGACGGCAATCGCGCCACCGTTCACGTTCAGCCGGTCCATCGGGATGCCCAGCGTGTCGGCGCAGTACAGCACCTGCACCGCGAAGGCTTCGTTCAATTCCCACAGGTCGATGTCGGCGACCGTCAGGCCGAGTTTCTTCAGCACCTTGGGCACCGCGAACACCGGGCCGATGCCCATCTCGTCGGGCTCACAGCCGGCCACCGCGAAGCCGAGGAAACGGCCCAGCGGCTTGAGGTTGCGCTTGGAGGCGAGCGACTCGTTCATCAGCACGCAGGCACCGGCGCCGTCGCTGAACTGGCTTGCGTTGCCGGCCGAGATCAGCCCGCCGGGCAGGGCCGAGCGCAGGTCCTTGATGCCGTCGTAGGTGGTGCCGGCGCGGATGCCTTCGTCGTTCTTGATCGTCACTTCCTTCGTGCGCAGCCCCATCGTCGCGTCGACCACACCGGCCATCACCGTGCAGGCGACGATCTCGTCGGTGAACTTGCCGGCTTCCAGCGCGGCAGCGGCCTTCTGCTGGCTGGCCGCGCCGTACTGGTCCATGCGCTCGCGGCCGATCTTGTAGCGCTTGGCCACCTGCTCGGCGGTCTGCAGCATGTTCCAGTAGATCTCGGGCTTGTGTTCTTGCAGCCAGGGGTCGGCGCCCATGTGGCGATTGGCTTCGTTCTGCACGCACGAGATGCTTTCGACACCACCGCCGATGAAGATGTCGCCCTCGCCGGCGATGATGCGTTGCGCGGCCAGCGCGATGGTCTGCAGGCCGCTGGAACAGAAGCGGTTCACCGTCATGCCGCTGGTGGTGACGGGCAGTCCAGCGCGCAGCGCAATCTGGCGCGCAATGTTGCCGCCGGTGGCGCCTTCGGGCGTGGCGCAACCCATGATCACGTCGTCGACCTCGGCGGCCTCGATGCCGGCGCGTTCGACCGCCGCCTTGACGGCGAAGCCACCCAGCGTGGCGCCGTGCGTCAGGTTGAAGGCGCCCTTCCAGCTCTTGGCCAGAGGGGTGCGGGCGGTGGAGACGATCACTGCGTTGGTCATGGTGGGAGTCCTGTATTTGGTCGGTTGTGGCGTGATGCGGGAGTCGACCCTCACCCCGGCCCTCTCCCTGCCAGGGAGAGGGAGCAAATCAGCTGAAGCTCTTGCCTTCAGCGGCGAGGCGGGCCAGCAACGGCGCGGGCTGCCAGAACGACGCGTCGTCGAGCGGGTTGGCCGCGAAGCGCTTCATCGTGCCGACCACGTTGAACAGGCCCACGGTGTCGGCGTAGTTCATCGGGCCGCCGCGGTGCAGCGGGAAGCCGTAGCCGGTGAGGTAGACCATGTCGATGTCGCTGGCCTTCGAGGCAATGCCTTCGTCGACGATCTTGGCACCCTCGTTCACCAGCGAATAGACCAGCCGGTGCACGATCTCGTCGTCGGAAATCCTGCGCGGCTTGACGCCGATGTCGGCGCGGTGCTTCTCGATCATGTCGACCACCAACTGGCTCGGCAGCGCGTCGCGCTTGCCGGGCACGTAGTCGTACCAGCCGGCGCCTGTTTTCTGGCCGAAGCGGCCCATCTCGCACAGCAGGTCGGCGGTCTTGCTGTAGCGCATGCCGGGTTTTTCGCCGGTGCGGCGCTTGCGGATGGCCCAGCCGATGTCGTTGCCGGCCAGGTCGCCCATGCGGAACGGGCCCATCGCGAAGCCGAACTTCTCGACCGCCTTGTCGACCTGCTGCGGCGTGCAGCCTTCTTCCAGCAGAAAGCCGGCCTGACGCGAGTACTGCTCGATCATGCGGTTGCCGATGAAGCCGTCACACACACCCGAGACCACGCAGGT
>JANNBZ010000395.1:0-3078 GCA_031386065.1 Burkholderiales bacterium
GCCCGGTTGTCATCGGCACGGAAACCGCGTCGCTGTGACCGCAGTTCATCGCCGTCGATGCGCTGCGCAAGACTGTCGATGTCGGCATCGGTCACGCCGCAGGTTTTGAAGTGCGGCTGCCATCGGTCCACCACGGCAATCACGCGCAGCACTTCGGCAGCGGCTTCGCTGCCTGACAGTCCGAACAGCTGGCACTGCGACATCGCATTCGCCAGCGTCGAGTCGTGCCCTTGCAGCCCAATGCCGAACTCCTGATGGCCCTGCCCCGAGTTGGTGGGCAACACATCGTAGGCAGGCGCCAGCCGCATGCGACCAAAGCGGTTTGGCTCGGGGAACAGCAGCGCGTGGTTCTTCTCGTGGTCGTCGGTGTTGTCGATCAGGATGTTGAAGACCATGCGGCGAAACAGCTCAACCATGTCGCGCTGATTCGCCCCACCCGACGTCTCGCCCGAGCGGCGCAGCAGTTGGGCCAGGTTGGGGTAGCTCAGATCGGGCTGCTGCCCCTGGGCCACCAAGGCCCGCAGGGCCGTGCCCGCCGAGATGCAGTGAATGCGCTGCGCCGAGCTGTCACTGCTGTCACTGCGGTCACTGCGGTCACTGATGTAGCGGTCGAAGCGCCGCACGGCAATCGCGTTCTCGCCCAGCAGCGGCACGACCTGGGTCTGCGCTGCGCTGATCCCGGCCTGCACCGCGAGCGTCATCGACGCGTGTTCGATGAGCGGCACGTCGATGGGCTCGTTGTTGAAGAACTTGATGACCCATGGCTCACCGCCGATGTCGATCAGCGCTTTCGGCTTTGCACCGCCAAAGCTGCCGCCGGCCGCAACCATCTGCCTCTCGATGTCGCTGATCGGCTCTTTGGCGTTGATTTTTGCGACGACCCCACTCATCGTCTGCGCGCTCTCCAGCCTTGGCAACGGGCCGTTTCGGTGTGGCAGGTATTCGGCCTCGGAGGTGGAGACACCCAGTGCACCGAATCGGTCGTCGCCTGCAAAGTACAGGTACTCCATCAACGACAAACGCCTGGGCTTGTCGAGATGTTGAATCACGCGCTCGCCCCATCGGTCGGGCCGTGCGTCGTCCACCGCACCGGCGGCAACGCCCGGGCTGCGAGGCGGGTGTTCGGTGTCGATCAACGGCAAGTCTTCGCTCAACGCGAAGCCACGGTCCAGCCAGCTGGGCGCGTAGCTTAGCGAGACGCCTTTGCCCATCGCCAGAAGGCGCAATTGGCCCACGGGCCGAGGCACCGCCGGCTCGCCGAGGAACCAGAGGTAGAGCTCATCGAACCGTGTGTCTGGCGTGCGCTCAGCCATGCGGGGCAACCTTGGCTTCGCGGCGCTTGAGGCGGGCTTGCGCCGACGCGCTGGCGCGCGCTTTGCCAAGCGTGACTGCGGCGCGCACATCGAGCTCCAACGCGCCACGGTCGGTCTCGGGCGAGGCCAGTTGGGCCAGCGCACCGTCGCGCCCGATGAGCCACAACGCGCTGGCGTAAATGCCCATCCCCACGCCCGGTTCCCCGGCTTCCATGCGCATCAGCGTGGGCACTGAGACACCTAGGCGCGAGGCCCATGACACCAGCGATTCCTTTCGGCGCAAGCGTGCCACGGCCAAGTCGGCACCCAGGCGTTGAAGGGCCGACAGCGTGGCAGGCGGCAGTTGCGACAGCGCGATGGGCGTCTTTGGCATAACAAAGAATGTAGTTAAATTAGCTATTTAGTACAAGTCTTTGTTTGTTTTTTTGCTGTGTCAGCACGATCCGGTTCTGTGCTGCGGTGACTCCGGCCGGCACCGGTAGCGTCATCTCAGTCTTTGATTTGATAGCATATGCGCTATCATCCAACCAATGCCCACCGTTGTTTTGGATGCCAATATCTTGGTCGCGGTGCTGCTACTCGGTGGCGGCAATGCGCGTTCGGTGGTTCGTGCCTGTTTGAACGCGCATTACCAGCCGGTGCTCGGACCGGCATTGCTTTCGGAGTACGAAGATGTTCTGGGCCGCACCGACCTGTTTGCAGACTCCGCCCTGTCGGCAAGGGAACGCAACGAAGTGTTTGATGGCTTTCTGAACCGGTGCCGCTGGGTGGAGGTGTTCTATGCATGGCGACCCAACCTGCCCGATGAGGCTGACAACCATCTGATCGAGCTGGGCGTGGCTGCGCAAGCCGATGCAATCGTGACGCGCAATCTGCGCGATGTCTCACGCGGAGAATTGAAGTTTCCCTCGCTCAGAGTGATGACGCCTGAGCAATGTCTGGAGGTATTCCCATGTCCACCTTGACGATCCGTTTGCCCGATGACAAGCACGAACGTCTGAAGGCGCTTGCGCGGTCGAAGTCAATCAGCATCAACAAGCTGATGGATGAACTCGCAACCGTGGCGCTGGCCAACTATGACGCCAGGGTGCGCTTCGAAACGCGCGCAGCGCGTGGCAACCCCAAGCGTTCGCTGACCTTGCTCGACAAGCTCGATCGAGCGGGTTGAACCGCCCCGGAGGTGTAGCGCAGCTCCGCCGGGCAACGCGGGTTCGAGAGGCCCAGCCTCGGCGCAGGCGCCGTGCCGCCGAACCCCGATCAGCGCCCGGCCAGCGCCGCCGACGCTTCGGCGTTCACTTCTTCCGGCGAGCGGAATTCGGGCACCAGGTTGCGCACCTGGCGCAGCATTGAATCGCTGTGGTTGTCGGTGCAGGCCTGGCGCAGCGACTGGATCATCTTGTCCAGCAGGGCCGGGTCGATGTAGCGCTCGCGGGCGCACATGATGCGCGGGTGGCCGCTGGGGACCACGTCGTCGCCGATCAACAGTTCCTCGAACAGCTTTTCGCCCGGGCGCAGGCCCACGGCCTTGATCTCGATGTCGCCTTCCGGGTCGGCCGCCGTCTTTTCAGACAGGCCTGACAAACGCACCATCGAACGAGCCATATCGGCAATGCGCACCGGCTCACCCATGTCGAGCACGAACACCTCGCCGCCACGTGCCATCGCGCCGGCCTGGATCACCAGTTGCGCGGCTTCGGGGATCAGCATGAAGTAGCGAATGATGTCCGGGTGCGTGATGGTGATCGGCCCACCGGCTTGAATCTGC
>JANNBZ010000116.1:0-3267 GCA_031386065.1 Burkholderiales bacterium
TCGAACACCGTCACGATGTGCGGGTGCGACAGGCCGGCCGCTGCCCGCGCCTCGTTCAGGAACAGCGCGTTGAACGAGGCGCGCCGCTCGGCGGCAATTTCCAGGTTCAAGGTCTTGATGGCGATCAGCCGCGACAGCAGCGGGTCGTGGGCCGCGTACACCGTGCCCAGCCCGCCCTCGCCGATGCGGAACTTCAGCGCATAGCGGCCGATGTGGCCGATGGTGGCCATCGGGTCGCCGGACGGGCCGTTGGCATTGGTTGAAAACGCGGCCGGCGGCGAGGCCGCCAGGCCCACGTCGGAGTCGCCCCACAAGGCGATGTCGGGCACGCTCGGCGCCGGGCCGGGCTCGGAGTCGTCTGCCGGGCGTGGCGGGTGGGGTGGGGGACTGGAAAACGTCACCGCGGCAGCTTAGTCGAGAGGCCCGTGCGCACCGGCCCCAAAACCACAGGCGGCGCTGATTTCGTAACACCTGCACACCAAAGCCGGGCCCGCGTCGGCATGGCTACGACAGCGCGCGCTCGATGCGCTGCACGGCTTCCTGCAAGTGGGCCATCGAGCTGGCGTACGACAGCCGCATGAAGCGCGCGGTGTCGGCGCGGCCGAAGTCGCGGCCCGGCGTGATGGCCACGTGCGCGCGCTGCATCAGGTCGGAGCAGAAGTCCCAGCTGCCGCCGCCGGCCATGTCGGCATGCGCCGAGCAATCGGCCCAGGCGTAGAACGCGCCGTCGGGCAGCACCGGCACGTGCAGGCCGAGGCGGTTGAGGGCAGGCACCAGGAAGTCACGGCGGGCGCGGAATTCGTGGCGACGCCGTTCGTACTCGGTCAGCGACTCGGGCTCGAAGCAGGCCAGCGCCGCATGCTGCGCCACGGTCGATGCGCAGATGTACAGGTTCTGCGCCAGCTTCTCGACCGCCGCCACCATCGCGTCGGGCACCACCAGCCAGCCGAGCCGCCAGCCGGTCATGCTGAAGTATTTGGAGAAGCTGTTGATCGAGATGATGTCGTCGCCGTGGCCCACGCCGTGCATCAGCGCGCTGTGGCCGAAGCGCTCGACGAAGCTCAGGCCGAGGTAGATCTCGTCGACCACCGTGAAGCCGCCGCGCGAACGCACCGCCTGAGCGATGCGGCCCATCTCGTCGGGGTCGATCGAGGTGCCGGTCGGGTTGGACGGCGACGCCAGCAGCACGCCGCGCGTGCGCGCTGTCCACGCCGCTTCGACGCCGGCGGCGCTCAACTGGAAGCGGTCTTCCGCCGTGGCCGGCAACAGCACCGGCACGCCGTCGGCCGCCGCCACGAAGTGGCGGTTGCAGGGGTAGCTGGGGTCGGGCAGCAGCACCTCGTCACCACGGTCCAGCAAGGCCAGGCAGGCCAGTTGCAAGGCGGCCGATGCGCCGGCCGTGACCACGATGCGCCGCGCCGGCACGTCGAGCCCGAAACGCGTGGCGTACCACTGGCTGATGCGCTCGCGCAGGGCCGGCAGGCCGGTGGCGTCGGTGTACTGCGAGCGGCCATCGCGAATCGCGCGCTCGGCGGCCTGCTGCACCAGCGGCGGTGCGGTGAAGTCGGGCTCGCCGATGTTCAGGAAGATCATCGGCTGGCCGCCCAGCCGCGCGTCGCAGGCCGGGCTGCGCGCCAGTTCGGCCGCGGCCTTGGCGCACTCCATCACGTAGAACGGGTCGATGTGGTCGAGGCGACGGGCGAGTTTCATGCGGGTGGCCAAGTTGACGGCGCTTGCCGCAAGAGCGCTCAGCGGCGTGCTGCGCGTGCCGCTTCGACTTCGACCGCGCGCAATTCGATGGCCGCCTTGTCGAGCACGCCGTTGACGTACTTGTGGCCGTCGGTGCCGCCGAAGCTCTTGGCCAGTTCGACGCCTTCGTTGATGGCCACGCGGTAGGGAATGTCGATGCAGTGCTTCAGCTCGTAGACGCCGATCATCAGCACGCCGTGTTCCACCGGCGACAGCAGGCTGGTCTTGCGGTCGACATGGCGCGACAGCAGCGCGTCGATGTCGGCCGCTTCGGCAATGCAGCCGTGCAGCAGCGCATCGAAATGCGCGGCATCGCACTTGGCGAAGTCGTCTTGTTCGCGCATGTGGGCGTCGATCACGCTGGCCTCTTCGCCCGACACCAGCCACTCGTACAGGCCCTGCAGGGCGACCTCGCGCGAGCGGCGGCGCTTCGAGATGCGCGGGGCCTTGGCGGCGGGTTTGAGCGGTTCGGTTTCGGTCACGACAGGTCTTCCATCAGGTTGGCCATTTCAACGGCCACGCGGGCGGCATCGCGCCCCTTGTCTTGTGCGCGGGCCCAGGCCTGCGCTTCGTTTTCGACCGTCAGGATCGCGTTCGCCACCGGCACCTGGTGGTCGAGCGCGACCCGCGTCACGCCGGCCCCGCTTTCGTTGGCCACCAGCTCGAAGTGGTAGGTCTCGCCGCGCACGATGCAGCCGAGCGCGATCAGCGCATCGAAGTCTTCGCTGTCGGCCATCGCCATCAGCACCAGGGCGATTTCAAGCGCGCCCGGCACCGTGACATGGCGGATGTGCTTGGTGGCCACGCCGAGTGCGGCCAGCTCGGCAAGGCACGCAGCAGCCAGCGCATCGGTGACGGGCGCATTGAAGCGCGCCTGCACGATGCCGATGCGCAGGTCGCGTCCGTTCAGTGTGGGCTCTGCGCCCTTGTCGGCCACTTGCATTCGAGTTCCCGGATTCAATGCGGGGCGGGCAGGAAGCTGGTGACTTCGAGCCCGTAGCCGACCATGCTGGGCATGCGCCGCGGGTTGCCCAGCAGCTTCATTTTCGTGATGCCGATCTCGCGCAATATTTGCGCGCCGACACCGTAGGTGCGCAGGTCCATCTGGCTGCGTTGGCGTTCGGCGCGCAGGTTGTGCGGCTTCAACTGGCCCAGCAGCGCCGCCACGTCTTCACCGCAGTTCAGCAGCACCGCAGCGCCGCGCTCGCTGGCCTGCAGCACGGCCAGCGCCTTGGTCAGTGGCCAGGAGTGGCCGCACTGGCCGACGTCGAGCAGGTCCATCACCGACAGCGGCTCGTGCACCCGCACCAGCACCTCGTCGTTCGGCGCCCAGTGGCCCTTGGTCAACGCCAGGTGCAGACCGCCGGTGCGGTCGCGAAAACTGCTGCAGTCGAACTCACCCTGGGCGGTGACGAGCCGGCGCTGGCCGATGCGTTCGATCAGCGTCTCGTTGCGGCTGCGGTACTCGATCAGGTCGGCGATGGTGCCGATCTTCAGCCCGTGTTCCTTCGCAAAAAT
>JANNBZ010000430.1:0-3324 GCA_031386065.1 Burkholderiales bacterium
GTGTCGAGCCGCGGCCACGCGGTCGCGCCCCACCACCACCGGCACGCCGCAGCGCAGGCGCAGCAGCAAGGGCTCGTCGCCGCTGTCGTGAACGGAACTGTCGGGGCGGACCTCTTGCACGCCATCGGAGCGCCGACCGTAGCCGCGCGAGACCACACCTGGGGTGTGACCCTGCTCACGCAGCAAGGCCACCACAGCGATCACGGTCGGGGTCTTGCCCGCTCCGCCCGCCACCAGGTTGCCCACCACGACGACCGGAACCGGCAACCGATGACGACTCAGGACACCCCATCGATAGAGGGCCGCACGCGCGCGCACCCCGACCCACATCAGAACGGCGAACGGCGCCAGCGCACATGCGACCGCGCCGCGCGACAGCCAGGCGCGCTGCAGCGTGTCAGCCCAGCGCGAGGTCGAAGCAAGCACAGTCGCCGCTCTCGGTTTCAGCGCGCGCTGCCACCCGACGTTTGGGTGGCGAAGGTCAGCTTGGCCAGGCCCGCGCGCCGCGCAGCGTCCATCACGTTGATGACGGCCTGGTGGGCGGCCATTGCATCGGCCGAGACGATGACCACCGGGTCGGCCGTGCCCGCCGAGGCTGCGGCCAACTCTGTCGTCAGCACCTGCACGCTGCGGCCGTCCACCGGCTTGCGGTTCACCGCATAGCGGCCATCGGCCGCCACCGTGACGATGATTTCACGCGCCCTGTCACGCGCCTTGTCGGCGTCGGCCACCGGCAGCGTGACCTGCAGTTCGGTGTACTTGGAGTAGGTGGTCGACAGCATCAGAAAGATCAGGATCACCAGCAGCACATCGATGAACGGGATCAGGTTGATCTCGGGTTCTTCAAGCCGCCGCTTGCGAAAGTTCATCCCCATGGATCAGGCGGCCTGGCGCGGCACCGCGAAGCGCATCAGGTGCGGCACCAGGCGATCGGCGGCCTGCTCCAGGTCGAGTGAGTAGCTGTCGACTCGACTGCGGAAATAGCGATACAGCATCAGCGACGGGATCGCGATGATCAATCCGAACGCGGTGTTGTAAAGGGCCACCGAAATGCCGTGGGCAAGCAAGGCCGGATTGCTGGCGCCGGTGGGCGCCTGCGAACCGAATATTTCAATCATGCCGATCACGGTGCCGAGCAGCCCCAGCAACGGCGCCGCCGACGCAATGGTGCCGAGACTGGTGAGGTAGCGTTCGAGGCGGTGCACCGCCACCCTGCCGGCCGACTCGAGCACCTCGCGCAGCGCCGTTTCCGAGATGCGAGGCTCGGCCACCATCGCGCGCAGACCGGTGGCCAGCACGCCGCCAAGCACCGAGTTGTCGGCCAGCTTGTTGACCACGTCGGCCGCCGGCAGGCTGGAGCGCGTCACCGCGATCACTTCATCGAGCAGCTTGGGTGGCACGACGCGCAGGGTGCGCAGGCTGGAGAACCGCTCGATCACCAGCGTGAGGGCGGCGATGGAACACAGGAGCAGCGGCCAGATCGGCCACCCGGCGGCTTGTATGATCGAAATCAATCGTGGCCTTTCAGCATCGCGTGCCCGCGTTTCAGAACGCGCGATTATGGCTCGGCGCAGTGTGCGCTTCGCGCTCACCGACAGCCACCGCGAGCGGCCTGAAGCGCTGCGACTTTCATCCGCACCCAGCGCACCACAAGCCATCCACCGCAACTGTGGACAACTGTGTTGACAACGAACATCGGGCAAGCCGCAGCGCGTGAGATTTCAAGGCCTCGAACAGATTGCTCATTCTTTAGGCAGCGAGAACGCGTTGAAAATCAAACACTTACGCGATTGTGAAAGCTCTGTGACAGGCGGGTTGAGCCGCCAGGCCTTGATGGGCGCGGTTGTGGACTTCTCACCCCGCGCCAGCACTGGCTTCGCGCGTGATTGAGCCGTCGGCAACGCTGCCGCAGCGCCGCGTGTGGAGCGTCGCTGCGCTGGTCCACGCGGTGGCCGAGGCACTCGCGAGCCGCTTTGCGGCGTGCACCGTGAAGGGTGAGATTTCCGGCTTTTCCAGGGCCGCGAGCGGGCATTGCTATTTCAACCTGAAAGACGCCGATGCTGGCGGCACCACGTTGCGCTGCGCGATGTTTCGGCGCGCCGCCAGCTTGGTCGACTTCGCCCCCACAGAAGGCCAGTTGGTCGAGGTGCGTGGCCGGATCGCGGTTTACGAGCCACGCGGCGAACTGCAGTTCGTGGCCGAAGCCATGCAGCGCGCCGGCGACGGCGCGCTGTTCGAAAAATTCCTGCGATTGAAGGCGACGCTCGAAGCCGAAGGGCTGTTCGACGCCGCGCGCAAACGCGAACTGCCGGCCCATCCGCGCAGCCTGGGTGTGGTCACCTCGCTGTGTGCGGCGGCTCTCGCTGACGTGTGCGCCGCACTGGCCCGCCGCGCGCCGCACGTGGGCTTGATCGTCTACCCCAGCCTGGTGCAAGGGGCGGGCGCGCCCGAGGCGCTGGTGTCGGCCATTGCCCTGGCCGGCGTGCGACGCGAGGTCGACGTGCTGTTGGTGTGCCGTGGTGGTGGGTCGCTGGAAGACCTGTGGGCCTTCAACGACGAGCGCGTGGTGCGCGCGATTGCGGGCTGTCCGCTGCCCGTGGTGTGCGGCATCGGCCACGAGACCGATGTGACCCTGGCGGATTTCGCGGCCGACCGGCGCGCCGCCACACCCACCGCAGCCGCCGAACTGGCCGCGCCGGTACGGCAGGAACGTTGGGTTGAACTGCTGAGCCTGGCGGATCAATTGAGACGCCGCGCACAACGTGCCTTCGACGCACATGCACAGCGATTGGACCGCTGCAGCCTGCGCCTGTCGCGACCCGCCGACAGCGTGCGTCAACAGCATCAGCGATTGGCCCTGCTGGGCATGCGGCTGAACTTGGCCCCGCGACGCGATGGCCAGTTGCGCACTGATCGCATCGCCCGCATCGCGCAGCGCCAGCTTCACGCATTGACCATCTCGCGCGCGATGCAGGCGCGCCGGCTGGAGTCGCTGACCGCGCGTCTGCGTGCGCTCGACCCGCGCCAAGTGCTGGCCCGTGGCTACGCGTGGCTGAGCGATGACGCAGGCCACGCCGTCACGTCGAGCGCAGCCTTGAGCCCGGGCATGTCCGTTCATGTGGCGTTGGCTGACGGGGATGCCGACCTGACGGTGCGCCAGGTCACCCCCCACAGCGTGGGGCCAACCGCAGGTTGAGCCGTGACGCGTTTCGATCAAGCTGCCTACAATCCGCCGACCTGCACCCACCCTCTTGAAAGGATCGCCATGGAACACACCCTGCCACCGCTGCCGTACGCCCTCGACGCATTGGCGCCAGCCCTCAG
>JANNBZ010000083.1:0-4924 GCA_031386065.1 Burkholderiales bacterium
TCGCTGGCGACTGACGGGCTCAGGCGGGTCGGAACGCCGGGCCCGTGGACGGGTTTGCAACGCCGGCTATCCGCCGCTAGACGCCACCATCCTCGGCATCGCATCGGCCTGCGAATCAACCGACTTTTCTGCCACCTGCAACAGCGGAATCACGAAGCAGGTGTGCGGTGCAAGCTCGGTCCAGCGCAGGGTTTCGCCCGGGCGCAGCACGCTGGCGCCGGCTTCGGCGCTGGCGGCCAGCGCATCATCCGGTGACGCGCGCAGCAAGATGAAGCGCATTGATCGCCCGTCGCGTGTCAGCGTCATTTCGGCCTGCGGCCAGTGCGACGGCAGGCAGGGCGCGAAGCTGAGTTCGTGTGCGCCCTGGCGCAGCCCGAAGATGGAGCCGATGGCGGCGCGGTGCAGCCATGCGGCCGCGCCGGTGTACCAGCTCCAGCCGCCTCGGCCCACGTACGGCGGCTGGGTGTACACGTCGCCGGCCATCACGTAGGGCTCGACGCCGTAGGCCGCGCCAGCGGTCGGGTGCTGCGCGCGGTGGGCCGGGCTCAGGTGGGTGAAGTAGCGGTAGGCCAGGTCGGCGTGTTCGCTGAACTGCGCGGTCGACGTGGGGCCGGGCGGCAGCTCGCTGGCGTACTGCGCCTGCGCCATCAGCGCCCACACGCCGGCGTGCGAATACTGGCCGCCGTTTTCGCGCACACCGGGCGGGTAGGCCTGGATGTAGCCGGCGCTCGGCTCGGCTTTCGCCAGCGGCGGGTCCAGCAGCTTGATGAGCCCGGCGTCGTGGTCGACCAGGTGTTCTTCCACCGCCGCCAGCGCCATGCGTTGCAGCGCCACCGGCGCACCGCGCGACAGCACCGACCACGCCTGTGCGATCAGGTCGATGCGGGCCTCGGCGTTCTCGTGCGAGCCCAGCGCCTGGCCGTCGTCGAAGAAGGCGCGCTTGAACCATTGGCCGTCCCACGCCGTGTTCATCAGCGCAAGCTCCCAGCCGGCGGCAGCGGCTTCCCAGCGCTGCGCGCGTGCGTCGTCGCCGCGGTCGCGCGCGATGGGCGCAAAGCCATCGACCAGGTGACACAAAAACCAGGCCAGCCACACCGATTCGCCCCGGCCTTCATGGCCAACGCGATTCATGCCGTCGTTCCAGTCGCCGGTGCCCATCAGCGGCAGGCCGTGCGTGCCCACCACCAGGCTGCGGTCGATGGCGCGCGCCGCGTGTTCGTAGACCGACGCGGTCTGCGTGCCGATGGTGGGCACGTAGTAGGCGTCTTCGGCGCCGTCGGGAATCGGCGCGCCTTCGATGAAAGGCACGGCCTCGTCGAGCAGCGAGGCGTCGCCGCTGGCGCGCAGGTACACCACGCAGGCGTGGCCCAGCCACAGCAGGTCGTCCGAGAAATGCGTGCGCACGCCCGCGCCGGTGGGCGCGTGCCACCAGTGCTGCACGTCGCCTTCGGGGAACTGGCGCGACGCGCCCAGCACGATCTGCTGGCGCAGCAGCGCGGGCGCGGCCCAGGCCAGCGCCATCGAGTCCTGCAACTGGTCGCGGAACCCGTATGCGCCGCCGGCCTGGTAGAAGCCGGCCTTGGCCCACATGCGGCAGGCCACGGTCTGGTACAGCAGCCAGCGGTTGACCATGGCGTCGAACAGCGGGTCGGGCGTTTTCACGCGGGTCGCGTTCAGCAGCTCGTCCCAGTGCGTGCGCACCTGTTCGAGCCGGCGCACGGCGGGTATGACGGCGGCCTGCACCGCCAGCGCGCGCGCGGCGGCGGGGTTGTCGCCGAAGCCCAGCAGGAACACCCGCTCGGCGCTGTCGCCGGCGCCCAGCACCAGCCGGCTGGACAGCGCGGCACACGGGTCCAGCCCGGCGCCGCTGAGCTGGCCGAAGTGGTCGGGCAGCACCGGGCCGCCGCGCGCGTCGAAGCATTCGCGGCGGTCGCAGGTCCAGTCGTCGGTGTCGTCCAGCGGGCCGGCCAAGGCGAGAAACGCGGTGCCGTCGCCGAAGCCGGCCGAGCGCTCGCGCTGCGTGGCCAGCAGCGCGGTCAGCCGTTGTTCGCGCGACGGGTCGGTGGGCGACGCGCCGGGCAGGCGCTGGCTGTGCAGCGCGGTGAACACGGTGGCGCGGTCGGCGCGGTTGGCGCCCATCATCCATTCGGCGATGCCCACCACGCGCAGTTGCAACGTGCGGTGGCCCCGGTTGATCAGCCGGATGCGCACCTGCTTGACCGACGTGACCGGGTCGACGCACCACGACGCCGTCACGTCCAGATCACCGCGCCGGTGGCCGATGACGCTGTAGCCCTGGCCGTGCGCCACGCGGTAGCTCACGCCGTCGGCGCCCCAGGCCGAAGGCGTGACGCTCCAGACCTGCATGGTCTTGCGGTCTTGCAGCAAAAACCATTCGGACGGCGGGTCGCCCACCGGGTCGTTCGACCACGCGGTGACCTGGTTCAGCCGGCTGTTCAGGGCCCAGGTGTAGCCGCCGCCGGCCTCTGAAATCTGCGCCCCGAACTGCGGGTTCGCCAGCACGTTGACCCAGGGCCGCGCGGGCCGCAGATTGGGCGCCACGTCGAAGCGGAATTCGCCCGACGCGGCCGAGAAGTCGCCGCGCGTGGTCTGCGGCGCCACCGGGTCGGCATTGACCAGGCTCAGCGCCGACACCGAATTTTCCTGCCGCGCTTCCAGCGCCCTGTCGTGCAGATCGCACCACTCCTGCACGTGGTGCGGCAGCGGCCGGCCGTCGGCGTTCAACTGCACGCGGGCCAGGCTTTGCAGCGTGCTCAATTCGTCGTTCGACAACTCCTCGGCGCGCAGCAAATGAAAGCCGGTGCGCGCCCGGCTGGCCGGCCCGACCGACTGCAATTCCGCGCCGCTTTCGGCCACGTGGCGGTCGCGCAGCGCACCGATCTCGCGGTGCAGTGCCATCAGGTACGAGGCCGGTTCGGCATTCACCACCACCAGGTCGCAGGCCACACCGCCCCACGACCACAGCCGCAGCGCCTGCGCCAGCGAACGCATCAGCCCCAGGCCCTGCGTGACGCCAGCCGACACCAGGATGATGGGCAGGTCGCCCGAAATGCCGAAGCGCCACAGCAGGCGGCGGTCACAGACTTCGCTGGCCGCCTCACCGGTCACATCATTCGTCACGTCATTCGCCGCCACGTCGGCGTCGGGCGGAGCCGATGCGCGCTGCGGCCGCGCCAGGCTCAGCAGCAGGGCCGTGCTCAGGCTCTGGATGGCCGCGAAGTTGTCGGTGCCGATGCGCATCGCGCGCAGCCGAATGCCGGTCAGCGTGGCCGACATCAGCGAGGCGCGCTGCACGTGGCTGGGCTGGCGGTACTTGTCGATCACCGCGCGCAGCGTGCCGCCGTTGTCGGACGCGGCGGTGGCGAAGGTGAGCTGGGCTTTCGAATTGGGCGCAATGCGCAGCCGCACGGCCATCGCACACACCGGGTCGAGGCCGGTGTCCAGCGCCACACCTTGCAGCTCGGCCGCAGCCGCGTCGGTGGGCGCTTCGCGCAACGGCAGCGGGTCGAACGCGGCCAGCGGCTGGCGGGTGCTGCGGTTGCGGCCGAGCCAGCGGTTGCGGTCGGTGGTGACGCGCACGCTGACCACCTGCGGGTCGGTGTCGGCCAGAAAGTGCGCCGCCTGCAGCCCCTGTTCGGTGGCCAGCCGCGGCGCCCGCTCGAACATCAGCGCCTGGTCTTCTTCGTGCCACACGGCGCGCAGGAACAGGTTGCTGAAGGCCGGGTGCGCCTCGTCGGCGCGCGGGTCCGCCAGCGTCACCTCGAAGGCCGACAGCAGCTCGATGTCCAGCGTGCGATCGCTCATGTTGCGCAGCTCGACCTGGCGGAATTCGATGTCGTCTTCCGGGCTGACCCAGACCGTGGTGTGGGCCTGCAGCTCGGGCCAGGCGGCATCGAAGCAGACGCGGTCGGCGTGGTAGGTGCTCTTGTAGTGCGCGGCCGGGTCGGGGGCCGGGTGCTGGGTGATCGAGACCGGCTGCGGCTGGCGGTCCCAGCGCAGGTAGAAGAAGCTGCCGCAGGCGTCGCGCAAGGCGTCGTCGCGCCAGCGGGTGATACCGGTCTGGCCCCAGCGGCTGCTGCCGGCACCGTTGGCGCGCAAGGTCACGCTGTAGCGGCCGTTGCCGAGCACGTGCGTCGGTTCCAGCGCCGCCGCACCGGGCAGCACTTCGCGCAGCAAGCCCGGCGCGCGGCGTTGCAGCGCTTGCGGTGGCGCGCCCGACAGCGGCGCATACAGCAGCGAGACCTCGCGCGGTGCACGCTCGTGCAGCAGCGAGGCCACCGCCTCGATGTGCGCATTGGCCATCCCCCAGCGCCGCACCACGCCGCCGAGCAGCACGTTGGCCAGGGCGACGATGGTCATGCCCTGGTGGTGCGCCATGAAGGTGGCGACGGGCGTGAAGGCCTCGCCGCTGTTCTGCCGCGCGGGCGTGAAGTCGAGCGCCTCGATGAAGCCATACGGGGCGCGCGGCGCGAGTGCCTGCAACGCCGCGAAGTTGAGGCAGGCACGGTGCGGTGCGATCTGCGCCGCCAGCGCGGTGGCGTAGGGCGCGATCACCAGTTCGTCGGGCGGCGTGCGCCGCAGCGCGAGGCGCGGCACGCCTTGCGGCGCGTACTGGTAGGCGAGCGTGTGGTCGCTGCCGGCATAGGCCGATTCCGAGATACCCCAGGGCACGCCCTGCGCGCGGGCAAACGCCATCTGCTCTTGCAACGCGGCGTGGCTGGCCCCTTGCAGCACGCTGCCGTGCGGCTCGTCGAGCACCAGGCTCGGCATCAGGTACTCGAACATCGAGCCCGACCAGGAGCGCAGGCCGGCATCGGCGCCGACGGCGAAGAACGGCCGGCCGAGCGAGGCCCAGTGGCCGACCGGCACGTCGCCCTTGGCGATCGCGAGCAAGCTGGTCAGG
>JANNBZ010000059.1:0-3852 GCA_031386065.1 Burkholderiales bacterium
GCGGCGCGCACGATGTCTTCCTTGCGTGCTTCGGCGGTCACCATCAGCACCGGCAGGTGCTTCAACGTGTCGTCCTGCTTGATGGCGGCCAGCAGCTCGAAGCCGTTCATCACCGGCATGTTGATGTCGCTGACCACGAAGTCGAACTTGCCCTGCTTCAGCATCTGCAGCGCCACCGCGCCGTCTTCGGCCTCGTCGACATTCATGCAGCCGCTTTCCTTCAACAAGCCACGCACGATTCGGCGCATCGTCGAGAAGTCGTCAACGACCAGAAACCTCAATTCATTCGGGGTGCTCATGGCATTCCTAGAGAGAAACCGCTCAACCCCTTATCGGGCGGCGGTGGACGAAGTTGAAGGGGTCTGCGCCACCACCGCCGGTGGGATCGGGGCGATGGGCTCTGCCGCGTCCGGCGGCTCCGGGCCATTGCGGAAGATTCGGTCCTCGGCTTCGCGGTTCATCACGATGATGCTGATGCGTCGGTTCGCCGGGCTCAGCGGATCGTTGGCGTCGAACAGCGAGCTTGCGGCCAGCCCCTGCACCCGCAGCATCAGCACCTCGGGCAGGCCACCGGCCACCAGTTCGCGGCGCGATGCGTTGGCGCGGTCGGCCGACAGCTCCCAGTTGCCATAGCCCAGGCCGCGGTCGCCTGCGAACGGCATCGCGTCGGTGTGGCCCTCGAGGGTAAGCCGGTTCGGCACGCTGGCCAGCACCTCGCCGATCTGGCGCAACAGCTCGCGCATGTAGGGCTTCACGACCGCGCTGCCGCTGTCGAACATCGGCCGGCTCTGCGCATCGACGATCTGGATGCGCAACCCGTCGGCCGTCATGTCCAGGCGGATCTGCGACTTCATTGCCGCCAGTTGCGGATTCGCGGCCAGCACCTGCTGCACTTTTTCCTTCAGCTCTTCGAGCCGCGCGGCCTCGGCGCGCCGCTGCTCGGCCTTCAGCGCCTGCAGGTTGATGGTGCGCCGCTGCGCCTCCACGTCGCCCTGCTTGACCTGGCCGCCGCTGCGCGAGAGGTCCTGGCCACCGCCCTTCACCACGTGCGACGAATCGCCCGCGCCGCTGCCGCCGGCCATCGACACCTTCAACGGCGAACCGAAGAAGTCGGCAATGCCTTTCTTGTCGCCCTCGGTGGTCGAGCCCAGCAGCCACATCAGCAGGAAGAAGGCCATCATCGCCGTCACGAAGTCGGCATAGGCAATCTTCCAGGCACCTCCGTGGTGGCCGTGGCCACCCTTCCTGATGCGCTTGATGATGATGGGCTGAAGCTTCTTCGCGTCACCAGCCATATGCAGCCCCCAAGACGCCGATTACGGCATCGCCCCCCCGAGGGGGATCTCGGTCCGCTTGGGAGCGGCCCGGCGCTGGACCGAGGGTGGCTGCGACCGTGGCGCGAATTGCGGTGATCACTTTTTACCCTTCACATGGCTTTCGAGTTCAGAGAACGTCGGCCGGTCGCCGGAGTACAGGACCTTGCGGCCGAACTCCACCGCCACCTGCGGCGCGTAGCCCTGCATGCTGGCCAGCAGCGTGGTCTTGATGCACTGCAGTTCCTTGCTGCCCTCGTCGACCTTCTGTTCCAGCAGGCCGGCCAGCGGCTCGACGAAGGCATACGCCAGCAAGATGCCGAGGAAGGTGCCCACCAGGGCCGAGCCGATCATGCCGCCCAGCACCGCCGGCGGCTGGCCCACCGAGCCCATGGTGTTCACCACGCCCAGCACCGCCGCCACGATGCCGAAGGCGGGCAACGCGCCGGCCAGCCGTGCGATGGCCGAGACGGCCGAGTGTTCTTCGCTGTGATGGGTGTCGATCTCGCTGTCCATCAGGCTTTCGATCTCGTGCGCGTTCAGGTTGCCCGAGACCATCATGCGCAGGTAGTCGGTGATGAACTCGACCACGTGGTGGTCGGAGCCGACGACGGCGTATTTCTTGAAGATGGCCGACTCGGCCGGCTGCTCAACGTCGTTCTCGATCGACATCAGGCCTTCCTTGCGGGCCTTTTGCAGAATGTCGAACAGCAGCGCCATCAACTCCATGTAGCGCTTCTTGTTGTACTTCGAGCCCTTGAAGCAGGCCGCCAGCCCCTTCATCGACTTCTTCAGCACCTTCGGCTGGTTGTTGACCACGAAGGCCCCCGCCGCTGCACCGCCGATGGTGATCATCTCGAACGGCAAGGCGTGCAGGATCACGCCGATGTTGCCCCCGTGGGCGATGTACACCCCGAAGATGCACACCAGCACAACGCCCCAGCCGATGATGACGAACATGATTTGGTTACCCGAGCTTCCCTGAGCACCACCGATGGCGCCCAGTCACGCCATCTGTATCGGCGGCTGGGCGAAGCTCTTGAGGTCTCGGGCGCGAATGGGATCGCGCAAAAAAAAGGCGGGCCCCGAAGGACCCGCTGCGAAGACACCCAAGGTGCCAGGAGGAGACAAGCAAGAAAGACGTTGCCGTCGGACGAGTTTTCGGACGCAACTCGTCTGACTTGAGAAAAACTTCAGTGCATCTGAATTCCGCCTGCGGCCTTGCCCTTGCCGGCACGGGCCGGCGGGTTGCACAGGCCGCACACGTAGTGCTTGGCGATCTCGTGCGGGTGGGTCACGAAGTGGCCACCGCACTTGGAACATTTGGTCATCGTCAGCATGCCGTTGTCGACGAACTTCACCAGCCGCCAGGCGCGCGTCACCGACAGCAGCGCTTCCAGGCCCTGCGCCGTGGTCTGCTCGGTGTAGAGCTGGTAGGCCTTGATGACGGTGTCGATCTCGTCCATCTCGGCCACCTTGTTCAGGTATTCGTGGATGTTCAGGAACAGCGAGGAGTGGATGTTCGGCTGCCAGGTCATGAACCAGTCGGTCGAGAACGGCAGCTGGCCCTTGCTGGGCGAACGCCCCGCCACTTCCTTGTACAGGCGCAGTAGCCGCTCGTAGCTCAGGTCGGTTTCCGACTCCAGCACCTGCAGGCGCGCGCCCAGGTTGATCAGCGTCACGGCGCGGTCGATCTGCTTGGCTTCGGTGAGGATGCTTTTGATGCGCATGGTGTGGAGTCTCAGGTTTCTTCAGAGTGCGAGCGGTGGTGTTCGAAGCGAGCCGAGTCGGCGCCGGGCCGCTCCCAAGGCGGCTCGGCACCCCTCGGGGGTGGCGCGGTACACCGCGCCGGGGCCAACTCTGTCAGGCTGCTTCTTGATGGCGGCCGGCCATCAGGATGCTGGCGTGCAAACGCGTGGTGGTGTCGTTCGCCGCGCCCTTGCCGTGGTTGGTCAGCAGGCCCCAGACCAGGTCGTCGTCCATGCGGAAGCGGCACAGCAGCGTGTTGCCGGCGGCGATCTTCATCATCTGCGCCGGTGTCAGCAGCGTGATCATCGCGGCACTTTCTTCGCTGATGCCCAGCCGGTACAGCGCCTGCTCGCGGTCGGTGCGGATCAGGCTTTGCGCCAGCATCAGGTACGAGAGATTGGCTTCGCGGATTTCGGTAAGGATCTGGTCTGCGTTCATGTCGGTATCTCCGGTGGCGAGTGTCTGGGGTGTCGGTGTTGTGGTTGAGGTGTGTCTCAACGTGAAACCGATTGTGAAGACCAGACATGAGCCCAAACATCAGGTCAGTTCTGTGGCTTGAGTCCTTTTTTTCCCATCGGGCGTGTAAGGCAAATTCCTACACGGGCAACACTGGCAAGCAGGTCTTACCAAGTGCGGACAGTGAACCGCACCGGATTTTGAGGAGGCTCCTTCGATTGAGAATGGAGCCATGATGAGGAAGTCCCCGAAGTTTTCCCCCGAAGTGCAGGAGCGTGCGGTGCGCATGGTCTTCGACGCCAAGGACCAGTATCCATCGCAGTGGGCGGCGATC
>JANNBZ010000064.1:0-10537 GCA_031386065.1 Burkholderiales bacterium
GCCTGCAGGCCGGCGGCGGCCACGGCGGCCAGGCAGCGTGTTCGCAGCGCGTCGATGTCGGTCATCGCGCCGTGCGCGAGCGGGCATCCGTGCAGATCGGCGGTCAGGTGCAATCCATCCATCCCGCCAATTATCCCGGCCCTTAAAATGCCCAGCTTCGATTCACCTCAACGCCCAGGGAACTGCATGGCCGCCTCTGCCTCGACTGCACCTCACATGTCCCTGATGGCGAACGCCATTCGCGCTCTGGCGATGGACGCCGTGCAACAAGCCAACTCCGGCCACCCCGGCGCGCCGATGGGCATGGCCGACATCGCCGTGGCGCTGTGGCGGCGCCACCTGAAGCACAACCCCGGCAACCCGCACTGGGCCGACCGCGACCGCTTCGTGCTCAGCAACGGCCACGGCTCGATGCTGCTGTACGCCTTGCTGCACCTCACCGGCTACGACTTGGCCGTGAGCGAACTGCGCAACTTCCGCCAGTTGCACAGCAAGACGCCGGGCCACCCCGAAGTGGGCGTCACGCCCGGCGTCGAAACCACCACCGGCCCGCTGGGCCAGGGACTGGCCAACGCGGTGGGCATGGCGCTGGCCGAGAAGCTGCTGGCGAAAGAATTCAACCGGGTGGATGGGCCAACGCGTCACACCATCGTCGACCACCACACCTTTGTGTTTTTGGGTGACGGCTGCCTGATGGAAGGCATCAGTCACGAGGCCAGCGCCTTGGCCGGTGCCTGGCGCCTGAACAAGCTCATCGCGCTGTACGACGACAACGGCATTTCCATCGACGGCAAGGTCGCGCCCTGGTTCATCGACGACACACCCAAGCGCTTCGAGGCCTATGGCTGGAACGTGATCCGCGCTGTGGATGGCCACGATGTCGACGCGGTCGACGCCGCCATCGCCCAGGCCAAGCGTGCCGACAAGCCGACCTTCATCTGCTGCAAAACCACCATCGGCATGGGTTCGCCAAACCGCGCCGGCACCGCCAAGGCACACGGCGAAGCGCTGGGCGCGGAAGAGATCAAGCTGACGCGCGAAGCGATCGGCTGGCCCTACGAGCCGTTCGTGATTCCCGAGCCCGTCTACGAAGCCTGGGACTGCCGCAACACCGGCCTGGCCGCCGAGAGCGCCTGGGTCGACGCCTTCGAGGCCTACGCAAAAGCCCACCCGGAACTGGCGCTGGAATTCGTGCGCCGCATGGACGGCGAACTGCCGAAGAACTTCGCTCAGGTGGCAGTCGACGCCGCCATCGCCGCCCACACGAAGGCCGAGACCGTGGCCAGCCGCAAGGCCAGTCAACTCGCGCTCGAAGACTTCACCAAAGCGCTGCCCGAATTGCTGGGCGGCAGCGCCGACCTGACCGGCTCGAATCTCACCAACACCACGTCGACACCGCCGCTGCGCTTCGACGCCGACGGTGCCTCGAACGGCGGCCGCCACATCAACTACGGCGTGCGCGAATTCGGCATGGCTGCGGTGATGAACGGCGTCTCGCTGCACGGCGGCTTCATTCCCTACGGCGGCACCTTCCTGACCTTCAGCGACTACAGCCGCAACGCCATCCGCATGGCCGCGCTGATGAAACTGCGCGTGGTGCACGTCTTCACGCACGACAGCATCGGCCTGGGTGAAGACGGGCCGACGCACCAGTCGATCGAACACGCCGCATCGCTGCGGCTGATCCCGGGCCTGGATGTGTGGCGCCCTGCCGACACTGCCGAGACCGTGGTCGCCTGGGCCTGCGCCATCGAAAGCAAGCACCGCCCCAGCGCGCTGTTGTTGTCGCGCCAGAACCTGCCGTACGCGCCGAAGAACGACCTGGGCGACATTTCCAAAGGCGCCTACGTGCTGGCCGAGCCCAGCGAAGTCGGCATCAAACGCAAAGCCGCCGCCGTCGTCATCGCCACCGGCTCCGAGGTCGGCCTGGCCCTGCACGCGCAGCAGCAGCTCGCGGCCCTCGGCATCGCCGTGCGCGTGGTGTCGATGCCGTCGACCAGCGTGTTCGACCGCCAGAGCACGGCCTACAAGAGCAGCGTCTTGCCGGCAGGCATCCCGCGCATCGCGGTGGAAATGGGCGTCACCGATAGCTGGTGGAAATACGGCTGCGCGGCGGTGGTCGGCATCGACACCTACGGCGAGTCGGCCCCGGCACCGGCGCTGTTCAAGCACTTCGAGTTCACCACCGATAACGTGGTGGCGACGGTGCGCAAGGTGTTGGGGCGGTGAACCCACTCAGGGCGGCGGCGGCACGAGGCGACGGCTGGCTCGGACGGCTGTTCGTTGCGCTGATGATCACATGCGCTGCGGCGGCAGCGTCGGCGCAAGCGCTGAACGTGGTCCGCGACGATGCCGACGAGAAGTTGATCGCCTGCCTGAGCCCCGCCGCGTCAGCGCTGCCGCCTGTCGTCTATCCCGTCGACGCTTTGCTGCTCAAGCAAGACGCCACCGTGCGTGTGCGCTTGACCTTCACGCGTCCCGATGCGCCACCCGAGGCAGCGGTCTTCTTCAACAGTGGCAACGACAGGTTCAGTGAGTTGGTGCTGCAGCGGGTCAAGGCTTACCGCATGCCCTGCCTGCCGAGCGGCCGCAGTCCTGTCATAGCCACTCAGGAGTTCTACTTCGATCCTCGCGACGGGCGCCCCGTGGTGTGGAGTGCTCCGCGACCGGGTATGTCTGCGGCGGTGCCAAATGCATGTACACAGCAAACCATGGGCACGCTGGACTATCCACGCCAAGCGCTGGATCGAGACTCGACCCACTCGCGCATCGCACGAGACTCGCAGTCAGGGGTCGTTCTGGTTCGGATGCGAGCCATTTCGGAAGGCCCGCCGGCGAACGTCAGCGTCTTGGCTGACGCTGGCAGCCGCTTGCTGGCGGGCGCAGTCACGGACTACCTGCGAACCACGCGGGTGCGGTGCGACAGGTACCCGGCCGATGTCTTGCAGGAATTTCACTTTCGCCTGGAAGGCCATACGCAATACGCTTTCAAGGACATGTCGCTGGAACTCTTCGCCGGGCTTTTGCGGGATCTGGACCAGCAGAAAGTGCGCTTCGATTTCAGCACCATGCGCTGCCCATTCGACGTGCAGTTCACGCTGTACCAACCTCATGCGCAGAACAATGTCGGAGAAGTCGGCGAAGCCGACCCGAACCGGGCCGATTTTCTGGCGTGGCTGCGCGGCGTGACGCTGCGATTGCCAACCGACGCCGCCAAGCACCTGCTTGGCGCGCAAACTCGCATTAGCGTGCCGTGCGGCCTGCTCGACCTTCGCGAATGATTTTTTTTCAAACGGAGAACCTCATGACCATCAAAATCGGCATCAACGGCTTCGGTCGCATCGGGCGCATGGTGTTTCGCGCCGCGTCGCAGAACTTTTCGGACATCGAAATCGTCGCCATCAACGACCTGCTCGAACCCGACTACCTGGCCTACATGCTTCAGTACGACTCGGTGCACGGCCGCTTCAAGGGCGACATCGCGGTCGACGGCAAGGCCCTGGTCGTCAACGGCAAACGGATTCGCCTGACGCAAGAGCGCGACCCGGCCAACCTGAAGTGGAATGAGGTCGGTGCCGACATCGTGATCGAGGCGACCGGCCTGTTCCTGACCAAGGAAACGGCGCAGAAGCACATCGACGCTGGCGCGAAAAAAGTGATCCTGTCGGCGCCGTCGAAAGACGACACGCCGATGTTCGTGTTCGGCGTCAACGACAAGAGCTACAAGGGCGAGGCGATCATCTCGAACGCCTCGTGCACCACCAACTGCCTGGCCCCGGTGGCCAAGGTGCTGAACGACAGCTTCGGCATCAAGCGCGGTTTGATGACCACGGTGCACGCCGCCACCGCCACCCAGAAAACGGTGGACAGCCCGTCCAACAAAGACTGGCGCGGCGGTCGCGGCATTCTGGAAAACATCATCCCGTCCAGCACCGGCGCGGCCAAGGCGGTGGGCGTTGTGATCCCCGAGCTGACCAAGAAGCTGACCGGCATGGCGTTCCGCGTGCCGACGTCCGACGTGTCGGTGGTCGACCTGACGGTGGAGCTGAACACCGCCACCACCTACGCCGAGATTTGCGCCGCGATGAAAGCGGCGTCGGAAGGACCGATGAAGGGCGTGCTGGCCTATACCGACGCCAAGGTGGTGTCGACCGACTTCCGCGGCGAAAGCTGCACCTCGGTGTTCGACGCCGACGCCGGCATGGCGCTGGACGGCACCTTCGTGAAGGTCGTCGCCTGGTACGACAACGAATGGGGCTACTCGAGCAAGGTGCTGGAAATGGCACGCGTGATCGCGAAGTAGCGCAGCGCCGAAGGCGCGCGGCGACGCTGCTGCGCGCCCCTCACAGAAGCCCCGCACGGGGCTTCTCTTGTTTCTGCGCAGCGTGTCGCGAAACCGGCGTCGGCAACAAAGCTTTACCGCTGCAGGCGCACCACCATGCACGTTGGCGGCCACCCCGCACCCCTAAACTGCGCTTTTGCGACCCTGCCCGTGCGGCCGCGCCGCACCCGCCCGACCGGAGTTTTCCATGCGCCACCCCCTGCTGACCGTTGTTGCCGCCCTGGCCCTGCTGGCCCCGCTGAGTTGGCAGGCGCCGCCGGTGCACGCAGCCACCGCACCCACCACCCCCAGCACCGCGCAGGCGCGGGTGATCGTCAAGTTCAAGGTCGACTCGCCGCTGCTGCGCAAGCAGGTGTTGTCTGCCGCAGACCAGCACATGTCGCAGGCGCAGACGCTGGGCCAGCGCACCGGCCTGGCGCTACGCAGCGGCGCCGGCGTGGCCGATCGCACGCAGGTGATGTTCGCCGTCGGCATCACGTCCGTCGAGCTGGCCGCGAGGCTGGCGCAGGAAGGCGACGTCGAGTACGCGGTGGTCGACCAGCGCCGCCATCGTTTCGCCGCACCCAACGACCCGCTGTACGCGGCCGGCCTCGGCGGCAGCGGGCCTGCGGTGGGCCAGTGGTACCTGCGCGCGCCGCTGGGCGAGGTGAAGTCGTCGCTCGATGTGGAAACGGCTTGGGCCATCAGCACCGGCTCGTCCGCCGTGGTGGTGGCTGTGCTGGACAGCGGCGTGCGCTTCGACCATGCCGATCTGCAGCGCGTGGGTGCCGGCGGCAATCTGCTGCCGGGCTACGACATGATCGACGCCGACCGCAACGGCTCGGGCACCCCTGTCGGAACCTTCGACTACGCCGGCGACGGCAACGGCCGCGACGACGACCCGTCAGACCCCGGCGACTGGATCACCGCCGCAGAAGCCAACGATCCGAACAGCAAGTTCTACCACTGCACTTCACTCAACCCCAACACCGGGAAGTACGACGCTGAGGACAGCTCGTGGCACGGCACCCAGGTCTCGGGCCTGATCGGCGCGTTGACGAACAACGGCCTCGGCATGGCCAGCGTGGGGCGCAACGTGCGCGTGCTGCCAGTGCGCGTGCTGGGCAAGTGCGGCGGCTTCGACTCGGACATCATCGCCGGCATGCGCTGGGCGGCAGGCATCGGCGTGCCGGGTGTGCCGCTGAACACCACGCCGGCGCGGGTGCTCAACCTCAGCCTGGGCGGCGACGGTGCCTGCAGCGCGGCTTACCAACAGGCGGTTGCCGAGATCAACGCGACAGGCGCCGTCATCGTCGCCTCGGCCGGCAACAGCGCCGGCCATGCCGTCAGCACGCCCGCCAACTGCCCTGGCGTGATCGGCGTGGCCGGCCTGCGCCATGTGGGCTCGAAGGTGGGATTCTCGGATTTGGGGCCGGAAATCAGCCTCAGCGCGCCCGCCGGAAATTGCATCAACATCGGTGCTGGTCAGCCCTGCCTGCACCCGATCTTGACCACCAGCAACGGCGGCATCACGGCGCCGCTGGCGGGCAGTTCGATCTACACCGACAGCTTCAACACCTCGCTGGGCACCAGCTTCTCGGCGCCGCTGGTGGCGGGCACGGTGGGCTTGATGCTGTCGGCCCAACCCGCACTCACGGCGGCTGAAGTGCTGGCGGTGCTGAAGGCGTCGGCGCGCGTCTTTCCGACAAGCGGCGGCGTCAACGGCGCCAACGAACCGCCGGTGGTGCAATGCACCGCGCCGCAGCTCGATGCGAACGGCAAACCGGTCGACCAGTTGCAGTGCTACTGCACCACGACCACCTGTGGCGCCGGCATGTTGAACGCGGGTGCCGCCGTGATCGCGTCGTTCGCCGGCTTGCAGGCCAGCATCGTCGGCCCGGTCAACGCCACCGCGCTGCAGACGGTGACCCTCAGCGCTGCGCCGTCGTTCGTCATCACCGGCGGCCGCATCGTGAGCTACGCCTGGACGCTGCTGGACGGCGGCGGCATCGTGACCGGCTTCAACACGGCGACCGGCGCCGTCGTCACGCTCAGCCCCAGTGCGGCCGGCCGCTTCACGGCCAGCGTCACCATCACCGACGATCTGGGCACCACCTCGACCTCGTCGCTGTCGGTTGACGTGGCCGCAGCGCCAATTCCCATCGACCCGCCGCCCTCCAGCGGTGGCGGCGGTGGTGGCGCGGTGGGCGCATGGTGGTTGCTGCTGTTGGGGTTGGCGGTGATGCTGGTGCGGCGCAACAGCGCGCCTCAGCACAGCAGCGTCTGAGCACCCCGCGCCGAGCGAGGCGCCTGCGCGCTCGCGAGCGACGTGGGCGCCGCATCAACTTGAATGCATCTCGAAGATCAACCCGCGCAACCACTGGTTGGCCGGGTCTTTGTGAAACTTGGCGTGCCAGAACATGTTGATCGCGATGTCGGGCAGGCCCGCCGGGTGCGCTACCGACACCAGATCGAAGGCGGCGGTCATCTGCAGCGCGAAGGCCTCGGGCACCGTGGCAACCATGTCGGTGGCCCGCAAGATGTGACCCACCGCCACGAAGTGCGGCACCGTCAAACGCACCCGGCGCTGCACGCCGTTGCGCTCCAGCAGCTCGTCGACCTTGCCGTGGCCGGTGCCGGCCGACACGACGACCACATGGTCGGCGGCCGAGAACTCGGTCAGTGAAATCTTGCGCTTGTCGAGCCGGTGCCCTTTGCGGAACATGCACACGTAGCGCTGCCTGAACAGCCTGCGCTGGAAGAATCCGCCCTTCAGTTGCGGCAGCAGGCCCAGCGCCAGGTCGACGTGGCCGGCCTCCATCTCGTCCCTCAGGTTGACCGCCGCGTTGCGCACGGTGCTGACCGACACGCTGGGTGCCACGCGCGCCAGCTCGACCATCAGGCTCGGCAAAAAATAGATCTCGCCGATGTCGGTCATGCCGATGGTGAAAGATCGCGCGCTGGTCGCCGCGTCGAACGAACTGCGCTGATTCAGCGCGCCGTGGATCATGCCCAGCGCGTAGGCCACCGGCTCGGCCAGCTCGTCGGCGAAGGGTGTGGGCTGCATGCCGCTCGGCGTGCGCAGGAACAGTTCGTCGCCCAGCAGTTTGCGCAATCGCGCCAGCGCATTGCTGACCGCCGGCTGCGACAGCCCGAGCCTTTCAGCCACCTTGGAAACCCGCCGCTCGACCAGCAACTGGTTGAAGACGACCAGCAGATTGAGGTCGATGTCTCGCAGGTCCACGCATCTGCCCCATTCACAACGGTAATGTTGTGTATTCATGCAATTCTATTGGCTGATGATCCGCCAGCATGGACCATCGGGGGAGTCGAGCCTGCTCGTGTTCGGCTGTGACCGGCCGGTCAATCGCCGGGTGGGTGTGCTGACCAAACCTGAACCGTGGAGACAAAAAATGGCGACCTTCGTACTCATTCATGGCGCTTGGCACGGCGGCTGGTGCTACCGAGACACGGCCAAGGCCTTGCGCGCGCAGGGTCACACGGTGCATGTCCCCACGCTGACCGGCAACGGCCAGCGGCTGCATCTGGCCCACCAGGGCATCACGCTGGAGACCCACGTGCGTGACGTGCTCGGCGTCTTCGAAGCCGAGGAACTGGACGACGCCGTTCTGGTCGGCCACTCGTACGGCGGCATGGTGATCACCGGGGTGGCCGACCGCATTCCGCAGAAGATTCGCCGACTGGTGTACCTCGACGCCTTCGTGCCCGAGCACCTCGACTCACTGATCGACTGCATCCGCAAGGCGCTGCCGCCCGAGGTGGCCGACGTGTTCCTGAACGCGTTCTACGGCGGCTCCGCGCAAGACCACTCGATGATGATCCCGGCCCTGCCCGGTGAGCTGTTCGGTGCGCCGCCCGCCATTGCCGAGTGGATGCGGCGCCGCTGCAACGCCCAGCCGCTGGCCACCTTCACGGCACCGGTGCTGCTCAGCGGTGCCGGCGCGTCGCTGCCGAAGACCTACATCCTGGCCGATGGCTGGAACCCGAGCCCGTTCCGCCACTTCGCGGCAAAGGCCGCTGCGTCCGGCTGGCCCTGCCACACGATGAGCGGTAGCCACGGCCTGATGATGGAACTGCCCGACGCGCTGGCAGCTTTGCTTGCAACGGCAGACTGAGCCTGGATTGGAAACCCCGATGAGCAGCCCACCGCTGCAATGGGAAAGCGGCACCAGCCGCATCCCGTTCGCTGCATACACCGACGAGGCGCTGCACCGCAAGGAGCTGGAGCGCTTTTTCTACCGCAAGCACTGGTGCTATGTGGGGCTGGAGGCCGAGGTGCCGAACGCGGGCGATTTCAAGCGCACGGCGGTCGGCGAGCGTTCGGTGGTGATGGTGCGCGATGCGCAGGGCGGCATCAACGTGGTCGAGAACGTCTGCGCGCACCGCGGCATGCAGTTCTGCCGCGAACGCCACGGCAATCGCAGCGAATTCGTCTGCCCCTACCACCAGTGGAGCTACAAGCTGAACGGCGACCTGCAAGGCGTGCCGTTCCGCCGTGGGGTGAAGCAGAACGGCCGCGTGGTCGGCGGCATGCCGGCCGACTTCAACACCGCCGAGCACGGCCTGACGAAGCTGAAGGTCGCCACCCGCGGCGGCGTGGTGTTCGCGTCGTTCGACGCTGAAGTGGAGTCGCTCGAAGACTTCATGGGCCCGGCGGTGCTGGCTTACTTCGACCGCCTGTTCAACGGCCGCGCGCTGACCATCCTGGGCTACAACCGGCAGCGCATTCCGGGCAACTGGAAGCTGATGCAAGAGAACATCAAGGACCCGTACCACCCCGGCCTGCTGCACACCTGGTTCGTCACCTTCGGTCTGTGGCGGGCCGACAACCAGTCGGCGTTGGTGATGGACGCGCACCACCGCCACGCGGCCATGATTTCCACCCGAGGGCAGACCGGCCAGGCCGCCGACGTGACGCAGGTGTCCAGCTTCAAGGCGGGCATGCAACTGCACGATCCGCGCTTCCTCGACATCGTGCCCGAGGCCTGGTGGGGCGGCCCGACGGCGGTGATGACCACGCTGTTCCCGAGCGTCATCCTGCAGCAGCAGGTCAACAGCGTGTCGACGCGGCAAATCCTGCCCGACGGCCACGGCGCCTTCGATTTCGTGTGGACGCATTTCGGCTTTGCCGACGACAGCGCCGAGATGACACAGCGCCGGCTGCGCCAGGCCAACCTGTTCGGGCCGGCGGGTTTCGTGTCGGCCGACGACGGCGAAGTCATCGAGTTCTCGCAGCGCGGTTTCGAGCAGAAGCCGCAGCACCGCATGCTGGTTGAACTGGGCGGGCGCGAGGTGGAAAACACCGACCACATGGTGACCGAAACGCTGATCCGCGGCATGTACCGCTACTGGCGCGAGGTGATGGAAGCGTGAACCTCGACCCTTCAACCTACGTCGCGCTGACCCAGCTCTACGCCGACTACGCCGCCGCCGTCGATTCGGGCGACTGGGACCTGTGGCCCGAGTTCTTCACCGACGACTGCAGCTACCGCCTGCAGCCGCGCGAGAACCACGAGCGCGGTTTCCCGCTGGCGACGCTGTCGTTCGAGAGCAAGGGCATGCTGAAAGACCGCGTCTACGGCATCCGCGAGACGCTGTTCCACGACCCGTATTACCAGCGCCACGTGGTCGGTGCGCCGCGGGTGCGGCAGGTCGACGGCGAGCGGATTCACGCCGAGGCGAATTACGCGGTGTTTCGCACCAAGCTGTCGGAGCTGACCACGGTGTTCAATGCGGGCCGCTACATCGACACCGTGCTGCACACGCCGCAGGGCCTGAAGTTCGAGTCGCGCCTGTGCGTGTACGACAGCGAAATGGTCCCGAATTCCATCATCTATCCGATCTGAGGCCGACCATGAACGCTGTTGAATGGCTTGACGTTGCGGCGCTCGACGACATCCCGCCAGACGAAGTGATCGGGGTCAAGCTGGGCGCACACGACATTGCGCTGTACCGCGTCGACGGCGAGGTCTTCGCCACCGACAACATCTGCAGCCACGGCCAGGCGCGGCTGTGCGAGGGCTTTCTGCTGGGCCACGAGATCGAGTGCCCGTTCCACCAGGGCCGCTTCGACGTGCGCACCGGCCAGCCGACCGGCGATCCCGCCACCGAGGCGATTCGCAGCTTCCCCGTCAGGATCGACGCGGGCCGGGTCTGCGTGGCGCTCGAAGTCCGCCCTCCAGCCTGACTCAGGAC
>JANNBZ010000066.1:0-2282 GCA_031386065.1 Burkholderiales bacterium
CAACGCCGCCCAGGCCGGGCTCTGCTTCAGGTCGTCGGCGACCGCTTGCAGCGCGTGCGCCGACAGCTGGGGAGTGATCTGCAACGCCGACCCGGTGCGCCGATACCCGTCCTCAAAGACCCGCTGCACGAAGACATGCGCGAGCGCCGCGAGCGCCACCGGCGCGTTCCGAACCAGCATGACCTGCAACGCCACCGCGCGATGGGCAGACAGTCGGCGCATGAGGCTGTCGCTGCAACCGGCCGCTTTGCGTTCAATGGCGACGGGGACCGAAACGCCGTCATCGTGCGATTCGTGATGGGCGCGTTGCGTTGCCTTGCCCGCCGCCTTCTGTGACGACACCAAGGCCTTCCGATCCGCGTCGCGCACAAGCCCCCGGATCACCTCCGCATCGCCCTCGCGGCCGACCGTGACGATCACGCCCGCGTGTGCCTTCGCCTCGGGTGTCCAGGCTTTCATGCCTTCGTGGATCGCCTTGCGACGCGCCGCGATGTCCTGCTCTTCGAGGTCGATGCACTCGGCCTCGTCGGCCGACCACTCGGGCGCCGCTTCGGGTGCCTGCGATTGCCGGTCGAGTTCATCACTGCGCCGAGACAGCTCGGCCAGTTCCGCCTGCTCCTGCGGTGTCGGCTCGCGCAGCCCATGCTCGCACGGCGTGAATTGCCGCAGCCCGTGCGAATCCAGCTCGACACGCGATTCGACCCAGGCCCAACCTTGTTGTCGCAACGCCTCCGCCAGCGTCTGAAGCTTCTCGGTCGCCAACCGTTGCACCAGCACAGCGTCCGACAGAAAGCGGCTCTGCTCGTCGTCAAACAAGTCGCGGCGCACGACACCACCAGCCGCTTCATAGGCCTCGATACCGACGAAGCGCACCAGCGCATTACCGGCGGCCTCGATCTCCCCCGTGGTGAGCGCACGCCGCAGCGCTGTCGGTGCACGATCCCAGGACTTCGACTCGAACCACGTGCGTTCCTGCGCGGCATGGTCGTCGGTCAACGTGAGCGCCATCAACTGGTCGAGGTTGATGCCCTCCCCCCGATACAACGCCAGCAGCTTCGGCGACACCGACGCCAGCTTCAGGCGCCGCTGCACCGTCAGTACGGACACGCCAAAGCGTGCCGCCACATCTTCGACGCCTTTGCCATCGGCGATCAAGCCCTTGAAAGCCTCGAACTCGTCGGCCGGGTGCATCGCCTCGCGAGCGCTGTTCTCGGCGATGCTGATCTCCAGCGCGCGCTCGGGCGGCACCAGCTCGCACAGGACTTCGTGTGATTTCGGCAGTCGGCCGCGCTGCTGCAGCAGCACCATCGCGCGCCGGCGTCGCTCACCGGCGGCGACCGCGAACCGGACCGTGCGGCTCTTGCCAACGCCGACCACCTGCTCGGTGACGACCAGGTTGTGCAACAAGCCTTGCGCGTCGATCAGCGCCGCGAGTTCCTCGACCTGGGTGGTCGAATGCCGGCGCACGTTGTGGTGCGACGGCACCAGGTCAGAGAGGTGGATCAACAACAGTTCCTTCGTGTGTTCCATGATGTTCCCCATCGATGTGAATTGATTTCGAGACGCTTTGATCCGACGTCGCCGTCACGGCGGCACGCCAGATACCGGCTCGGTCTGGCTGATGTGAAATACCGTAACGGGCCGTGAAAACCGCGACCGTGTGTTCGCCTGCGAAGCCGCGCTGGCCGCGTTCGATTGCTGGTCGTTCGGGTCGGATCGGAGCTGCCTGCGGCTCTCGATCCAGGTCGTCACCCGCACCCCGTGTTCGCCCTTGCGCACCTGCCGCCCGAGCGCCTTCCAGGCCCAGAAGGTGAAGATGTTTTCGCGCGGCAGGATGTCGACTTGCGCGATGCCCATCGCCTTGAACCCGTTGAAGATCTCGTCGAGGTTCGATGTGCTCTGCCCGTGTAACGCACGGCTCAACGCCTCGGCCTGCAGCGTCTTCCGCGTGATCGCTGTCATGCTGTGATGTCCACCCATCGCGTTCTCCTTCTGAGTTTCAAAGCGCTGCCCTAATTTCCGAGGGAGCCGTGAACTTGAGTTCGATGGCTGTTGATCTCTCGGCGTCGGGTGCGGTGTTGAGCTGATGTCTGCCCCGCATTCGTCGGTCGCCGTGCGAAACCGAGAGCGCCGCGCAGCAGCGCGGGTGCAAGGGCAGCGTGGAGTCCCCCTCGTGATTCGACGGGGGCGCAGCTGGGGGGAGCGCGGTGGGACGACTGGCGCACGCGCTGCCCCGTGTTCGGGCGACGCAGCGTCGCGGCCGATGTGCCAGCTTGCCTGGC
>JANNBZ010000076.1:0-6392 GCA_031386065.1 Burkholderiales bacterium
TTGCAGGTGGCAGAAAAGTCGGTTGATTCGCAGGCCGATGCGATGCCGAGGATGGTGGCGTCTAGCGGCGGATAGCCGGCGTTGCAAACCCGTCCACGGGCCCGGCGTTCCGACCCGCCTGAGCCCGTCAGTCGCCAGCGACCAACGCGCTCAGCATCCACTTGCCGTCTGCCTTCGTGAAGATGGCGCGGTAGTCGACCGGGCCACGCACGAAGCGCTTGTCGACAAAGCCAGCCCGGCCGCCGGGCAGGCGCACCGCCACCCAGGCGCTGCCGGCGGCATTCGGCGCGGCCCGTTCGACGATGGCAAAGCTGAGCGTGCCGACCGACTCTGCGCTGCGGCTGGCAGACGCCCTGACGCGCACCTCGGACCCGACCACGGCCACGTTGGCGAACGAATCGACATCGGCTGGCCAGCGGCTGAAAACGTAGGGCGCGTTGAACGCGCTGTCGCCGCTGAAAGACCCGCCCAGCGCCAGCACCGTGGCCAGAACTTCCCACAGCCGGCTGTCGCGTTTGTGCAGCGCCCAGGTCTTCTTGAAGCCGTCGATTCCGTCGTTGCCGCCGAACGAGTTCTTGATGTTCTTGTCCACCACCTCAAGCAAGGCCGGCGTGTCGCGCCGGGCCAGCGTCGACAGCAATTGCGCCCTGAAGCTGAAGAAGTCGGGCTGCGTCACCGCTTCGTCCACCGGACGGAATTCGCGTTGCGCTTGGGCGTGGGGTGTTGCCAATGCGGTCAGCACGACAAGGGCGAAAAGGGAGCGCAGCAGTGGGTTCATACAACGCATTATTTGTGAAGCCGTCGCTTGGAGCGATGTCATTTTGAAGGCCGCGCGCAGCAGGCCGTCAGCAGTTCCCACTGGTGCCACCCCCAACAAGTTGGCAAGCAACTTCGGCGCAGCGAGACTCAGCTCAGTTCTTCGCCTCGGCCGTCAGCGTGACCACGTAGGTTTCACCGTTGACCCGCAGCAACTTCAGAACCGCCTGCTGGCCGGGCTTCTTCTTCATCCGGTCGGACATGGCAGATGCTTTCGCGCCCGCCACCTTGGTGCCGTCGACTTCGATGATGCTGTCGCCCACCACGATGCCCGCGCGCGCAGCCGGCAAACCCGGTTGCACGCTCTGCACGAAAACAGACTTCAGCGTCGGGTCGAAAAAGCCGTCTGAATCGACCTTGCCAACGAACCCGAAGATGCCTTTCGCGTCGTCTGCGAAGGCGATGCCGGTGGCGACAAACGCAAGCACTGCCAAAAAAGTGCGACGGGAGGTGGGGTGGCGCATTTTGTTTTGTGCACGGAGCTGAGAGGCCAGATCTTGCCAGCGGTTTTTGACAACGCAATCAATCCACTCGGACGCCCTGCAACGAAGAACTAGACACGGCCCAGCCAGTAGCCTGGCTCCTGCATTTGATGCGATACGGCATAGAAATACGGGCCGCCTGTCGACTCGCGATAGACGATGGAATACTGAAAGCGTTGGACGGGGTACACGCGAAGTCCGCCTTTGGACCTTGTGCCCAACTGCTGATTTTCTTCAACCAGCTCGGCGGCCCTCTCGAACTCGGCAAGAAATGACAGCGCGATGCTTCTGCTGGCTTCCTTGGCGTAGTACAGCGTGGCGCTGGTCAACTCGGCTTCGGCTTCAGGGTGGAGCTCGTAGCTCACTTGAGCTGTGCGCGAATACGGGCTACAGCTTCACGACCAGGAACCATTGCAACTTTGCCGGAGACAACTTCTTCTTCCCGACGCAGCGCTTCATCCAGCCACGCTTCACCGACTTTCGTATCGCGATCAAAACTCTCGATCAAGCGCTCCAAGATCCTGGCGCGATCAGGTGCCGCGAGTCTGAGAACCTCTGCTTCTAGCTCGTGAACTGGTGTGGTCATTTGGAACTCCCCAAAGGTGAGAAGTAGTGGATGCGTGCAGGATGCCACACCGGAGAAATTGAAGGTTTGGTTCGCCTCGACATCGAGCGAAGCGAGCCCCTTGTCGTTCACCAGCGCGGGGTCACAAGCACGCGAACCTCACCCGTGCGCGCAAGGCCTCGGCGGCAGGACGGCGCTGAAGTCGCCCTCGCTCACGCCGAAGATGCAGGCCAATGGCTGAACGCTTGGACGCCGATGCTAAGCTGGTCAGAACACTAGTCAGCAAAGGCAACATCATGCGCACATGGCCGATTCAGGATGCCAAGGCAAGGTTCAGCGAGTTTCTGGAGACGTGCCTCGTCGAAGGGCCGCAGATGGTCAGCAAACGCGGCTCGGAGGCAGCGGTGCTTGTCCCGGTGGACGAGTGGCGCCGATTGAAGGCTGCCGCCCGCCCATCGTTGAAGCAACTGCTGCTCGCAGAGGAAGGCCGTACCGGCCTGGTGGTGCCCGCACGAGGTGCTGCCCGCCGCCGACCACCCTCGCCGGCAAGGTAAGCCAGCATGTATCTGCTGGACACCAACGTGGTCTCGGAGCTGCGCAAGCCGAGGCCCCACGGAGCGGTGCTTGCCTGGCTTCGCGCTGCGGACGACGCCCAACTGCATCTGTCGGCAGTGACCATCGGCGAGATCCAGGCCGGCATTGAACTGACTCGCGAGCAAGACCCTGCGAAGGCGGCTGAGATCGAGGCCTGGCTGGAACTCGTGACCGCTGCGTACAACGTGATTCCGATGGACGCGCTGACTTTTCGAACATGGGCAAGACTCATGCACCGCAAGTCAGACACCGTCTACGAAGACGCCATGATTGCGGCGACAGCCGCCGTGCACGGCTTCACCGTGGTCACTCGGAATGTGGGCGACTTCAAGGCCTTCGGCGTGCCGCTGCTCAACCCGTTCAAGGCGTAGTCGTTCGGCGCGAGCGGGGGTCAGGCAAGCACGCTGCGGTGTGCGGAGGTGCATTGCGAGCAAGAAGCAAGGCCGCGTCACGCGTCCCGCCTTAACTTGCGCCACGCCTGCGGGGCGGCGATGTCTTCGGTGACGCGCTACCGCTCAAGAGATTGATGACAAAGGCAATGACGAAGACACAGGCGGCGAGTTCGCACAGGAAGGCCGAATGCTTGGGTTCGAAAAGCGCCATCGGCCAGGGCGCGAAAAGTGCAAATCTCTCGGCACCACAGGTGACCGGAGTGAACAGCGTCATGGCAAGACCGGCGACGACAAGGGAACCGCGAGACGCCGCGTCATCGAGCCATGGGAGCCCAGCCTTCGGCAGAACACAGACAGGAGCGCAAGCCCCCAGAGCGGGTAAGTGAAGAGGCCTAGCATCAGCACAGTGACCATCGTTTTGCTGCCCAATTCAAACCAAGGCGAAACCTACGGCATTGCGCAGCGCGCTGACCAAGGAGTTGGAGCTATCGGTGTCGCGCAATGGCAAGGAAGACGTAGTCGGCGGTCTGTTTTTAGGCAAGAGGCGAGACTTCCCATGACTCGGACCTCGTGACTCGGCCCTTGCATGACTTGCATGACT
The DNA here is from genome assembly GCA_031386065.1 of Burkholderiales bacterium. Classification (GTDB taxonomy): domain Bacteria; phylum Pseudomonadota; class Gammaproteobacteria; order Burkholderiales; family Burkholderiaceae_C; genus JANYJJ01. The sequence continues at coordinate 3,451 of JANNBZ010000076.1, forward strand.
TCGGGTACCTCAATGCGCCGGTTCTCCGAGTAGCACAGGGACTATTTGTAGAAATCCGGGTAGAACACACTGACGGGGTTACCAACGCTCTCTGGGTCTTCTATCGCTTTTCGAGCTTGGTTTGCAATCTCCGCTCGGTACGTTTGCAGTTTTGGCACGAGACTGTAAATGTCGCTCGTATCGAAAACCAGCGTGCGCGATTGATTCACGTCGAATGGAAGTCGATCCGCCTTCCTAATGAGCTGCACCACCGGCAGTCGAAGAGCATGGCGAAGTGCCACCTCATAGAATACATTGGGGTTGAGGTAAGAGAGGTCAGCAATCGCAAGTTTCGACTTCTTGATGTACTCCAGAACCTGCGTTGTAATCATCCCCGCATCCCCGATCTGATCGGCTCGCACAACAGTCAAACCCAGTTCTTCAAGAGCGGGCTGTACAAGCGAAGACATAAAGAGATCTGCATGCCTGCGTTCCAAGCTGTCATCCGCTCCGATCGGAGTAATGTAAAAACAGATTTTTTGCCAGTCCGGCGCGCTCGTGGATTCGCCTCCGACCTTTTTAACGATTGACGGTGCGGGCTGCACCACCGGCGCCCGATGCGGAGTCGCCGAACCGTCTGCGTTGGGAAGTTCTTCCAACAACTGGTCGACCGAAACAAGTGTCTCTGCTCCACCAATGGTTCGAAGTAGCGCAAGGAACTTGACGTTCACTATGAACGTGTCGACGCACTCGTCAAGATCAGGAACATCGGTACCCGAGTCACGCAACATGTCTTTAATGATCTCCCGCTCGGGAAGACGCTTGCCTCGGTAGTGGTCATAGAGCAGCTTGAACGGAACGACTCCGTCTATCGCTAAGTCGAATGCGGCCTTCCGTCGTTCTCGATCTGGCTTAGCCGGATTGGCCGCGATTGCGCCCGTGGGCGTTAGCTCGATGAAGTCCGCAGCGTACGAGCCAGTCGTGATCCCATATTTTCCTGAGTTGGTGATCATCGTCTTCGTCGCGCTACTTGTAGCGGACTTGCCCATCTTCTCTAGCAACGTGAGTCGACGCACGCGTTCGCCGGCAGCGTGCGTCATGATCGCGTTGGCAAGGTCGAGAGCGTCCTGAAATGATGACGCCGGATAGGGTCGTGCCGTACGTGTCCGCGTGGCTCCCTGCGTCAACTTTGCTCTGTTCTTTGCTACTGAGGCTTTCTTCTTAGCTGCTGCCACGTGAGTCTCCTCTTCTCTGTCGTCATCACCGAACCACAAGCTGCGGGTTAATGAAATACGTCGGTGGCCCAAGAGCGCTCCTTCTCGCATTGCCGACCCTTTTTAGCCTCGGAGCATAGCTGCTCAGTTCGAGTCACGTTCTTATCTTGATAGCTTGACACCCGTCCGCTGACGTACCGAACTAGGGTCGGACGTTGAGGCTGATCGGGTGGCATTAGTTTCCCAGCACGTCAACGACTTGGCTGTCTGCGTTCAGTGTGGTACTGGGTCCCAAAAAATTGGGCCGTGCCGCCCGCTCCCCCGCCCTACAAACTCTCCGTCGCATCGAAATCCAGCTCCACCTTCGCCCCGTTCGGGTCTAAGCAGAACAACTGCCATGTCCCCGCGCCGACTTGCTGGCGCAGGTCGTACTTCACCCCTCGCGCATCGAAGCGTGCCTTCACGGCGCGCAGGTCCGTGGCGCTGAAGGCCATGTGGTCGATGACGCCGGCGCGCTGTGTGGGCATCGGGCGGCCGAAGTACATGTGCAGCACAGCCTGCGGGCCGCCGGCATACAACCATGCGCCAGGAAAGCCCAGGTCGGGGCGCGGGCCGACGCTGAGGCCGAGCAGGTCGACGTAGAAGGCCAACGTGGCGGCTTCGTCTTCGGCGATGACGGTGAAGTGGTTCATTCCGACAATCATCTCGGTCTCCTCGGTGTGTGGTGCGTGGCGCGAATTCGCGCTCATCCCAACCAGCGACCCACGCAGCCCTTCCTTCGATACCTCAGGACAACCGGGCCATCAGTGCGAACGGAGGGTGAGCGTCGGTACGGAGTCGGCATTGATCACGCAATCAGGATCAGCGCGCCGCTGGTGGCGCGCGATTCGAGCCGCGCGTGGGCTTGCGCGGCGGCGGCCAGCGCATGTCGCTCAATCAGCGGCGGCTTCAGCGTGCCGTCGGCCAGCGCGGCCCACACGCGCTGTGCGCGTGCGGCCAGTTGCGGGTTGTCGGCCACGTAGTCGAACACCACCGGGCGCGAGAAGCTGAGCGACTAGGCCACCAGCGCGTCGGGCGGCAGCGGGGCCAGCGGGCCGCTGGCTTGGCCCAGGCTGATCCAGTGGCCGCGCCGCGCCAGGGCGGCCAGGTTTTCGTCGCGCGCGGCGTCGCCCAGGCCGTCGATCACCACGTCGGCACCGCCGCAGGCGCGCTGCACCGCGTCGGCGAAGCGGTAGACGCGGGTGACGATCACGTGCTCGCAGCCGTGCTCGCGCGCGATGCGCGCCTTCGCGTCGCTTGAAACGGTGCCCAGCACGGTGGCGCCGAGCCGCTGCGCCCAGGCGCACACCAGCAGGCCCACACCGCCGGCCGCCGCGTGCACCAGCAGCCGCGTGCCGGGGCCGACGTGGCCCAGGTCGCGCAACAGGAAGTCGGCGGTGATGCCCTTCAACAGCAATGCGGCGGCGGTGTCGGCTTCCACCTCGGGCGGCAGGCGCAGCAGCCAGTCGGCGCTGACGCAGCGCACCTCGCAGTACGCGCCGGGTTGCGGGCCGAGGTAGGCCACGCGGTCGCCGGGCAGGAAACCGCTGACGCCCGCACCCTCATCGATCACGCTGCCGGCGGCCTCCATGCCCAGCACGCCGGGCAGGCGGGACGAGACCGGCAGCATCGACGGCATCCAGCCGCGCCGCAGGTACACGTCGATGAAGTTGACGCCGATGGCGCGCTGTTGAATGCGCACTTCGCCCG
>JANNBZ010000128.1:0-10949 GCA_031386065.1 Burkholderiales bacterium
TTGGCGTGGCCGGCCGCGCGCAGCCGGCGCACGATGGCGCTGCCGACCATGCCACGGTGGCCGGTGACGAAGATCTTGGCTTGGCTATTGGCGTCCATACGTGTCGTCGAACCGCACGATGTCGTCTTCGCCCAGGTACGAGCCCGACTGCATTTCGATGATCTCTAACGGAATCGTGCCCGGGTTGCGCAGCCGGTGCGTGGTGCCCAGCGGGATGTAGGTGCTTTGGTTTTCGGTCAGCAGGCTCACCGTGTCGCCGTTGGTCACCTCGGCCGTGCCCGACACCACGATCCAGTGCTCGGCGCGGTGGTGGTGCATTTGCAGGCTCAGGCTGGCCCCGGGTTTGACCATGATGCGTTTGACCTGAAAGCGCGCCCCGTGGTCGATGCTGTCGTACCAGCCCCAGGGCCGATGCACCTGGCGGTGCAGGCTGCCTTCGCTGCGCTTGGCCTTTTGCAAGGCGTTGACGATCAGCTTCACGTCCTGCGTTTGCGCGCGGTCGGCCACAAGCACCGCATCGGGCGTTTCCACGATCACGATGTTGTCAAGCCCGATGGCGCTGACCAGCCGACTGGTCGCATGCACCAGGGTGCCGGTGCTGTTCTCGATCAGCACGTCGCCGCAGCGCGCGTTGCCGTTCGCATCTTGCGCACTGACCTGCCAGACGGCGTCCCACGCGCCCAGGTCGCTCCAGCCGGCGTCCAGCGGAACCATGCTGATGCTGCCGGCGTGGCCGGCCGCCGCAGCGGTGGCGGGCTCCATCACCGCAGCAGCTGCGGTGGCGGGTTCCATCACCGCGTAGTCGATGCTCTCGCTGGGGATGGCGTTGAACGCCGCCTTGCCGGGGCGGATGAAACCGGCGTCGGTGCTGCGCTCGTCCCAGGCGGCGCGGGTGGCGGTGTCGATGTCGGGTCGGTGCTGTTGCAGGGCCTTCAGCCAGGTGCTGGCGCGCAGCACGAACATGCCGCTGTTCCAGAAGTAGCCGCCCTCAACGAGGTAACGTTTCGCCACCTCGAGGTTGGGCTTCTCGACGAACGCCGCCACCGCTTTGACGCTGCCGTCGCCGGTGGCGCGGATGTAGCCGAAGCCGGTCTCGGGCCGGTCCGGCACGATGCCCAGCGTGACGATGCTGCCGTCGGCCGCAGCCGCCACCGCCTGTCGCAGCGCGAGCTTGAAGGCCTCGGGCTGCATCACGGTCTGGTCGGCCGGGGTGACGATCAGGATCGGGTCGGCGTCCTCATTGATCGACGCTTGCTGCGCGAACAGAGCCGCCAGCGTCAACGCCGGCGCGGTGTTGCGCCCGCTGGGCTCCAGCAGCACCGCGCCCGGTTCGATGCCGAGCTCGCGCAACTGATCGAGCACCATGAAGCGGTGTTCTTCATTGCCGACGATGCAGGGCGGCGCCACGTGAACGTCGTCGCTGGCCAGCGCCATCAGCCGCTGCGTGGCTTGCTGGAACAGGGTTTGATCGCCCGACAGCGCAAGGAACTGCTTCGGGTACAGCGCCCGGCTGAGCGGCCACAGGCGGGTGCCGCTGCCACCGGCCATGATGATCGGAAGAACGTGCAGAGCCATGGTTCAGGTCCGTGTGTGGGGTGGCGCCGCAAGCTCTTTGCGCAAGGCAGCGATCTCGGCGTGAAGCAATTCAAAGTCCTGCTCTTTGCGGGCCAGGAAGCTGCGCGTCAGCTGCAGGCGTTGCCCCACGCCGCGCGGCGTCAGCACATACAAGTAGCCCATCTTGTGGCTGCTGCGCTTGAAGTTCTGCGCCTTCACCCAGCCCTTTTCCAGCAAGGCCTTCAGCAAGTAGTGTGTCTTGCCCAAACTCACGCCCAAATTACTGGCCAGCTCGCGCTGCGAGTATTCGGGGTGCTGCTCCAGCAGGCGCATCAGCTCCAGTTGGGCAGGGTGGTCGGGGGGCGTTTTGGGCAACACGGGGAGGGCGGTTGACGCGATGTGTTCAATCGTTGAACGCTGGAGTCTAACCGCGACGCGCCTGCGCCTGCGGTCGAAAGAAGGATGGGTGCGAGCAAGCGGTGAGTGGGCCGGCGCCGAGGCGGCGAACGGGGCGGATTCTAGTCGTCGCTCCCCAGAGCCAATGCCCTTGCGCCAGCGAACGGCGATAATCGGGAGATGACCGAAACACTCCAAGCCGACGCCACAAGCGACGCCGCCAGCAACTACCCCACCGAGGACGCCCTTGCTGCAGCGCCTGCGCCGGCACGATTCGACACCCTGGCACTCGACGACAAGCTGCTGCGCGCGGTGGCCGACTCCGGCTACATGACGATGACGCCGATCCAGGCCAAGGCGATCCCCATCGTGCTGGCCGGGCGCGATGTGATGGGCGCGGCGCAGACCGGCACCGGCAAGACCGCCGCGTTCTCGCTGCCGCTGCTGCAAAAAATGCTGAAGCACGAGAACTCCAGCATGTCACCCGCCCGCCATCCGGTGCGCGCCCTGGTGCTGGCGCCTACGCGCGAGCTGGCCGACCAGGTGGCGAACAACGTGAAGGCGTATTCCAAGCACACCAAGCTGCGCGCCACGGTGGTGTTCGGCGGTATTGACATGAAGCCGCAAACCGCCGAGTTGAAGGCCGGCGTCGAGGTGTTGATCGCCACGCCGGGCCGCTTGCTCGACCACATCGAGGCCAAGAACTGCAACCTGAGCCAGGTCGAATACGTGGTGCTCGACGAGGCCGACCGCATGCTCGACATCGGCTTCCTGCCCGATCTGCAGCGCATCCTCAGCTACCTGCCCAAACAGCGGCAGACGCTGCTGTTTTCTGCCACCTTCTCGAATGAGATCAAGCGGCTGGCCGAGAGCTATCTGCAAGACCCGTTGTTGGTCGAGGTGGCGCGGCCGAATGCGACGGCCACCAACGTGGAGCAGCGCTTCTACAGCGTGGGCACCGACGACAAACGCGCTGCGGTGCTGAAGGTGCTGAAAGACCGAGGCATCACGCAGGCGCTGATCTTTGTCAACTCGAAGCTCGGTTGCGCGCGCCTGGCCCGTTCTTTCGAACGCGATGGTTTGCGCACCACCGCGTTGCACGGCGACAAGTCGCAAGACGAACGCTTGAAGGCACTCGACGCCTTCAAACGCGGCGACGTCGACGTGATGGTGGCCACCGATGTGGCCGCCCGCGGACTCGACATCGTCGACCTGCCGGTGGTGTTCAATTTCGACGTGCCGTTCAATGCCGAGGACTACGTGCACCGCATCGGTCGCACCGGGCGCGCCGGTGCGTCGGGGCTTGCGGTGACGCTGGTGACGCGTGACGACACCCGGCTGGTGTCCGACATCGAAAAGCTGATCAAGAAAAAGATCGATCTGGACCCGCTGGAGTTCGACGACACGCCGCCTCGGCGCGAAGCGCGCACCGAGCGCCCACGCCGCGATGAGAGCGAAAGCGAAGCGCCGGTCGACGCGCGCGAGAGCCGCACCGCACAGTCACCGTACGTCGCGCGCAGCCCAAGTCGCCCGCTGCCTCCCAAGCCGCCCGGTGACCCGTTCTTCGACAAGCCCTACGAAGCCAGCGCCACCGCGGAGCCGAGTTGGGACAACAAGGCACCCGCAGTCGGCGCAACCCCTCGCGGGATGTCGCCGAACATCAAGCCGAAACGTCGGGTGGCGGCGCTGTTCGGCGCCAAGGCGCCCGAGAACGTCTGAGTGGTAGTCGGGCCGGCGTTCTGATCAGCCGGCCAGCCACGCGAAGACCGCTGGAATGTCGGTGGGCAGCGGACGCGGATTCAGTTTCCAGCCGGCCACGCTGGCGGTTCGAATCCAGCCGCCCGGCAGGCTCAGTCCGCAGCTGACGCTGAGCCGGGTCGATGGCGCCAGGCTGACGAGCAGCGCGGTCATCAAGGCGGGGTTGCGGTACGGCGTTTCGATGGCCAGCTGGGTCTGTTGCGAACGCCTAGACAGTGCCTCCAGTTCGCGAATGCGCGCATCGCGCGCTGCTGATTCCACCGGCAGATAGCCGACGAACGCAAAGCTCTGGCCGTTCAATCCACTGGCCGACAACGCCATCAGCAGCGAACTCGGCCCCGACAGCGGCACCACGTCGACGGCCAGGCGATGCGCCGCTTCGACCAGCGCCGCGCCGGGGTCGGCCACCGCCGGCAAGCCGGCCTCCGAAATCAGCCCGATGTCGTGGCCTTGCAGCGCGGGCGCGAGCAGGGCGTCCAGCGGGGTCTGCGCTGCTGTGGGCGCACCCTTTCGAGGCCGTGGCAACTCGACGATCTGCAGCGACTGCAATGGGTTCAGCAGCGGCACCACCGCATCCACTCTATTCAGAAACGCGCGCGTGGTCTTGGCGTTCTCGGCCACCCAATGCGTGAGCCGGGCCGCTGTGCGGATCACCTCCAGCGGCAACACCTGTTGCAGGTCGGGCAGCGGGTCCAGGCCCGCGATACCGAAGTCCAGCGTGTTCGGCACCAGAAACAACTTGCCCGCGACGACCTTCATGGCGCCAATGGGTCGATGCCGGCCTGCCGCAGCAAGGCGCAGGTCTGGATCAGCGGCAGGCCGACCAAGGCGGTCGGGTCGGACGAGTCGATGGCATCGAGCAGCGCGATGCCCAGGGCCTCGGCCTTGGCGCTCCCTGCGCAGTCGTACGGCTGCTCGGCGAGCAGGTAGTGCTCGATCTGCGCATCGCTCAGTTGCCGAAAGCGCACCGTGACCGGCACCAGTGCCGAGCCTGTGAAACCGGTGTCGGCCCGCACCACGGCGACCGCTGTTTGAAACACCACACTGCGGCCCCGCATCTGGCGCAACTGCTCAACCGCCCGCGCGTGCGTGCCGGGCTTGCCGATGGCCGTGCCGTCGAGGTCAGCCACCTGGTCGGAGCCGATCACCACCGCGCTAGGAAACTTCAGCGCCACCGCGTGGGCCTTGGCCAGCGCCAGGCGGCGCGCCAGCACCGAGGGCGACTCGCCGGGAAGCGCGGTTTCAGCGACGTCGGGCGAGACCACATCGAACGGGATTCGCAGCCGCGCCAGCAGCTCGCGCCGGTAGCGCGAGGTCGAGCCGAGAATCAGCAAAGGGCGTGCGTTCATGGGTTCGATTGTCCCATCGGCGCGCATTCCGTCGCACAGCGGGCCGTACACTTTCGGCCCATGACAGAGCGTGTTTTCGACCCATCGCAGTTGAACGTCGAGGCGTTCGCCAAGCAGGCGGGCGCATTGGCAGGTCGGTGTGCGGTCAGCGCGTTGTCGCGCTTGGCCGACGCGACGCATCCCGAGGCGCCAGCGGCCCAAGCCGACGATGTCGACTGGCAACTGCGAGGCGAGGCGCGATCCGCGCGATCCGGGCCGCCCGAGATCTGGCTGCACCTGACGGCAGCGGCGCGCGTCGCGCTGGTGTGTCAGCGTTGCCTGCAACCCGTTGCGACCGAGTTGGCCGCCCAGCGCAGCTTCCGATTCGTGCACGGCGAGGCAGCAGCGGCCGAGCTTGACGCCGACAGCGAAGACGATGTGCTGGCGCTGAGCCGTTCGCTCGATGCGATCGGCCTGCTCGAAGACGAATTGCTGCTGACCCTGCCGCTGGTGCCGCGCCACGCCGTGTGCCCGCAACCGCTGTTGCAACCCGACGACAGCGTTTTGAGCGAGCGCGAAAATCCGTTCGCTGCGCTGGCGGCGCTGAAGGGCGGCGGCCGAGTCAACTGAGCTGCTGGCGTCGGCACAGTCCGCCGAGGTGCCGCAGGATTGCGACATGCTAGAATTGCAGGCTTTTCAGCGGGCGTCTTCATGGGTGAAGCGCGCTTCGCATTCGCTTCACGCCCTTCGGCGTTGGAGCGCCTCAGGAGAATTCCATGGCCGTTCAACAAAACAAGAAGTCGCCTTCAAAGCGCGGCATGCACCGCGCCCACTACGCGCTCAGCACCCCGGGCACGGCGATCGAGCCGACGACCGGTGAGTCGCATCTGCGCCACCACATCAGCCCCACCGGTTTCTACCGGGGACGCAAGGTGCTGAAAACAAAGGCCGACGCCTGATTTGCTGCTGCTGAGCAGCCCGCCGTGCGATGTTCGGGACGCTGGTTTGCCCGACGCCCGTGGGCCCCGCCTGCACACCGCAGCGTCGCCTTTGCGGCCACATGAACCGGCGGCCCCGCTGATCCGGCTCCTCGCATGACCGCTCCTGCCAAGCTGCCCCGCGTCACGCTGGCCGTCGACTGCATGGGTGGCGATCACGGCCCTGCCGCGACCCTGCCCGCGTGCCGTGCCTTTCTGGCGGCTCATCCGCAAGCCGAGTTGATTCTGGTAGGTCGGGCCGAGGCTTTGGCACCCGTCCGCGATTGGCCGCGCTGCACGCTCGTCATCGCGACCGAGGTGGTCGAGATGGACGACTCGATCGAAGTCGCGCTGCGACGCAAGAAAGACTCGTCGATGCGGGTGGCGGTCAGCCAGGTCAGGTGCGACGCCAGCGGCGCGTCTGCCGCGCAGGCCTGTGTCTCGGCCGGCAACACCGGCGCGCTGATGGCGGTATCACGCTATCTGCTGAAAACCATCGACGGCATCGACCGGCCGGCCATCGCCGCCGTGATGCCCAGCGAACGCGAAGGCGGCACCACGGTGCTCGACCTCGGCGCCAACGTCGATTGCTCGGCCCAGCACCTGCTTCAATTCGCCGTGATGGGCAGCGCCCTGGTGGCGGCCGTCGAAGGCCGTGAGAACCCCAGCGTGGGCTTGCTCAACATCGGCGAAGAAGCCATCAAGGGCAGCGAAACCATCAAGCAGGCCGCCGAACTGTTGCGTCAGGCGGATGCCAGCGGACACCTGAACTTTCACGGGAACGTGGAAGGCAACGACATTTTCAAGGGCACCACCGACATCGTCGTGTGCGACGGCTTTGTCGGCAACGTGGCGCTGAAGACGGCCGAGGGATTGGCGTCGATGCTGTCGAAAATCATCAAGCAGGAATTCACCCGCAACGTCTTCACCAAGATGGCTGCGCTGGCGGCGCTGCCGGTGCTGAACCATTTCAAGTCACGCGTCGACCACCGGCGCTACAACGGCGCCGCCTTGCTGGGTCTGCGCGGACTGGTGTTCAAGAGCCATGGCTCGGCCGACGCGTTCGCGTTCGAGCAGGCCCTCAACCGCGCCTACGATGCGGCGCGAAACGGGCTGCTGGCGCGCGTCCACGACCTGATTCTTGAAACCCTGCAAGGCATGCCGGCGGTGGCACCCGCCAACGGGGTCATCGACCGGGGCGATACAGTGGCGGCCCCGGCTTCCAGCTTCTCGCCCACCGCAAGAACGGCATGAACGCAACGTCACCCAGCTACACGCGCATCACCGGCACCGGCAGCTACTTGCCGCCGAATCGGTTGACCAACCAGGCCCTGGCCGCGCAGCTGGCCGAGCAGGGCGTCGAGACATCGGACCAATGGATCGTCGAGCGCACCGGCATCCGCGCGCGCCACTTCGCAGCCGACGGCGTCGTCGTCAGCGACCTGGCGGCAGAAGCGGCGCGTCACGCGCTGGAAGCCGCTGGCTGCAGCGCGGCCGACATCGACCTGATCATCGTCGCCACGTCCACGCCCGACATGGTGTTTCCGTCGGCGGCCTGCATCGTGCAGCACAAGCTCGGGGTGCAGGGCTGTGCGGCATTCGACGTACAGGCCGTGTGTTCCGGCTTCGTCTATGCGCTGACCATTGCCGATTCGATGATCCGCACCGGCGCGGCCCGCAAGGCGCTCGTCATCGGTGCCGAGGTGTTTTCGCGCATCCTCGATTTCACCGACCGCACCACCTGCGTGCTGTTCGGTGACGGCGCCGGCGCGGTGGTGCTGGAGGCCAGCGACACGCCGGGCATCCTGGCCAGTGAGCTGCATGCCGATGGCCGCCACGTGGGCATCCTGTGCGTTCCAGGCACGGTCTCGGGTGGCAAAGTTCTGGGCAATCCACTGCTCAAGATGGACGGCCAGGCCGTCTTCAAGCTGGCGGTCGGCGTGCTCGAAGACGTGGCGCGTTCGGTGCTGGCCAAGGCCGGCAAGACCGAGGCCGACATCGACTGGTTGGTGCCGCACCAGGCCAACATCCGCATCATGCAAAGCACGGCCAAGCGCCTGAAGTTGTCGATGGACAAGGTCGTCGTCACAGTCGATCAGCACGGCAACACGTCTGCCGCCTCGATCCCGCTGGCGCTCGACGTGGCGGTGCGCAGCGGCAAGGTGCGTCCCGGCGACACGGTGATGTTGGAAGGCGTGGGTGGCGGCTTCACCTGGGGCGCGGTGCTGCTCGATTTCTGACCCCTTCCGTCGCTGCAAAACAATCAAACAGAGACATCTGATGACGCCATTCGCGTTCGTTTTTCCGGGACAGGGTTCGCAGTCCGTCGGCATGCTCGACGCCTGGGGAGACAACGCGGCGGTGCAACAAACACTGGTCGAAGCCTCGGACGTTCTGGGCGAGGACGTGGCCCGTCTGATCCGCGAGGGACCGAAAGAGCAGCTGGACCTGACCACGAACACCCAGCCCGTGATGCTGACCGCTGCCATTGCCTGCTACCGCGCATGGCTGACCGAAACCGGTGCCGAGCCCGCTGTGGTGGCGGGCCACTCGCTGGGCGAATACAGCGCGCTGGTTGCCGCTGGCGTGCTGAGCCTGGCCGATGCCTTGCCGCTGGTGCGCTTTCGCGCGCAGGCGATGCAGGACGCGGTGCCGGTTGGCGCGGGGGCGATGGCTGCGATCCTCGGCCTCGACGCGCAGGCGGTGATCGAGGGCTGCGCCGACGCGGCGGCTGCCAGAGGTGAAGTCGTGGCGGCGGCAAACTTCAATGACCCGAAGCAGACCGTGATTGCCGGCAGCAAAGCCGGTGTGGACGCGGCGTGCGAGTTACTGAAGGCCAGAGGCGCCAAGCGGGCGTTGCTGCTGACGGTGTCGGCACCGTTTCACTCCGACCTGATGCGTCCGGCGGCCGAGCGTCTCAAGGATCGCTTGGCGAGCGTCTCGCTGGCCACGCCCCGGATCCCGGTGGTGAACAACATCGACGTTCGCGTCGAGACCGACCCCGCCTCGATTCGCGATGTGCTGTACCGACAGGCGTTCGGGCCGGTGCGCTGGGTCGAGACCGTGCAGGCGATTCGCGCGCGCGGGCTGAGCCATGTCATCGAATGCGGACCGGGCAAGGTGCTGGCCGGGTTGGCCAAGCGCATTGATGCCGACATCGTCAGCGGCACAGTGTTCGACCCCGATTCGATGGCGCAAGCGCGGAGTCTGCTGGCATGAGCGCCAGTGCAGATGCGTTGCCTGGCGCTGCCGTGGCGCTGGTCACCGGCGCGTCGCGTGGTATCGGCCGCGCGATTGCGCTTGAGCTGGCCGCGCGCGGCTTCAAGGTTATAGGCACCGCCACCACCGAGGCCGGCGCCCAGGCCATCGGCGATGCCTTGGCTGCCCACCCCGGCTGCAGCGGGCTGTGTTTGAACGTGAACGACGCGGCGGGCATCGATGCGGCCGTGGCTGCCATCGTCAAGCAGCACGGTGGCTTGCAGGTACTGGTAAACAACGCCGGCATCACCCGCGACACGTTGTCGATGCGCATGAAAGACGATGACTGGGACGCGGTGATCGACACCAATCTGAAGGCCGTCTTCCGGCTCAGCCGCGCCGCCATCCGGCCGATGATGAAGCAGCGCTATGGCCGCATCATCAACATCACATCGGTGGTGGGCGCCAGCGGCAACGCGGGCCAGGCCAACTACGCCGCAGCCAAGGCGGGCGTGGCCGGCATGACGCGATCGCTGGCGCGCGAGCTCGGCAGCCGATGCATCACGGTGAACTGCGTGGCGCCGGGTTTCATCGCCACCGACATGACCGACGCGTTGCCCGAGGCGCAGCGAACTGCGCTGCTGGCGCAGATTCCGCTCGGGCGGCTGGGCAGCGTCGGCGACATCGCCCACGCGGTGGCGTTCCTGGCTTCGCCCGAGGCCGGCTACATCACCGGCAGCGAACTGCATGTGAACGGCGGCATGTTCATGAATTGAGCGTCACGCGGCAGCGCGTGACCCCACAACCCCGGATGTGCCCGGCCGGAACCAGTGTGCGAGCTGTCTCAGAGAAGACATCCTGCAACCTTTAGAATCCCGGGCTGTTTCAGACAACACTCCTGGAGGAGTCATGAGCGATATCGAATCCCGCGTCAAGAAGATCATTGCCGAGCAACTCGGCGTTCCCGAAGCGGACGTGTCCAACGAGAAAGCCTTCGTGGCCGATCTGGGTGCGGACTCCCTTGACACCGTGGAACTGGTGATGGCGCTCGAAGACGAGTTCGGCATCGAGATCCCCGACGAAGAGGCCGAGAAGATCACCACCGTGCAGCTGGCGATCGACTACGCGCTGAAGCACCAGAAGGCTTGAGCGAGCGGCCGAACATGAGCCGTCGCCGCGTCGTCGTCACCGGGCTCGGACTGATCAGTCCGGTGGGCAACTCGGTATCCGAGGGCTGGGCGAATCTTCTCGCCGGGCGCTCGGGCATCGCCAACATCACCAAGTTCGACGCGGCAAATTTCGCATGCCGCTTCGCGGGCGAGGTGAAGGGCTTCAACGTCGAGGATTACTTCCCCGCCAAGGACGCCCGGCACATGGACGCCTTCATCCACTACGGATTGGCGGCGTCGATTCAGGCAGTGCGCGACGCCGGCCTGGCGACCAACGATGCGCTGACCGAAGACGAAGCCGAGCGCATCGGCGTGCTGGTGGGCTCGGGCATTGGCGGCCTGCCGCTGATCGAAGACACGCATGCCGAACTGACGGCACGTGGGCCACGGCGCATCACGCCGTTCTTCGTGCCGGCCTCGATCATCAACATGATCTCGGGCCACGTGTCCATCACCTACGGTTTCAAGGGACCGAACCTGGCCATCGTGACGGCCTGCACCACCGGGCTGCACTGCATCGGCGAAGCCGGCCGGCTGATCGAATACGGCGATGCCGACGTGATGATCGC
>JANNBZ010000141.1:0-3535 GCA_031386065.1 Burkholderiales bacterium
CCAGATGCTGATGGCCGGGTAGCCGGTGGCCTGCGCGCCAAGGGCGCTGAAGCGCTTGATCGACCACAGGTCTTCCGGGATCATGTCGTCGTCGCTCTGCGTGCCCATCGGCCGCAGGATCACGCCGCTGTGCGTGTGGTAGCTGATGGCCGCGCCGATGTTCGGGTGGGTGGTGATGAAGTCGACCATCGCCTTCACCTCGGGCTCGCTGGTCGGGTAGGGGCCGGCACCGACCTGCTCGAACTCCTGCCGCCAGCCGGTGGGGAAGTTGCGGTTCAGGTCCAGCCCTTCGGCATCGGGGTTCACCTTCACCGTCAGGCCGTCGTAGTGCTTCAGCGTGCCTTCGGGCATCAGGCGGAAGTATTCGCCGCCGAACTCGCCGGGCTCGCGCGGCACCATCAGGCGCGGGTCGGCAGCGCATTTCTTGTAACTGCCGTGCGGGTCGGCGATGCGCATGAACAGCACACGGCCATCGCCGTCCACGTCTTCCACCGTCAGGCCGTCCACTTGTTCCTCTTCATAGGGATAGCGGCGCGTGCTGGAGCGGATGTGGCGCGGCCGGTCGGCCAGCGCCAGCTCGGCGCCGTCGGGGTTCAGGCGCGGGCAGATGTAGATCACGCGGGTGTCCAGCAAGTGCGTGATCTGCACGTCCTGGCCGAACTCGCTGACCAGTTGGTGCAGGTAGTACAGGCAGGCGGTGCTGGCCGTCAGCTCGGCCGCGTGGATGTTGCCGTCGGCCCAGAACGCGGGCTTGTCGGTGTCGACCCCGGTGGCGCCGTTGGTGATGGTGGCGAGCCAGATGTCGCGCCCCTCGTGGCTCTTGCCGATGGAGCGCACCGAGACCAGGTCGGGCCGCGCCTGCGCATAGGCGTGCAGCAGTTCGGTCAATGCGTCGTGGCGGTAGAAGATGTCGAAGCGTGGGGTGGGCAGGGTGGCGGTCATCGAGGCGGCAGTCCATCAAAGGCAAGAAAGAACACGGGGCGGGGCACAGATCGCGTGCGGCCAGTTTGGCTGTCGACCCAACGAAAAGTGAGCAAGTGTGTCAGGACTTCGGCGCGTTGCGCGTCCCCGAATGGCAACAACCCAGGTTTCGATCCGCATGCGCCGAGCTGCCATCACGGCGTGACGAACTGCAGCCATCACTGCGTGATCAAGGGCAGCCCTTCGACGAACACCTTCAGTTCGCCGGGCGCGAAGGCGAGCCAGGCTTCGTCGGTGGTCAGCGGCTCGGTCGCGACCACCACCACGCGGTCGGTCGGCGCGGTGAGGTCGGCGAAGTTGACGCTGAGGTCGTCGTCCTGCAAGCGGGCGCGGCGAAACGGGTGCTGGCGCACCAGGTAGCTGAGGCGGGTGCTGCAGTGCGCCCACAGTGCTTCACCGTGGCTGAGCATGAAGTTGAAGGTGCCGAAGGCTGCGACCGCCGGCACCAGTTCGCGCAGCGTAGCGGTCAGCTCGTCGATGGGCGGCAGGCTGGCGTGGGCCTTGGCGAGTTCCTGCATCAGCCAGCAGAAGGCGAGTTCGCTGTCGGTGCTGCCCACCGGATGGAACGATGCATGCAGCCGCGGCGCAAAGCCCTTCAGGTCGCCGTTGTGGGCAAACACCCAGTAGCGGCCCCACAGCTCGCGACTGAACGGGTGCGTGTTCTCAAGCGCGACGCGGCCCTGCGTGGCCTTGCGGATGTGCGCGATGACGTTTTGCGAGCGGATCGGAAAGCGGCGGATCATTTCGGCCACCGCCGAGTCGCGCGCACTTTGCGCATCGATGAACAGGCGCACGCCGGGGCCTTCGAAAAAGGCGATGCCGAAGCCGTCCTTGTGCTCCTCGGCGCGGGTCGAGAAGCCGGTGAAGCTGAACACGATGTCGGTCGGCGTGTTGCCGTTCATGGCGAGCAGCTGGCACATGGCGCGTTGTGCGTGGGGGTGACTTCGGCGGTGACGGCGGCGGCCGCAGTCAGCGGTGAACGAACACCAGCCGCAGCCAGCTCTTCGGGCTCATCAAGCTGCTCGGGATATGGGTCTCTTCGAGCACGCCGCTCATGCGCCGCAGGCGGCTCGGGCTGCGCCGCGCGCTCCACACCAGCAGGTTGACCAGCCAGGGATGGGCGTTGACGGTGTTGGCCTTCTCGTACATGTCGAAGCGCGGCTTCAACGCGACCAGGCCGCTTTCATAGGCCGCGCGAACCTCGGCGTCGGTGCGCTGGCGGTCGCGCCCGTCGATGACCGCCTCTGCCGCCAGGATGCCGGTTTCCATCGCCTTGCCGATGCCTTCGCCGGTGAAGGCGTAGGTGCTGCCCGCTGCCTCGCCGGTGACGATCAGGCCCGGTCGCGAACGCAGTGCGCCGGCTAGCGAACAGCGCAGCGGCGCGCCTTTCAGCTCGCCGGTCCACTCACCACCGGCGATCAGTTCGCGCGCGGGTTCGTAGACCTCGGTGAAGGCCTTGAACACCTCGCGCAGGTTGATGTCGTGCATTGTGTGGCGGCCGTCGCGGCCCTTGGCGTGGCTGTGCGCCACGCCGACGCCGATGTTGAACACGCCGTCGGGGCACGGGAAAATCCAGCCGTAGCCGGGCTTCAGGCGCGGGTGCCAGACCACGTCGAGCGCAGTGATGCGCGGCACCATGGCCGGGTTCTTCACATAGCCGCGCAGCGCGATGCCGCTGGGCGTGCGGCGGGTGCACATGCCAGCCGCCTGCAGCGCCTGCGGCACCGCACCGCTGGCGATCAGCACCCAGCGCGCGGTCAGCTCGCGCACTGCGGTGCCCGACTGCAGCCGGGCGCCGATGACGGTGGTCGCACCGGCGCGCTCTTCTTCAATCACGCCGACAAACCGCAGCGGCGCGAACATGCGTGCACCGGCCGCAGCAGCCGCGTGGCACAGCACGTGGTCGAGTTCGCGCCGTGGCAGCACCGCCAGGCTGCCGGGCACGTCGACCCGCTTGCCGTTCGGGCCGATCACGCCGACATGGGCGACGCGGCGCGCCAGCGACATCACCTCGTCGAGCACGCCCAGCTTGCGCATGGCGTGGTGCGCGTCGGGAATCAGGCCGTCGCCGCAGACCTTGTCGCGCGGAAACGCCTGCGCGTCGACCAGCACCACGTCGAAGCCGGCCAGCGCCAGCGTGCGTGCGGCCGCGCTGCCCGCCGGACCAGCGCCGACCACCAGCACGTCACAGGCGGCCGGCAGGTCGGCGAAGGGGCGGTTCAGAACGGCAGAGGCGATCGGCGACATCGGGAAAAATCGGGGCGTTGAACGGAGGTCGAAGGATACCTTCCGCGTTCAACAGCAACGCTCGGCGCCGGCGGGCGTCAGTGACCCGCGCATGAAAAAGCGGGCTCGGCTTGCGCCGAACCCGCTGCTGCGGAGCTGAACGAAATCAGGCGCTCATGATGTTTTCAGGCGTGAACGGCATCTTGCGCAGGCGCTTGCCATTCGCCGCGAAGATGGCGTTGGCCACTGCCGGGCCGATCAGCGCGGTGGCGGGCTCGCCGATGCCGCCCGGCTTCTCGGTGCTGGCGATCAGCGTGATGTCGATCGC
>JANNBZ010000151.1:0-22039 GCA_031386065.1 Burkholderiales bacterium
CCTCGGCGATGGTGGGCAACTCGGGGATCGCGGCGCTGCGCTGTGCGCTGGTCACGGCCAGCGCCTTCAGCTTGCCGGCCTTGATCTGCGGCAGCGCCGACGGCAGGTTGTCGAACATCAGGTCCATCGTGCCGCCGATCAGGTCAAGCAGCGCCGGGCCCGAGCCGCGGTACGGAAAGTGGACCAGGAAGGTGCCGGTCATGCTCTTGAACAATTCGCCGCTCAGGTGAATCGACGTGCCGTTGCCGCTGGAGGCCATGTTCAGTTTGCCGGGGTTCGCGCGGGCATAGCGAATCAGGTCGGGCACGCTGGCGATCTTCAGTGCCTCGGCCTTGGCCGGGTTCATCACCAGCACGTTGGGCACGCCGGCCACCAGGGTGATCGGCGCGAAGTCCTTGATCGGGTCGAACGGCATCTTCGGGTACAGCGACTGGTTGATGCCGTGCGTGCCCACCGTGCCCATCAGCAACGTGTAGCCGTCGGCCGCCGATTTGGCCACCTGGTCGGCACCCACATTGCCGCCGGCACCGGGCTTGTTGTCGACGATGAAGGTCTGGCCGAAGGCCTTGCCCAGCTCAGGTGCCAGCGCGCGCGCCAGGATGTCGGTGGTGCCGCCGGGCGCGAACGGCACCACGATGCGCACCGGCTTGTTCGGCCAGGCAGCCTGCGCGAACACGGCAGTCGGCAGCAGCGACGACGAGGCGGCGACAAGAAGATGGCGGCGCTGAATGGCGAGCGTGGCAGGCATGGTGGACGTGCTTTCGGCAGGTGGACGGAGGGTCAGACTGCCGCAGTGTGGGCCAGGCACTGATCGCCCGAGCACCGGACTTGCCCGGCCCGCGTGGCTTTTTCAAGCTGCCTGCATGAACTCCGCTGCGGCAGCACGCCGGTCAGCGGCCTGATGCGCGGCCACCTTGACGGGACGCGTCGCGGCGCTCGCGCTGTCGAATAAAAGAAGGGGAGCGGGACCGAGCGCCGGGGACTCGCTCTTATCCCTCCCCGGCCGGCACGCTCCCCGTGATGTCAATCGTCAGCGGCGTCGCGGGTGGCGCCCGCGTTCACCTCAGGCCGATGGCACCGGAAGGCTGAAACAGGGACAGCTGCGCGGGCGCGCGCCCGGACTGCAGAACCTGGCTCGTGCGGTTGACCGGGAACAGCGCGTCGCGCCGTTGCAGTGCTGCCGCAGAGGGGCGAACCGGGTCGAGCACACGGGGGCTGTGGGATGGGGTAGGCATTTTCATGGTCTCGGCTTTCGGCTCAGCGGGCGCTGATTTCGGTGGCGGCCCAGGCCGGATCGTCCGGCACCAGGGCTTGTGTGGCGCGGCGGATCCAGCCGCTCAGGTCCAGCGCCTGGGGCAGTCGGCTGGCGGCCGGTTGCGCCAGGCGCAGCACGGATGAAATCCCGCTGCGCGCACTCGGCGTGGCGCGGCGGGTGAGGCGCTGGCTGGAAGCGGCAGCACGCAGGCGTGAAGTAATTGGCATGGCAACGACGTCCTTGTTTCGCGGACTGCTGCCCTGACCACCAGGGCGCATCGCTTGTGCCTTTATTGGCGCAGCTTCCGTGCCATTGCATTCGGCCGCAATGCGGGGGAATTTAGGCCGCAATTCGAAGCCGGCGTTCGCGTGACCGACCGAAAGCGTTGCTTTTGCTGCGGGTCGGTTGCCAAAATTGCGCCAAGCGGTGAGCCGGCGTTACACGGTTGACCGAATGTGTCAGCGCCGCAGCGAGCCGATCACACGCGGTGCAGGTCGATCGCCGGCGCCACGTACCCGCGCGCGAAACTACAACTCCGCGCGGTACCCGCGCACCTGTGCCTGCACGCTCACGTCGAGCACGCTGACGGCCTCGTCGAGCACCGCCGAATTCGATTGAGCTATTTCCACGACGTTCGGCGCGCCGCCGGATCAACACCCCGGTGCTGGGCGTGATATCCGCACTGCCGGGCATCGCGCCGAACACCGCACTGCAGCCACTGCTCGGCCCTGTCTACTCCGCGGCGGCGATACACAAGCACATGCGGTCGATGGCATCCGCCACCGATCAGTAGTCCCACTCCTCGTGCTTGACCGGCAGACGATTCAGTGTCGCGCGCACATGCTGCCATTGCGGCAGGAAACGATTCATCAGTCCGATGAACCGCTCGTTGTGCGTCGGCTCCAGCAGGTGGGCCATCTCATGCACGACGATGTATTCCAGGCACTCGGGGGGCTTCTTCGCGAGATCCGTGTTCAGCCGGATGGAACCCGTCGCCGGGTTGCAACTGCCCCACTTCGTTTTCATCCGCTGCACGAACACGCGCCCGACGCGGACGCGCATCTCGGCCTGCCACTTCGTCACGAGGCTCGGCAGCGCCGCCCGCAACTGGGCGCGGTACCAGGCATCGAGCAAGCGTTGGCAGGCAAGTTCATCCGCGCCGGGTCGCACCTGCATCACCAGCCGGTTGCGCTTGAGCCCGATGGCGGGCGGCGCGTCTCGCTCCAGCCTTTGCAGCAAGCAGCGCCGACCCCACACATGGTGGCTCTCGCGATCAAGATACTGGCGCGGCGTCTCCCGCTCCTGCGCCCGCATCCTGAGCTGTTGCGCCCTGATCCAGGCCAGCCGCGAAATCACGAACACGCGGATGGTGTCGAGCTTCATGTGCGGCGGTGCGGCGATGCGCACCCGGCCTTCTGGTGGCAGCACGCTCAGGTGCAGGTTCTTGATCTCCTTGCGGACGACGGCAACGCGCAAATCACCGAGGTCGATCCGGGCCAGCATCAGTATTCCTTCTGTGCGAAGACGATAGGGAACAGGCGGTTCACCTCGTCGACGTCCAGCAGCACGGCGTGCATGGCCTGCTTGACCATCTGCTCGCGCGCCGGCTCGCCGCGCCAATCGTCGGGCCGATTGCGTTTGATGTTGTCGTCGAGCCGCAGCGCGAGCGCCGCGTTCGCGTCGAGTTCGCCAAACGGGGTGATCGGCTCGGCGGCCCGGTTCGCAGGCACGCGCCCCTTCAGGTTGTTGTAGAGCGCGAGCCGCCCGGGCGTGTCGAACACGGCCGGTGTGTCGTCGGCCTTGCCCGCCTGCACCCGCCCGACCAACTCCGCGATCCGCGCCAGGTACTCCTCGTACTCGACCGCCTTGACCTTGCGCAGGGCGATGATTTCATCGAGCAGCGCCGACATCTTCTCGAAGAACGCCGGGTCGGTCAGGTGCTCCTTGATGATCTTGCTCCGCACGTTGTTCTCGATGCTCTCGGCCACCGCACCGTGCTGGCCCTGGCGTTCGCCGAATGCCGTGGCGATGGCATCGGCGATGCCGGTTTTCACGATCAGGTCCAGCAAGCCCACGCCGTCGAACGGCGAAATCTGGCGCGGCGCCGACGCCTCGATGTAGGTGTCGATCAGGTGCCGCATGTCGGCCTCGAACGGCTTCAGGTCCAGCGTTTCACCTGCGGCGCGGCGGATCACCTCGCGCAAGTCGGTGTAGTGGCGCAGTTGCCGCTGCACACGCACCACGTCGGCCGCATCAAAGCCCGCAGCCGGCAGGTCATCGGCCACGTTGGCGTAGGCGCGAAGTAGCTGCACCACGCCCTTGTAAAGCGCCGCTCGCTGCGGCTCGCGCGCCTTCAGGTCGGTGGCGATCTCGGAGTTGCCGCAGAAGTAGTGGATGTGCTCCAGGTCGCTGCGCGGCGGCTGCACCGGCTCGCAAAGCAACGCCAGCACCTCGAGCGCGGTGTCGAGCCGCTCTCGCGCCACCGTCAGTCGGTCGCGCATCATCACTTCGGGGTCAGCCCCGGCGGCACTGTGGTCCAGCTCCGAGGTGTAGACAGCCAGAGCCTTCTCGACCTTCTTGAACAAGTCCTTGTAGTCGACGATGTAGCCGAAATCCTTGTCGTCGCCATCGAGCCGATTGGTGCGGCAGATGGCCTGAAAGAGGTCGTGGTCCTGCATCGACTTGTCGATGTACAGGTAGCTGCAGGGCGGCGCGTCGAAGCCGGTCAGCAGCTTGTCGACCACGATCAGCAGCTTCATGCGCGCCGGCTCGCGGATGAACGCCGCCTTCGCCAGCTCTTCATAGCTTTCGGTCTTGCTGCGTCCCGGCTGGGCGGCCACATCTTGGAGCAACTCGGTGTAGGTGCTGTAGATGAACTGCTTGTCGCTCTCGGTGTTGGCACCGATTTCCTCCAGCGTCACGTCGCGCGTCTGAGGGTTGTAAGAGGTGACCACGGCGCAGCGGTCTTTGAACAGCGTCTTCTGGAACAGCACGAAGTACTTGCACGCTTCGTAGATGCTCGACGCCACCAGGATGGCGTTGCCACGCTCGCTGGAAAGGCGGGGCTTCACCGCGAAGTCGAAGATGATGTCGGCGACCACGCGGTCCATGCGCGCCTTCGAGCTCAGCACGCGCTGCATCGTGCCCCACTGCTTCTTCAACTCGTCGCGCTGCCAGTCGTTCAGCGCGCGGGTCTTGGTCTCGAACCACTGGTCGATCTGCGCCGCAGAGCCCAGCTTCTGATCGATGTCGCGCGCCTCGTACACAAGATCGAGCACCACGCCGTCTTCGACCGCCTCGCTGAACTTGTAGGTGTGGATGTACTGGCCGAACACCTCCAGGCTGGTCGCCTTGTCCTGCTTGAGCAGCGGCGTGCCGGTGAAGCCGATGAACACCGCGTTCGGCATCATCGCTTTCATCGTGCGGTTGAGCCGGCCGTTCTGGGTGCGGTGGCATTCGTCGACGAAGACGAACAGCTCGCCCACGGTCGGGCTGGGCGAGGCGTTCAGTTCCGCGATGAAGCGGTCGAAGGCCGCGTCGTCCTTGCCCCGGCCACCGAGGCCGAATTTGTGCACCAGCGAACACAGCAAGCGCGGTGCGGCCTGGCCCAATTGGCGCATCAGATCGTGACCACTGCCGGTGCGGTAGATGGTTTCGCCGGCATCCGAGAAGACCCGCTGGATCTGCTTGTCGAGTTCGTCGCGGTCGGTCACGATCACAACGCGCGCATGCGGGTTGTTGGCCAGAATCCAGCGCGCCAGCAACACCATCAGGATGCTTTTGCCGGCCCCTTGCGTGTGCCAGATGATGCCGCCCTTGCGCTGCTGCACATGCGCCTGCGCCGCCTTGATGCCGAAGAACTGATGCACCCGCGGCAGCTTCTTCTGGCCGCCGTCGAACAGCACGAAGTCGCGCAACAGCTCCAGCAAGCGCTGCTTCTCGCAAAGCTTCAGCAGGTACTTGTCGAGCTTGAAACGGCTGTTGTCGGCCTCGTCTTCCTTCCAGTTCAGAAAGTACTTCTCTGGCGTTCCGACGGTGCCGTAGCGCAGGCCCTCGGAGTCGTTGCCGGCCATCACCAGTTGCACGGTGCTGAAGAACCAGGCGTTGAACTCGGGCCTCTGGTTCGACAGGCTTTGGCGGATGCCCTCGCCCACGCTGACCCGGCTGTTCTTTAGCTCCAGCACGCCGATCGCGATGCCGTTCAGGTACAGCACGATGTCGGGCCGGCGCTCGTGGCCGCCGCTGAGCGTCACTTCCTCAGCGAAGGCGAAGTGGTTCTTGTCGGCGTCGGCCCAGTCGATGAGCTGAACCGTCTCGTGCGGGCGACCGGCCTCCGCCTGCACCGGCACGCCATAGCGCAGCAGCGCATACACCGCCTCGTTGTTGCCGGCCAGCGACCGGTTTGGATACCGCGCTTCTGTTCGCAACTTGTGCAGCGCCATGCCGATCTGCGCTGGGCTGTATCGAGCCGCGAGGTGCCGGGTCAATAGGTGTTCCTCGATGTGGCTGTTGCGGTCACCGCGATCGGCCCAGTTACCGAGGTCGTCGTAGTGCAACTCGTCGCTCAACAGGGTTCTCACCCGGTCTTGCGTCGCGCGTTCGGGTTTGCCGATGCTGCTCATATGGCCCCTACGTCCGATGGATACATCGGCCGGTCCCCCGAGGGGAGCAGCCTTGCTTGGGGCGGCCCGGCGCGGCAGCTCATGTCGTGCCCTGGTGTCGGCGCGTCATGCCGCGTCGTCGTCGAGTGCCAGCAGGCCTTGCGGCGAGGGCGGTGGCCACTGGCCCGCCGCTTGGCTGTCTTCGAACCAGCGGTGCATCGCGGCGTCCTCGACCGCGTATTCGCCACGGGCCGATTTCCACACCAGCGCCGGCGTGCGCTGGCGCAGCGCTTCGAGTGCCTTCTGCGCCTGCGCCACGCTCACCGGGTGCATCGTTTTCTCGCGGTAGAACTTCAGCGCATCGGCGTCATAGGGGCGAAAGCGCTGGCCCAGCGCCAGCATGCGCCACAGCACCGCCTGCTCGGTGGGTTTGAGCCCGAGGTAGTCAGACTCCATCTGCGATTCGTCGTCGCGCTGGCGTTGCAGCGCGGCCTCGCGCATCGCGGGCTCGAAGCGTCCCTCCAGCCCGGCGACAGGGCTGAGCACCTGGCCGAGCGCCTCCATGAAGAACTGCGGGCGGTTGCCGAAGCCTTCAAACGCCGCCTGCAAGGCCGCGGCGTCTGCCGGCCGCAGATCGGGCCGCTGCGCTTCGATCAGCTGCACGATGTGGGCAAGAAAATCGACGCCCAGCGCCGGCATGCGCTGGATCTGCGAGCCATAGAACGGCGCGCCATTGGTGTTGACCAGCCGCAGCAGCTTGTCGCGGTCGGAGCCCGACATCACCAGCATCAGCGCCACCTCGCCGGGCCGGTTCATCTGGTCGCGCGCCGATTTCAGCGCCGACATCGCGTTCTCGCCCGCTTCGCTGGTCAGCGCGTGCTGGGCCTCGTCGATCACCAGCGCGACCGGCTTGCCTGCGGTGTCGTGCAGCGCACGCAAGGCATCGACCAGGGTCAGGCCGTCGACCTTGCCTATTCGGCTGGTGTCGACCTGCAGCCAGCCGCCCAGGCTCAACTTCTCGAGCCCGGCCTTCTTCGCGGTCTTGGCGACCAGCCCCAGGTGCGGCTGCAATGCCCGGCCGATGGCCTCGGCGATCAGCGCGCCGGGGTCGCGCGCGGCATCGGCCCACAGGTCGACGTACACCACCACCGCACCGGCCCGTTCGAGCGCCGGTGCCAGATCGCCACGCAGAAAGGTGGTCTTGCCGGTGCGGCGCGGCGCAGCCAGGAACAAGCCGTTGTGCGCATCGCCGAAGTTGGTCTTGCCCTGCAGGGCGACCACGAGTTCTTCGGCCAGTGCGGTGCGGGGGTGGGCGATCATGGTTTATCTCAAATTATCGGGAAAGCGATAATTTATCTCTTGCGGGATAAAAAGCAATAGATCGGCGGTGAATCGGTGTTTCGGGCGGGTTAGTGACCAGGCTGACCGGGGCATCAAACCAGCCGGATGCGGCCGGTGAGCAGCGCCTGCGCCATGCCTTGCTTGAGCAGGCGGGTCTTGGCGACGCGGGCTTCGAGAGCGGTGAGTTCGGCGTCCATGTCGGAGAGGGTGGCGGCGATGGCGGTTTGCTCTCGCTCGTTTGGGGGCAACGAGACCACAAATTCTTGGAAAGTAGGCAGTCGAAGAGAGTCCACCGTTGCCTTAACGGAGTTCTGCATGGCATGGGCCCCGAACTTCACAGACATGTAGAGGTAAACGTACTTTGCACATATCCCAGATTGGAATTCGGTGATCGCATAAACGCGCTGATGCACATCGAATCGGCCGTTGACGTAGTGGAAGATGCTTCCGATCCCACCTTCTCCGGGAATGAGAATGGCCTCGCAGTCGTGCGAGTAGCTGTCGATGCGTTCAACAGTGGCCGAGCGCACAAAGAACGGATAGTGCCCGTTGGCGTTTTTGTCTTGGTTGTTTCGATCACCCGTCTTGATATGAGCGATGTCGGCAAGACGCTTAGTTAACCACTCGCCCGCAAACCCCGGCAACCGCCGTTGGCCGGTGAGCAGCTCCTGCATCGCGCCTTGCTTGATCTGGCGCTTCTTGACGAGCAGTTGCTCCAGCGATTCGACCAAGGCGTCGGTGTCGCTCAGGGCCTCTGCAACGGCATCTTGTTCGCGCACAGTCGGCGGCAAGGCGACCTGAACAGTCCGAACCGTTGGCAAGTTCATACCCGCCTTGGCACCCGCGTCAGTGAGTGACCGGAATCGCCTTTGGGGTTGCTCGGACGCCAAAAAGTAGCTGACGAACTTCGGGTTCACTCGAACCCGATCAAATCGCACCAACGCAATGTGCTGGTTGATGTACGCGGGAGTAGGAACGTGCGGGCTCACATAGCCGACGATCCCGATATCCGCAGTCACCGAAATCAACACATCGCCGACCGCCAGTTGAGTGCGGGCTCCTTCGCTGTCGCTGGCGGGCAAGTTCACTGATCGCAGGTCCGTAAGGTCCAAATCAATGCGCGAGCGCGACAAGTTCGTGATGCGGATGAACGGAGAGCCCGTCTCGGAATAGAAGCGCGCCCATCCTCGCGACCCACTCGTCACGAATGGCTGTAGCTCACCTATCTGCTTGACGTTCCAGTCCGATGGCAATCTCCCGAGGTCCGTGTGCTGCCACGTGGACCTCACCAAATAGACGCTACTCGGCTCCCTCACTTCCACGCGAACCCCATCGTCGCCAGATGCCGCTGCACCTTCGCATCCAACGCGTCGGCCCGCTCGACCAATCGCGGCAACGGCGTCCCATACCGCTCAGCCAGTTCCTTCACCCGCTGCGTCAGCGCCCGGCTCACGCGGTCCATCTCGCCATGCACCGCGACATCGAGCGCGGCCAGCCATTTGTCATCAACGACCAGGCCTTGCACCTCGGCCTCAGTGAGCTTCGGATAGTGCGCATACGCCGCGTCATCCAGCGCAACTTCCGCCTCGCCGAGCTTCTTCTTCAGCTTCGCGGCCTGGGCCACCAGCCGCTGCCACTCGGTCAGCACGCGGCCCTCGTCGTCGATGGCACCGCCGAGTTCGCGCAGGCGTTCCTTCACGCTGGCGGCGTTGATCTTGTCGAAGCCTGAGAACACATCGTCTTCGCCGGCGTGCTCTTCTTCCAGTTCGGTGATTTGCGCGAGCACCGCATCCAGCTCGCCGCCGAGCCGGTCGATCGCCGCCTGCTCGGCCGCGAAGTAGCGCGCCACGATGTGGGGCTTGGGCAGCAGGTCGCAGGCCCAGCCCTTGTCGACCTGCTTGTCGGGCTGACCCTTCTTCTTCTTCGTTTCGAACACGCGCCGGGTTCGCGCCACCCAGCCATCGGCGGCGACCGCATACGCGTCGTCCTGCAGGGTCGCGGCCCAGTAGTCCATCAGGTGCTGGTAGACGCTGTAGCCATCGATCAGCGGCAGGCCCTGGTAGTGCGCGAGCAGGCCCTCGGCCACCTGCTCGATCAGGGCCTTCGGGTGGAAGCCGGCTTGCAGCGCCACCAGCTGCTGCCGCGCCGGCGCGCGCCACTGCGCGAAGTGCGCGTTCATGCGCGCGATGAAGGCCACGAACTCGGGGTGCGTGTGAACCGTGGTCTTGATGGCGCTCGCCTCCACTGCCAGCGACACATAGCCGGGGCGCAACGGCTCGAACAGCACGGCTCGCAGGCGCGGGCACACGTCCCAGTAGTTGCCGAGCGCCTCGATGTCGGCGGCGGGAATACCGCCGTTCAGGTGCGCCTCGATGTCTTGCGCGTCTTCGGTGCGCGCGCTGTCGATGTAGCGCGGCAGGTTCAGGTTGAAGTCGTTCTTCTCGATCTCGTCGAACGAGACCATGCGTGCATAGCTCGGGTCGCTCGTGCCTTCGCGGGTGAACACATCGACGATGCGGTGAATGTCTTGCTCGCGCAGGCGATTCTTCGGCCCCTCCTTCATGAAGCCGCGGGCGGCGTCGAGCATGAAGATGCCGCGCCGCGCTTGCGCCTCCTTCTTGTCGATCACGACGATGCAGGCCGGGATGCCGGTGCCGAAGAACAGATTGGCCGGCAGCCCGATCAGGCCCTTGATGAGGCCGCGGCGCACCAGGTTGCGCCGGATCTCGAACTCGGCGTTGCCGCGAAACAGCACGCCATGCGGCAGCACGCACGCGCCGCTGCCGGTGCTCTTGAGCGAGCGAACGATGTGCAGCAGGTAGGCATAGTCGCCCTGCTTGACGGGCGGCACGCCGTAGGGGGTGAAGCGCTGGAAGGGCTCGTTCAGCGGGTCGGTGATGCCGGTGCTCCAGCGCTTGTCTGAGAACGGCGGATTCGCGACCACGTAGTCGAAGGTCTTGAGCGTGTCGCCTTCGAGAAACTTCGGGTCGGTCAGCGTGTTGCCCTGCTCGATCTTCGCGCCGGGCTTGTTGTGCAGCACCATGTTCATCTGCGCCAGGCCGCTGGTGGCTTCGTCCTTCTCCTGGCCGTAGAGCGTGACGTGCGCGCTGGCGGCATCACCGACCTTGAGCAGCAGCGAGCCCGAACCACACGTCGGGTCGTACACGGTGGTGCGGTTGGTCGTGGGCGCGCTGCCGATGCCGATCACGCGCGCGATAACGCGGCTCACCTCGGCCGGGGTGTAGAACTGGCCCTTGCTCTTGCCGCTCTCGGTGGCGAAGTGGCGCATCAGGTATTCGTAGGCGTCGCCGAGGATGTCGTCGCCGTCGGCCCGGTTCTGGCTGAAGTCGAGCCGCGGGTCTTGAAAGATCGCGATCAGGTTGCCCAGGCGCTCGACCTTCTCCTTGCCGGTGCCGAGCAGGCCGGGGTCGTCGAAATCGGCCTTGATACGGATGCGATTGGCTTTCTCCAGCGGCGCGATGATGGTCTTGTTGATCTGGTCGCCGATGTCGGGCCGGCCCTTGAGCGCCACCATGTCGGCGAAGCTGGCGCCTGCGGGAATGGTGATGGGCGCGAACGGCGAGCCGGCGTACTTGTCGCTGATGTACTTGATGAACAGCAGCGCCAGCACGTAGTCCTTGTACTGGCTGGCGTCCATGCCGCCGCGCAACTCATCGCACGAGGCCCAGAGGGACGAGTAGAGCTCGGATTTTTTGATGGCCATGGGGGAGAGGTGTCTGTCGGATCGCGGTGCCGCCTGGGTGTGGGCTCGGATCGTAGGGCAGTAGCGGCGCGGCGCCAGCGCCCGCCCGCCGGCCCCCAAGAAGTTTTCGCGAAGGTCTACGCTGCCGCGCGAGTCCCTACACCCCCGCGCGGTAGCCGCGCGGGATGGCCCCCATCAAGCGCCGCGTGTAGTCCTGCTGCGGGTGGTCGAGGATCTGCTCGACGCCGGCTTGTTCGACCACCTCGCCGTCCTTCATCACCATCACCTCGTCGGCCATGAAGCGCACCACCGCGAGGTCGTGGCTGATGAAGATGTAGGCCAGACCCAGCTCGTCTTGCAGGTCTTTCAGCAGGTTCAGCACCTGCGCCTGCACGCTCACGTCGAGCGCGCTGACGGCCTCGTCGAGCACCAGCAGCTCGGGGTTCAGCGTCAGGCAGCGGGCGATGGCCACGCGCTGGCGCTGGCCGCCCGAAAACTCGTGCGGGTACTTGTGCATCGCGTCGTCGAGCAGACCCACCTTGGCCAGCAAGGCGCGGGCGCGCGCTTCGCGCTCGGCGTTGTCGGCACCCACGCCGTGGATGGCCATCGGCTCGACCAGGGTCTGGCCGATCGTGAAGCGCGGGTTCAGCGAGGCGTACGGGTTCTGGAACACGACCTGGATGCGGCGGCGCATCGTCAGCATTTCGCGCTTGCTGAGCCCCAGCAGGTCCTGCCCGTCGAAGCGCACGCTGCCGCTGGTCGGGCCGCCGCTGGGCTCGTGCAGCCGCAGCAAACTCAATCCCATCGTCGTCTTGCCGGAGCCCGACTCGCCGACGACGCCCAGCGTGTACCCCTTGCGCAGCTTGAAGCTCGCCCCTTTGACGGCCTTGAATTCCTTGCGGCCGAAGACACCCGAGCGCAGCCAGAAGCTTTTCGTCAACGCGGCAGCTTCGATGATCACCGGAGCGTTCGGGTCCTTGGCCTTTGTCGCCACCACCGAATCCTTGCCCGAGATGTGGTCGTCGATCACCATCAGCCGAGGGCTGCGCTGCGCCAGTGTCGGGCGGCAGGCCAGCAGCGCGCGCGTGTAGGCGTCCTGCGGGTTGGCAAAGATGCTGGCCACCGGCCCCTGCTCGCGCACGGTGCCCTGGCGCATCACCACCACATGGTCGGCAATCTCGCCGACCACGCCGAGGTCGTGGCTGATGAACAGCATGCTCATGCGGTGCTTGTCTTTCAGCCCCGCCAGCAGCTCCATGATCTGGCGCTGAATGGTCACGTCGAGCGCGGTGGTCGGCTCGTCGGCGATCAGCAGCTTGGGCTCGCAGGCCAGCGCCATCGCGATCATCACCCGCTGCTGCTGGCCGCCCGACAGTTCGTGCGGGTGCGCCGACAGCCGCCGCTTCGGCTCGGGCATGCCGACTTCGTTCAGCGCGTCTTCGGCGCGCGCCATCGCCTGCCGGCGCGACAGGCCCAGGTGCTTGATCAGCGGTTCGCAGATCTGCTGGCCGACGGTGAACACCGGGTTCAGCGAGGTCATCGGGTCTTGAAACACGCAGGCGATTTCGCGCCCGCGCAGCGCCTGCAGTTCCGGCAGCGTGGCGGCCAGCAGGTCGCGGCCCTGGAAGCGGATGCTGCCCTGCCGTTCGGCGTTGTTCGGCAGCAGGTTGAGGATCGACATCGCGGTGACGCTTTTGCCCGAACCCGACTCGCCGACGAGTGCGACGGTGGTGTTCTCGGGCACGTCGAAGCTGACGCCGACTGCGTTGTCGCCGTCACTGCGGCCCACGGCATGTACGCGCTGAACGATGCCGTCGATCTTTCCCAGCCGAAACGCGACGCGCAAATCCTTGATGCTCAGCAGCACGCTCATTCCAAGCCCCTCAACTTCGGATCCAGCGCATCGCGCAGCGCGTCGGTGAACAGCGAGAACGCGGTCACGAACACCGCCATGAACAGCGTCGCTGCGGCCAGTTGCCACCAGTGGCCGAGGATCAGTTCGCTCTGTGCTTCCGACAGCATGGTGCCCCAGCTGACCTGGTCCACCGCCACGCCCAGGCCGAGGTAGCTCAGGATCACTTCGGCCTTGATGAAGCCCACCACGTGGATCGACAACTGCACCAGCGCCACGTGGCTCACGTTCGGCAGGATGTGCTTGAACATGCGCGAGAAGGTGCTGGCACCGATGGCCTCGGCAGCGCGCACGTATTCGCGCACCGCGTGCTTGATGAACTCGGCCCGCACCAGCCGGTAGATGCCGGTCCAGCCGGTCAGCCCGAGGATGATCACGATGCTCCAGATGCCTTTCGGGATGATGGCGTCGGCGCGGTTCAGCACCGCCGCAAAGGTGAAGATCAGCAGGATGCCGGGGATCGAGGTGAACACGTTGTAGACCCACTCCAGCAAGTCGCCCAGCTTGCCGCCGAAGAAGCCGCCGATGGCGCCCAGCACGGTGCCGATCAGGGTCGCCACCAGGGCCGCCAGCAGGCCCACCAGGATGGAAATCTGCGCGCCCTTCACCGCCTTGGTCAGCACGTCGCGGCCGAGTCGGTCGGCACCGAAAGGCAGGGTCTCGCTGCGCACGGTGTCGGTCGTCTTGTACTTGGCGACACCGGCGTCCCATTCCTTGTAGCGCGGCGCCAGCGGGTCGACCGCCGAGATGTCGACGTTCGGCCCGCTGGGCACCGCGATGGCCGTGCTCGCGAGCTTGGGTGCGGGCCCCATGAAGGTCGGCGGCGCGTCGGGCAGGCCCACTTCGCGCTGCCAGTTCTTCGCCACCAGGCCGAGGCTGGCGGCGCTCACCAACAGCAGGAAGGCGGCCACGATGACCAGCGACACCAAACCCACTTTGTCGGTCTTGAAGCGCGTCCACGCCGCGCCCCACACACCACTCGAAGTCGCCGGCCGGGATGTCGACACCGAGCCGTTCAGGACGGCGCTCATTTCAGCACCACCCGCGGGTCGGCCAACTTGTACAGCACGTCGGTCAGCAGGTTCACCGTCATCGTGATGACCGCGATGTAGATCGTCACCGCCTGGATCACCGGGTAGTCGCTGCGGTTCACCGCCAGCAGCACCTCGCGCCCGAGGCCCGGAATCGAGAAGAAGACCTCGATCAGGAACGAGCCGACGAAGATGTCCGGCACCGCCACCGCCACATTGGTCAGGATCGGGATCATCGCGTTGCGCAGCACGTGCTTCAGCAAAATCGTGCGCTCGGTCAGGCCCTTCGCGCGCGCGGTGCGAACGTAGTCCTGGCCGATCTCGTCGAGGAAGAAGGTTCGGTACAGCCGCATTTGCGGCGCCAGCCCCACCATCACCGCCAACAGCACCGGCAGCGGCGCGTAGACGGCCAGATTGGTCAGGAAGCTGTCGCTCCAGCCCTGCACCGGGAACCAGCCCAGCCGGAAGGCGAACACGTACTGGCCGACGATCACGTAGACCAGGAACGAGATCGACAACGCCGCCGTGCTGACCACCATGATCGCGCGGTCGGTCAGCGAGCCGCGCACATAGGCCACCGCCAGCGCGAACGGAATCGCCAGCAGCACGTCGAGCAGCAGGATCGGCACCATCACCGTCAGCGTGGCCGGCAGCCGCGTGGCGAACAGGTTGGCCACCGATTCATTGGTGGCCCAACTGCGGCCCCAGTCGAAGGTGACGATCTGCTTGAAGAAGATGTACAGCTGCTCCCAGGTGCTCTTGTTCAGCCCGAGCTGCTCGCGGATGGCGTCGATCTGCTGCGCGTTGGCGCTCAGCCCGCCCAGAATTTCGGCCGGGTCGCCGCCGAAATACTTGAACAGAAAGAACACCAGCAGCACCACCCCGATCAGGGTCGGGATCATTTGCCACAGGCGGCGAATCAGGTAGGCGGTCATCGGGTGAGCCTGCGAGGTGTTGCGGCGGGGGTCGGGTTGGCGGGAGTCTAGTTGGAAGCCCCTTGCGCGGGCGGCGGGGTTTGTGCGCCGCCCACAGAGAAGTGATTGACCGCGCTGATCGTCCAGTGAGTCGATGCGCGTGATATACACTTGATAGATATCATTCGGAGGTGTCGCCGTGCAAACCGATTCGCCCGCCAAAGCCAAACTTTTTCTTCACGGGCGCAGCCAGGCCGTGAGGTTGCCCAAAGCCTTTCGTTTTGAAGGCACCGAGGTCTACGTGCGATTCCAGGGCGATGAGGTGGTGCTCAGCACGCGACCCAAGGCACCGATGCAGGGCCTGGTCGACGCCCTTTCCGACTTCGAGGAGGGCTTTCGCATGCAGCGCGAACAACCAACCCGTTCCGACGAGCGCGCGCCGCTGGCACCACGCACGGCCCAGCGCAGGGCGGGCTGACGTCGGGCCGAATCGATGCGCTACCTGCTCGACACCAACATCTGCATCTATGTCATCAACGAGCGCCCGCCGGCTGTGCTGGCGCGGTTTCTGCAACATGAGTCCGACGGCATCGGCATCTCCGTCATCACCGCCAGCGAGTTGTATTGGGGTGTCCGCAAGAGCGGTTCGCGCCGCAACGCCGACGCATTGGAACGGTTCCTGGCGCCGCTGACGGTGGCCGACTACGACCTTGCGGCCGCTCGCGCCTATGGCGATGTGCGTGCTGGGCTGGAGCGAAAAGGCACGCCCATCGGCCCGCTGGACCTGCAGATCGCCGCTCACGCGTTGGCGCTGCAAGTCACCTTGGTCACCAACAACCTGCGCGAGTTCAAGCGCGTTCCGGGGTTGACGGTGGAAAACTGGGTGGCATCGCCCTAACTCCTACACTGCGGCTGTCCCCGTCTGGAGTTGCATCGATGTCCTGCCGCGCCCTTTTTTGCGCCCTGCTGATGGCGGCGGCCGTGCTCCCGCCGGCGTCGGCCCAAGCCCCCACCCCGCCCGCCGTCGCCGCACCGGCCCAGAAGGTGCTGCGCTACGCGTTCCCGGTGGCCGAGACCGGTTTCGACCCGGGCCAGATCAGCGACCTGTACTCGCGTGTCGTGACCGCCGGCATCTTCGAGGCGCCACTGGCGTTCGACTACCTCGCGCGGCCGTTTCGCATGAAGCCGAACACGCTGGACGCGATGCCGGTGATATCGACCGACTTCATGCGCTTCACGTTTCGCGTCAAGCCCGGCACCTACTTCGCGGACGACCCGGCGTTCAAGGGGGTCAGGCGCGAGCTGACGGCGCAGGACTACGTGTACACGCTGAAGCGCCACTACGACCCGCAGCTGAAGAGCCCGAATCTGTACCGACTTGAGAACGCGAAGATCGTCGGCATGAGCGAACTGCGCGCCCGCATCATGGCGGCCAAGCAGCCGTTTCCCTACGACACCGAGGTCGAGGGCCTGCGCGCGCTCGACCGCTACACCTTTGAGATCAAGCTGGCCGAACCGTCGCCCCGGTTTCACCAGGAGGCGTTGACCGACAGCGGTGCTTTCGGCGCGGTGGCGCGCGAGGTGGTCGAGTTCTATGGCGACAAGATCATGGAGCACCCGGTGGGCACCGGGCCGTTCAAGCTGGTCGAATGGCGGCGCAGTTCGCGCATCGTGCTGGCACGCAACCCGGGCTTTCGCGAGATGCTGTACGACGAAGATGCGCCGTCCGACGACCCCCACTCGCAGGCCATTGCCAAGGCCATGAAAGGCAAGCGCATTCCGATGCTCGACCGGGTCGAGATCGCCATCATCGAAGAGTCGCAACCGCGCTGGCTGAGCTTCCTGAACCGGCAGAGCGACTTCATGGACCGGCTGCCGAACGAGTTCGCCAACGTCGCAATTCCGAACAACAAGCTGGCACCGAACCTGGCCAAGCTCGGCATCGTGATGGACCGCGCGCCACTGGTCGACGCCACGCTGGCCTCGCAATTCAATCAGGACGATCCGGTGGTCGGCGGCTACACACCTGCCAAGGTGGCGCTGCGGCGCGCCATTTCGCTGGCCTACAACAGCGAGGAAGAAATTCGCCTGGCCCGACGCAACCAGGCGGTGCCGGCGCAGTCGGCCATTGCGCCGTTGACCTTCGGCTACAACCCGGCCTTCAAGTCCGAGATGAGCGACTACGACCTGCCGCGCGCCAAGGCCCTGCTCGACCTCTACGGCTATGTCGACAAGGACGGCGACGGCTGGCGCGACCTGCCCGATGGCTCGCCGCTGGTGCTGCAGTACGCCACCCAGCCCGACCAGGCGAGCCGGCAGCTGGTGGAGCTGTGGCAAAAGGGCATGCAGTCGATCAACGTCAGGATCGTATTCAAGACGGCCAAGTGGCCCGAGAACCTGAAGGCCTCGAAGGCCGGCAAGCTGATGATGTGGGGCGTGGCCTGGGGTGCCACCTCACCCGACGGCGACACCTTTCTGGCGCTGGCCTACGGCCCGAACATCGGCGGGGCCAACCATGCGCGCTTCAACCTGCCGGCTTTCAACGCGCTGTACCAGAAGCAGGCGGTGATGCCCGATGGCCCCGAGCGCCAGGCCGTGATGGAAGAAGCCAGCAAGCTGATGGTGGCCTACGTGCCGTACAAGATCAGCTCGCACCGCATCGCCACCGACCTGATGCATCCGTGGGTGCAGGGCTATCACCGAAACCCGTTCGTGCGCGAATTCTTCAAGTACCTGGACATCGACACCGAGGTGCTTGCAAAGGCGCGGCGATGACCCTGGCGCGTGCGCTGGCCGCGCTGCCGGCGCTGTTCGTGCTGTTGGCGATCAGCGCGCAGGCCGCGCCGCCAAAGGTGTTTCGCTACGCTTTCCCGGTGGCCGAAACCGGCTTCGACCCGGCGCAGATCGGCGACATCTATTCGCGCACCGTCACGCCGCACATCTTCGAGGCACCGTACACCTACGACCACCTGGCGCGACCTGCCAGGCTGAAGCCGCTGACGGCGGCCGGCATGCCCGAATCGAGTGCCGACTTCCGCACCTGGACGGTCCACATTCGCCCCGGCATCTTCTTCGCCGACGACCCGGCCTTCAACGGCAAGCCGCGCGAACTGGTGGCGCAAGACTACGTGTACGCGCTGAAGCGCTTCGCCGATCCGGCCATCAACAGCCCGGCGTGGTCGAGCGTCGAGGTCTACCACTACCTGGGCCTGTCCGAGTTGCGGCAAGAGGCGATGGACCGCAAGCAAGCGTTCGACTACGACCGCGAGATCGAGGGCGTTCGCGCCATCGGGCGCTACACCCTCCAGTTCCGGTTGCAAGAGTCGCGACCGCGCTTCGTGATGGGAAGCCTGGCCGCGTCCGACCTGTTCGGCGCGGTGGCGCGCGAGGTGGTGCAGGCGTATGGCGACAAGATTGCCGAGCACCCGGTGGGCACCGGGCCATTCCGGCTGGTGCAGTGGCGGCGCAGTTCGCTGATCGTGCTGGAACGCAACCCGAATTTCCGCGAGATGCTCTACGACGCGCAGCCCGCCGCCGACGACGCCGAGGGCCAGGCCCTGCTGGCGCGTTACAAGGGCCGCCGCCTGCCGCTGGTGGACCGGGTCGAGGTGTCCATCATCGACGAGCAGCAGCCGCGCTGGCTGTCGTTCCTGAACCGCCAGGCCGACGTGCTGGAGCGCGTGCCCGACGAGTTCATCGACCTCGCGATGCCGAACGACAAGGTGGCGCCGAATTTGGCCAAGCGCGGTGTGCAGGGGCATCGCGTGGTCAGCTCGCAAAGCCAGTACACCTTCTTCAACATGGACGACCCGGTGGTCGGCGGCACCACGCCCGCGCGCGTGGCGCTGCGCCGGGCGATTGCGCTGGGCATGGACATCGAGCGCGAAATTCGCCTGGTGCGGCGGGGCCAGGCGGTGCTGGCGCAGTCGCCCATTCCGCCGCACAACAGTGGCTTCGACGCCGCCTTCAAGTCCGAGAACAGCGAGTACGACGTGGCGCGTGCCAAAGCCCTGCTCGACCTTTACGGCTACATCGA
The DNA here is from genome assembly GCA_031386065.1 of Burkholderiales bacterium. Taxonomy (GTDB): domain Bacteria; phylum Pseudomonadota; class Gammaproteobacteria; order Burkholderiales; family Burkholderiaceae_C; genus JANYJJ01. The sequence goes on from JANNBZ010000151.1 coordinate 18,794, forward strand.
CCGCGACGGCGACGGTTGGCGCGACCAGCCCGACGGCTCGCCGCTGGTGCTGGAGCAGGGCAGCCAGCCCGACCAGCGGCGCCGGCAAATGGACGAGCTGTTTCGGCGCGACATGAACGCGCTGGGCCTGCGCTCGAAGTTTCGCAGCGCCAAGTGGCCCGAGAACCTGAAGGCCGCGCGCGCCGGCAAGCTGATGATGTGGCAGGTCGGCGTCACGTCGGCCTCGCCCGATGGCGAGGGCGCGCTGGCGCGCTACAACAGCACGCAGATCGGCGGGCAGAACATGGCTCGCTTCAAGCTGCCGGCATTCGACGCGATCTTCGAGCGCATTCAAGTCCTGCCCGACGGCCCCGAACGCGAGGCGCTGTTCGACGCAGCCAAACGCATCAGCGTGGCCTACATGCCGTACAAGGTGCATGTTCACCCCATCGTCACCGACCTGACGCAGCCCTGGCTGGTGGGCTACCGGCGGCCGCTGTTCTGGCAGGACTACTGGCAGTACGTGGACATCGATGAATCCAAACGCCCCTCGCACTGACGTCAACCGTGAACCCGCGATGACCCTGCCCGAACCCCAAATCAACCGCTACCTGCGCTGGCTGAAAGAGACGCGCGGGCTGCACTTCGACGCCTCGACCACCGAGGGCTACGAGGCGCTGTGGCGCTGGTCGGTCAGCGACCTGCGCGCGTTCTGGGGCTCGGTGTGGGACTACTTCGAGCTGCAGTCGCCGACGCCGTTCACCAGCGTGCTGGCCAATGGCGTGATGCCCGGCGCGCGCTGGTTCGAGGGCGCCCAGGTCAACTACGCGCAGCAGGTGTTCCGGCACGCCGACGCAGCGCACGCGGCCGGCCACCCGGCCCTCGTGTTCCAGAACGAAGCGATGCAGGCGCGCGGCGAACTGACCGAAGTTTCCTGGCCCGAGTTGAGGCGCCAGGTCGCGGCGCTGGCGGCCGAATTGAAGCGGCTCGGCGTGCAGCCGGGCGACCGCGTCTGCGCCTTCCTGCCGAACATTCCGCAGACGGCGGTCGCCTTCCTCGCAACGGCCAGCCTGGGCGCGGTCTGGTCGGTGTGCTCGCCCGACATGGGGCCGGTGGCGGTGCTCGACCGCTTTCGGCAGATCGAGCCGAAGGTGTTGATCGCCTGCGACGGCTACGCCCACGGCGGCGTGGCGCACGACCGCATGGCGGTGCTGCGCGGCCTGCTCGACGAACTGCCCAGCGTGCGCGACGTGCTGCTGCTGACATACCAGGACGACGCGGCCGATGCAGCCAGCCTGGCCGCGCCGCAGCGCCGCGTGCACGACTTCGCCCGGCTGACCGCAGGCGACGCCGCCTTCGATCCCGCCTGGCTGCCGTTCGACCACCCGCTGTGGGTCGTCTATTCCAGCGGCACCACCGGCCTGCCCAAGGCCATCGTGCACGGCCACGGCGGGGTGATGGTCGAGGCACTGAAGGCCGGGGCGCTGCACAACAACCTGGCGCCCAGCACGCAAACCGGCGACCGCTATTTCTGGCACAGCTCGACCGGCTGGATCATGTGGAATTCGCAACTGGGCGCCCTGCTCGGCGGCACCACGGTCTGCCTGTTCGACGGCAACCCGGCCGGCCTGATTGGCGCGGACGAACACGGCGCGCCGCGCACACCGGACTGGTCGGTGCTGTGGCGCTTTGCCGCTGCGGCGAAGGTGACGTTCTTCGGTGCCGGCGCGGCCTTCTACGCGAGCTGCCTGAAGGCCGACCTGGAACCCTTGCGTTGCGCTGACTTGTCTGCGCTGCGCGCGGTCGGTTCCACCGGCTCGCCGCTGTCCGTCGAGGGCTACCGCTGGGTGGCCGCGCGGATGCCGAAGGTAGCCGGTGCCGACATCTGGTTGAACCCGATCTCCGGCGGCACCGACTTCGCGGGCGCCTTCGTCGCGGGCATGGTCACGCTGCCGGTGGTCGAAGGTGAAATGCAGTGCCGCTGCCTGGGCGCGGCGGTCGAGGCCTGGAGCGAGAACGGGCAACCGCTGGTGGATGAAGTTGGTGAGCTGGTGTGCGTCAAGCCGATGCCGTCGATGCCGCTGTATTTTTGGGGTGATACCGACGGCAAGCGCTACCACGACAGCTATTTCGACATGTACCCCGGCATCTGGCGCCACGGCGACTGGATACGCATCACGCCGCGCGGTGGCGCCATCATTTACGGCCGCTCCGACGCCACCATCAACCGCCACGGCATTCGCATGGGCACGGCCGAGCTGTACCGCGCGGTCGAACTGCTGCCCGAGGTGCTGGACAGCCTGGTGGTGGATCTGGAGTACCTGGGCCGCGAGAGCTACATGCCGATGTTCGTGGTGCTGCGCGACGGCGTGGTGCTGGACGCCGTGCTGACGCGGCGCATGAAGGCCGTCGTCAAGGCCGCGTTGTCGGCCCGCCATGTGCCGAACCAGATCTTCCAGGTCAACGCGATACCGCGCACGCTGTCGGGCAAGAAGATGGAGCTGCCGGTCAAGAAACTGTTGATGGGCACGCCGGCCGAGCAGGTGTTCAACGTCGACGCGATGGCCGGTGGTGACAGTGCGGCGCGCTGCGTAGCGTGGTTCGTCGCCTTCGCGCAATCCCGCACAGCGGGTTGAGCCCACTGGCTGTTTCGGCCGATACTTCCCGCGTGCGATTCCAATCCTTCGACGCCGCCAAACTGCAGTCCATCAGCACCAACCTGGTAGCCGGCAACATCAGCCGCGACGAAGCCCGCGCGGCGGTGATCGACGTGATCCTGCAGCGCATCCGCTGCTCGCGCGTCAGCCTGTGGCGCTTCGACGGGCACGTCGGCGCGCTGTCGCTGCTGTGCTTTGCGGCCAAGACGGCCAACGGCGTGCTGTGCACCGACGAGAGCCACCTCGGCCAGGCCGAGTTCGGCGAGTACTTCGACATCCTGGCCAGCCAGGGCGTCTACGCCTGCACCGACGCCATGAACGACCCGCACCTGCAGCCGATGCGCGAGCACTACCTGCTGCGCTACGGCGTGCTGTCGATGCTCGACGCCGCCTTTTTGGTCAACGGCCGCGTCTACGGCGTGGTGTGCTGCGAGCAGACCGACGCGATACGGGTCTGGCGCCCCGACGAGATCACCGCCCTGCGCGCCAACGTGGCGCGCCTGGCCATGCTGCTGGCCGCCGCTGACGACCCCATCTTGTGGAGTTCGCCGTCGCTGCCGATGACGCCGCTGCGGCCCGACACCGACCAGCGGCGACGCTGACGTCGAAC
>JANNBZ010000176.1:0-1957 GCA_031386065.1 Burkholderiales bacterium
GCGTCCGCCACGTTCACCTCGGCCGCCACGTTCGCCACCGCGGCCTCGGCCTTCGCCCCCGCGGCCTTCGCCGCGCTTGCTGTCACGCCCACCGCGGCCGCCTCGACCACCGCGCTCGCCGCGTGCGTCACCTGCCGCAGCAGAGGACGCTGCCGCAGAAGTCGCTGCAACTGCGGCAGCCGGCTTGGTGACTGCGGGCGCGCTGTCGCCACCGCCGAACAGGCGCGCAACCCAGCCGAAGAATCCACTGCCTGCCGCCGCAGCGGGTGCCGGCGCGGCTGCCACCGGTGCGGGCGCAAGGGCTGGCGCGGCCACCGGTGCCGGCCTGGGCACGGCGATCGGCGCCGGTGTTTCCGGCAAGATGCCCTTGATCACCGGCTGCTGTTTCGGGGCCGTTTTTTCGCGACGCGTCGGGCCACTTTCTTCATCGGCCTCTTCGATCATCGTGTAGCTGGCCTGCAGGTTTTCCAGACGCGGGTCGTCGTGGCGCAGCCGTTCGAGCCGGTAGTTCGGCGTGTCGAGGTTCTTGTTCGGCACCAGCAGCACGGTGACGCGCTGCTTGAGTTCGATCTTGGTGATCTCGGTGCGCTTCTCGTTGAGCAGGAAGCTGGTCACTTCGACCGGCACCTGCACATGCACGGCGGCGGTGTTGTCCTTCATCGACTCTTCCTGGACCATGCGCAGAATCTGCAGCGCGCTGGACTCGGTGTCGCGGATGTGGCCGGTGCCGTTGCAGCGCGGGCAGGTGATGTGACTGCCTTCGCTGAGCGCCGGGCGCAGGCGTTGCCGGCTCAGTTCCAGCAGGCCGAACTTGCTGATGCTGCTGAACTGCACGCGGGCGCGGTCGGGGCGCAGCGCGTCGCGCAGCCGGGTTTCCACTTCGCGGCGGTTCTTCGACTCTTCCATGTCGATGAAGTCGACCACGATCAGGCCGCCCAGGTCACGCAGCCGCATCTGGCGTGCGATTTCGTCGGCGGCTTCGAGGTTGGTGCGGGTCGCGGTTTCCTCGATGTCGGAGCCACGCGTGGAACGCGCCGAGTTCACGTCGACCGACACCAAGGCTTCGGTGTGGTCGATCACGATCGCGCCACCCGACGGCAGGTTCACGGTGCGCGAGAACGCGGTCTCGATCTGGTGTTCGATCTGGAAGCGGCTGAACAGCGGTGCGTCGTCGCGGTAGCGTTTGACCTTGTGTGCCGTCTCGGGCATCACGTGGCTCATAAACTGCTGCGCCTGGTCGTAGATGTCGTCGGTGTCGATCAGAATTTCACCGACATCGGCGGTGAAGTAGTCGCGGATCGCGCGAATCACCAGCGACGATTCCTGGTAAATCAGGAACGCGCCCTTGCCCGCCTTGGACGCGCCGTCGATGGCGTCCCACAGCTTGAGCATGTAGTTCAGGTCCCACTGCAGCTCGGGCGCGCTGCGGCCGATGCCGGCGGTGCGCGCGATCAGGCTCATGCCTTTCGGGTATTCGAGCTGGTCGAGGTTCTCTTTCAGTTCCTCGCGGTCTTCACCTTCGATGCGACGGCTCACGCCACCGCCGCGCGGGTTGTTCGGCATCAGCACCAGGTAGCGGCCGGCCAGGCTGACCATGGTGGTCAGCGCGGCGCCCTTGTTGCCGCGCTCTTCTTTCTCGACCTGCACCAGCAACTGGTCGCCGTCCTTGATGGCGTCTTGAATCCGCGCGGTGCGCACGTCGACGCCTTCGCGGAAGTAATTGCGCGAGATTTCCTTGAACGGCAAGAAGCCGTGGCGGTCTTCGCCGTAGTCGACGAAGCAGGCTTCGAGCGACGGCTCGACGCGCGTGACGACGGCCTTGTAGATGTTGCCCTTGCGCTGTTCGCGCCCTTCGATCTCGGTTTCGAAGTCGAGCAGTTTCTGGCCATCGACGATGGCGAGGCGACGCTCTTCGGGCTGCGTCGCGTTGATCAGCATGCGTTTCATGTGCACTCCT
>JANNBZ010000186.1:0-3033 GCA_031386065.1 Burkholderiales bacterium
CCCGCCAGCGTGCACCCGCGCGAGGTGGCGCGGCACCACCCGGGCGGCGAAGCGGCGGTGTTCAGCGGCGAGCGCGGCAGCGCCGTCACCGCGATGGCGCTGGCCTTCGAACACTATGTGCTGACGCGGCGCGACCTGGGCGGCATCGTGTCGGCCGGCGGCTCGGGCGGCACCTCGCTGGCCACCGCCGGCATGCGCGCGCTGCCCATCGGCGTGCCGAAGATGATGGTGTCCACCATGGCCAGCGGCGACACCCGGCCCTATGTCGGCCCCAGCGACATCTGCATGATGTATTCGGTCACCGACGTGCAGGGCATCCACCGCATCAGCGAGAAGGTGCTGGCCAACGCGGCGCACGCGCTGGCCGGGATGATCGCGCACCCGCCGGCCGAGACTGCATCCAGCAAACCCGCACTCGGCCTGACGATGTTCGGCGTCACCACGCCCTGCGTGCAGGCGGTGACGAAGCGGCTGGGCGATGAGTACGACTGCCTGGTCTTCCACGCCACCGGCGTTGGCGGTCAGAGCATGGAGAAGCTGGCCGACTCGGGCTTGCTGGTCGGCGTGATCGACGTCAGCACCACCGAAGTGGCCGACGAAATCTGCGGTGGTGCGCTGTCGGCCGGCCCCACGCGCATGGACGTGTTCGCGCGTCACGCGCTGCCTTACGTGGGCTCGTGCGGCGCGCTCGACATGGTCAACTTCGGCGCCTGGGACGGCGTGCCCGAGCGCTACAAGGGCCGCAACCTGGTGCGCCACAACGCCAGCGTCACGCTGATGCGCACCACGGTCGACGAGAACCGGCGCATCGGTGAATTCATCGCCGCCAAGCTGAACGCGATGACCGGCCCGGTGCGCTTCCTGATTCCCGAAGGCGGCGTCTCGGCCATCGACAAACCCGGCCAGCCGTTTCACGACGCGCAGGCCGACGCGATGCTGTTCGCCACCATCGAAAAAGCCTTCCGCCCCGGCACCCACCGCAAGCTGCTGCGGCTGCCGCAGCACATCAACGACGAAGCGTTTGCCGAGGCGCTGGTCGCCGCCTGGCGCGAGGTGTCGAGTCAACCCACCACCCACAACCACCACAGCCTCGGACGCAGCCATGCCCCGCATCGCTAGACAAACCCTGCTCACCCGCTTTCGCACCAAGCTCGCCGCCGGCCGTCCGTTGATCGGCGGTGGTGCCGGCACCGGCCTGTCGGCCAAGTGCGAAGAGGCCGGCGGCATCGACCTGATCGTCATCTACAACTCGGGCCGCTACCGCATGGCCGGCCGTGGCTCGCTGGCCGGCCTGATGGCCTATGGCAACGCGAACGAGATCGTCTGCGAGATGGCGCACGAGGTGCTGCCGGTGGTGCAGCACACGCCGGTGCTGGCGGGCGTCAACGGCACCGACCCGTTCATGATTCCCGATCAGTTTCTGCGTCGCCTCATCGACCTGGGCTTTTCGGGGGTGCAGAACTTCCCCACCGTCGGGCTGATCGATGGCAACTTCCGCGCCAACCTCGAAGAGACCGGCATGAGCTACGCGCTGGAGGTCGAGATGATCGCGCGCGCCCACGCGATGGACCTGTTGACCACGCCCTATGTGTTCAGCGAGGCCGACGCGCGCGCCATGGCGCAGGCCGGCGCCGATATCGTGGTCTGCCACCTCGGGCTGACCACCGGCGGCGCCATCGGTGCGCACACCGGTTTGACGCTGGCCGATTGCGTGGCGCCGATCAATGCCTGGGCGGCGGCGGCCCAGGCGGTGAACCCGGAGGTGATCGTGCTGTGCCACGGCGGGCCCATCGCCACGCCTGCCGATGCGCAGTTCATCCTCGACCGTTGCAGCGCCTGCCACGGCTTTTACGGCGCCAGCTCGATGGAGCGGCTGCCCACCGAAGTGGCGCTCACCGAGACCACGCGTCGCTTCACGCAAATTACCAGACAACCCACCGCTCGCGAGCGGGCAGGAGACACCCCATGACCGGCGCTCAATTCGGAAACTTCCTGCTCGGCCTGATCGTCGCGGCCATCGTCGTCGGCATCGCCGTGTGGCTGATGCACTGGCTGTATTTGCGCAGCTCGAAAGAGCGCGCCTTCGTTCGCACCGGCCTGGGCGGGCAGAAAGTGGTGCTCGACGGCGGCGCCTTCGTGCTGCCCATCGTGCACGACGTGATTCCGGTCAACATGAACACGCTGCGACTGGAGGTGAGCCGGGGCCGCGACAAGGCGCTGATCACCAAAGACCGCATGCGCGTCGACGTGATCGCAGAGTTCTATGTGCGCGTGGCCGCCAAGCCCGACGCAGTGGCCGCCGCCGCGCAAACACTGGGCCTGCGCACGATGGAACCCGAGCAGTTGAAGGAGCTGGTCGAAGGCAAGTTCGTCGACGCGCTGCGCACCGCGGCGGCCGAAATGACGATGGAAGAACTGCACGAAAAACGCGGCGCCTATGTAAAGCGCGTGCGCGACACCGTGGCCGAAGACCTGACCAAGAACGGCCTGGAACTGGAAGCCGCGTCGCTGACGCAGCTCGACCAGACCGGCATGGAATTCTTCAACCCCAGCAACGCCTTCGACGCCGAAGGTCTGACGCGGCTGACCGAGCAAATCGAACACCGCAAGAAGCAGCGCAACGACGTGGAACAGGACACGCTGATCGCCATTCGCAACAAGAACCTGGAGGCCGAAAAGCTGTCGCTCGACATCGAGCGCGAAAGCGAATACGCGCGCCTGAACCAACAGCGCGAGGTGGAAATGGCGCGCGCCCGCCAGCGCTCTGAAGTGGCCACCGAGCGGGCGCAGCGCGAGCAGGCGTCCGAGGGCGCGCAGATTGCCGCCAAGCAAACGATCGACGCGGCGCGCATCCGCTCAGAACAAACCATCGAGCAGGAACGCATCGGCAAAGAGCGCGCGATCCAGGGTGCCGAGATCGAACGCCGCATGACGATGGAGCTGGCCGAGCAGCAGCGCGCGATTGCCATTGCGCGCGAAAGCAAGGCGCAAAGCGAGGCCCAGGCCGACGCCGAAATCGCCCGCGCGCAGGCG
>JANNBZ010000191.1:0-8279 GCA_031386065.1 Burkholderiales bacterium
ATCCGCGTTCAACAACTGCACAAGGCCTTTGCCGATTTCGTCGCGGTGAAGGACTCCAGCTTCACCGTGCGCGACGGTGAATTCTTCTGCCTGCTCGGCCCCTCGGGCTGCGGCAAGACCACCACGCTGCGCATGATCGCCGGCCTCGAACTGCCGACCTCGGGGCAAATATTCCTGGGCGGCGAAGACGTGAGCTTCAAGCGCGCCTCGGCGCGCGACATCGCCTTCGTGTTCCAGCTGTTCGCGCTGTACCCGCACATGAATGTGCGCAAGAACATCGGCTTCCCGCTGTTGTCGCAGGGCGTGCCGCGGGCCCAGATCGACCAGCAGGTCGAGGCCGCCGCGCGCACCTTGCGCATCACCCACCTGCTCGACAAATCGGTGTCCGGCCTGTCCAGTGGCGACCGCCAGCGCGTGGCGCTCGGCCGCGCCATCGTGCGCCAGCCGCTGGCCTTCATGATGGACGAGCCGCTGGGCGCGCTCGACTCCGAGTTCCGCGAGGTGATGTGCCGCGAGCTGCGTGCGCTGCACGACCGCCTGCACGCCACCACCGTCTACGTCACCCACGACCAGCTCGAAGCGATGTCGATGGCCGACACCATTGCGGTAATGAACCAGGGCGTGATCGAACAACTCGGCGCGCCGCAAGACGTGTACGACCGGCCGGCCAGCGTTTTCGTGGCCGACTTCATCGGCTCGCCGTCGATGAACTTCCTGCCCTTCGACGCGGCCCTGGCGGCGGGCGCCAGCGTGGTGAACATCGGCCCCGCGCGGGTCGCGGTGCCCAGCCTGCGCGAGGACATTTCACAGCGCGCCCTGCTGTGCGGTGTGCGACCCGAGAACGTGTTGCTCGACGACGCCTCACCGCTGCGCGCCGAGGTGCTGGGAACCGAATACCTGGGCACCGCGCGCATCGTCACGCTGGCCACCGCGCAAGGCGCCACGCTGCGCGCCAAGGTCGACGTGCAGTCAGGGGCGCAACGCGGCGACCAGGTCGGCCTGCGCTTCGACGCGGCGGCGGTGAGCCTGTTCGACGCCGCCTCGGGCCGCGTGCTGAAGACCGCCCGCGACGACAGGCTGCCTGCTGCTCCACATCAAAAGGCTGCACGACATGGCTGAGTTGCGGCTGAACGGCGTCAGCAAACACTTCGGCACCACCACCGCGGTGCAGGGCCTGAACCTGGAGATCGCCAGCGGCGAGTTCGTGGTGCTGCTCGGCCCCAGCGGCGCCGGCAAGACCACCACGCTGCGCCTGGTGGCCGGCCTGGAGCAGCCCGACGCCGGCAGCGTTCACATCGGCGGGCGCGACGTGACCGCGCTGGCACCGGCGCTGCGCGATGTCACCTTCGTGTTCCAGCAGTATTCGCTGTACCCGCACCTGAGCGTGTTCGACAACCTGGCCTTTCCGCTGCGCTCGCCGATGCGCCGGCTGCCGGAAGACGAGGTGCGGCGCAAGGTGCTGGACGTGGCGCGAATGCTGCGCATCGACGACAAGCTGCAGAACCCGGCCACCAAATTGTCGGGCGGGCAGATGCAGCGCGTGGCCATCGGCCGCGCGCTGGTGCGCGAGCCGGCGGTGTGCCTGATGGACGAGCCGCTGTCGTCGCTGGACGCCAAGCTGCGCAACGACCTGCGGCTGGAACTGAAGCGCATCCAGCAAGACATGGGCGCCACCATGCTTTACGTCACCCACGACCAGATCGAGGCGCTGACGCTGGCCAACCGCATCGGCGTGCTCGAGCGCGGCGTACTGGTGCAACTGGGCACGCCGCAGCAGGTTTACGAAGCGCCGGTCAGCGCGCATGTGGCCGCGCGGCTGGGCTCGCCGCGCATCAACCTGCTGCCGCGCGCCGCGCTGCCGGGCGTGGCCGCGCCGTCGCGCACCGCCACGGTCGGCGTGCGCGCCGAACATGTGCGACTGCACCGCAGCAGCAGCAACGGCAGCAGTAACGACAGCAGTAACGGCAGCAGTAACGGCAGCGAGCCCCGGCAGGCCAAGGCCCGCGTGCGGCGCGTCGAACGCCTGAGCGACCAGCACCTGGTTCACGTGGCGCTCGACGGCGGCGAGCATGAATTGATCAGCGCCGCACCCGGCGCCAGCCACTTCGACCACGACGAAGCGGTGACTGTCGAACTGACGCGCCCGCTGTGGTTCGACGCTGCCGGTGCACGCATCGTCGGCTGATGCCGGCGCTCAACTTGAGGACGATCGCGACATGACACACACCGACATCATCCGCCGCGCCACGCAAACGCTGATCGACCATGTCGACGAACTGACCGTGCTCGACCAGGCCATCGGCGACGGCGACCACGGCCTGAACATGCGGCGCGGCGCACTGGCCATTCAGGCCCGGCTGGGCGAGTTCGACGACAAGCCGCTGAACGACACGCTGAAGGCGATGGGCATGACCTGCATGTCGACCATCGGCGGCTCGTCGGGCCCGGTGTTCGGCACGCTGCTGGTCACACTGAGCAAGGAACTGCCGGCGCAGCCGCACGCGGCCGACCTGGCGAACGCGCTGGCGGCGGGCATTGCCGCGCTGACGCGGCTGGGCAAAGCCGAGGTCGGGCAGAAGACCCTGCTTGACGTGCTGGACCCGGTGCGCCAGACGCTGGCGCAGGGCGGCGACGGCCTGGTCGCGAGGGTGCGCCAGTGCGCCTTCGACGCGGCCGACGCCACCGCGCAAATGGACGCCATCCGGGGCCGCGCCAGCTTTCTCGGCGAGCGTGCGCTGGGCCACGTCGACCCCGGTTCGCGGTCAATGGCGCTGATCATCGGCGCCGTTTGTGACAGCCTCTGACCTGAACCAAATCTTGCGAGACACACCATGAAAAAACTCATCAACCATGTCGACACCGTGCTGGCCGAATCGCTGGACGGTTTTGCGGCTGCGCATTCGCAGATCGTCACGCTGGGGGCCGAATACCAGTTCGTGCGCCGGCGCCAGTTGAAGCCGGGCAAGGTGGCGTTGATCTCGGGCGGTGGCTCAGGCCATGAGCCACTGCACGCCGGTTTCGTGGGCCACGGCATGCTCGACGCGGCCTGCCCCGGCCAGGTGTTCACCTCGCCCACGCCCGACCAGATGCTGGCGGCAGCCACGGCGGTCGACACCGGCGCCGGCGTGCTGTTCATCGTCAAGAACTACTCCGGCGACATGATGAATTTCCAGATGGCCGCCGAGATGCTCGACCGCGACAACGCCACCGTGATCGTCAACGACGACGTGGCGGTCGAGAACTCCACCTACACCACCGGCCGCCGCGGCGTGGCGGGCACCTTGATCGTCGAGCGCATCGTCGGTGCGGCAGCCGAGCGCGGCGACGGCCTGGCCGCCTTGAAGGCGCTGGGCGACGCGGTAAACAAGGCCACCGCGTCGATGGGCGTGGCGCTGACCTCGTGCACCGTGCCGGCCGCCGGCACGCCGACGTTTCGCATCGGCGACGACGAAATGGAAATGGGCGTGGGCATTCACGGCGAGCCCGGCCGCCGCCGCGTCAAGCTGGGCAGTGCCGACGAGATTGCGGCCGAGTTGACCGGCGCGGTGCTGGCCGACCTGTCGCTCAAGCGCGGGCAGGAAGTGATCCTGCTGGTCAACGGCTTCGGCGGCACGCCGCTGCTGGAGCAGTACGTGATGGTGAACGCGGCGCTGAAGGTGCTGGCCGCCGCCGGCATCAAGGCGGTGCGCCACCTGACCGGCTCTTACGTCACCTCGCTGGAAATGGCCGGCTGCTCCATCACCGTAACCGCCGCCGACAGCGCCACGCTCGCACTGTGGGACGCGCCGCTGCACACCGCCGCGCTGCGCTGGGGGATGTAGCGGGCTCAATCGTCTTCAAGCGCGGGCCGCAAGCCCAGCAGGTGCAGGCCCCAGCGGTGCACGCGAGACGACGACTCGGCCAGTTCGTTCAACACGTTCATGTGGTTCTTGCCCGGCACCGCCTCGCTGGCCCGCACCGTGCGCGGCCCCCAGGCCTGCGCGATGAGCTGGTTCTGGCGCAGGAACTCCGGGCTCTCGTCGCCGCCGACCAGCGCCACCAGCGGGCCGCGCGGTGCCGGTATCAGGGCCGGGCTGAGGCGGCGCGCCGACCCCGCGGTCAACTTCAGGTCGGGCGCCAGAAACGGCGCGTGGCGCAGCGGTTCCAGGTCGAACACGCCCGAGACCGACAACGCCGCCTTCACCAGGTCGGCCGGCAGGTCGGGCGCGACCGATTTCCAGTCGCAGGTCAACAGCATCGCCGCCAGGTGGCCACCCGCCGAGTGGCCCGACACGACGATGCGTGACGGGTCGCCGCCATACGCCGCCGCGTGCCGGTGCACCCAGGCCAGCGCGCGCACCATCTGCAGCGCGATGTGCTCGATCGACACGGCCGGGCACAGCGCGTAGTTCGGCACCACCACCAGCGCACCGGCCGCCACGAAGGGCGGCGCCACGAAGCTCTGGTCGCGCTTGTCCAGCGCGCGCCAATAGCCGCCGTGGATGTGCACCAGCACCGGCGCGCCGGGATGGTTGTGACCCAGCACCGGCGCGCCGGGATGGTTGTGACCCAGCACGGGTGCGCCGGGCTGGTTGAGATCCTTCACCGGCGCGCCGGGCTGGTCGGCCGGAAAGATGTCGAGCCGCTCGCTGGCGTCGGTGCCGTAGGGCACGTCCAGGCTGCCGCCCAGTTGCGCCCGCGCCTGCGCCGACGCGTCGGCCCAGTGCTGCAGGATGGCCGCGCTGTCGGCCACGCGGGCGCGGTTGTTGTATTGCTCGTCGTACCAGGCGGAAGGGTGGGTGGGCATCGGTGTCCTCTTCAACTGACGGGTGTTCAATTAGCCGGTCGCGCGCGGGCTGCGGGGGGCTTCGGTGCGGCCTTGCTTTCACGCAGCGCCGCGTCGATCAGCGCGTCGGCCATCCACAGGGCAATCCGCTCGACCTCGCGGTCGGGCAGGCCCCAGATGTCTTTCAAAATCACATACGGCTCGATGCCGTAGACCACCGACAGCGCGCGGTGCAGACGGTCGCGCACGGCCGGTCGCATCAACGGCGCCAGCGGCTCGATCGCATGCTGCAGGATGCGCACGCGGTGGCCGCGCCGGTCCGGTTCTTCTTCCAGCAGGCCGGCGCGTTCCAGCGCCCATTGCTCCAGCGACAACTGCGCGGCGGCGCGCAACTGCGGCTCGAATTCCTTGAAGCGCGGAAAAGTTTCGTTGAACAGCTCGTGCACCCGCTCGCGCCCGTCGGGGTTGTCCGACGCCAGCATGCGCACCGGCCCGAGCGAGCTGTCGATCACCGCCGTGACCAGCGCGCTGCGGCTCGGAAAGTAGCGGTACGCCGTGGCACGCGACACCGCCGACTTGACCGCCACTTCGGCCACCGACGGGATGTGGCCGCTTTGTCGAATGATGTTCATCGCGGTGTCGAGCAGCAGGTGAAACGTGGCCGCCTTGACGCCGCGCGCCGGCGGCAGCGGGGGTTCGCTCAGCTTGTGTTTCAGGCGCGCCATCGGGTTTGTCCGGAGGTTTGAAGCGTCGGCTTCACTTGTGAAGGTCGGAGTTTGCCTCGTATGATCCACCCATGCCAATTTGAGACGCATGTCTCAAATCAGCAAAAACCCTGAATCGCGGCGGTGGGTGTCAACCCGCAAGAACAGCGATACCCGACGGAGACTTCGGCGATGCGCACTTGCTGTTGCGCTTGCGGCGGCCACGCTCAACCGGCCGCGCAAGCATGAGCCTGCACCTGATCGACCGCGTGGCGGTGGAAGACGAAGGCGAAGGCCCGGTCGTCGTCTGCGTGCACGGCCTGGGCGGCAGTTCGAACACCTTCACGCCGCTGATGCCGGCGCTGGCGCGGCAGCGTGTGCTGCGTGTCGACCTGCCGGGCAGCGGCCGCTCGCAGCGCGCCGAGGGGACGCTGTCCATCGACCGGTTTGTCGATGTGCTGCTGGCCGTCTGCAGCCGGCTCGACATCACGCGCGCGCACTGGATCGGGCATTCGATGGGCAGCATCGTCTGCCAGCACATCGCCGCCACGAAGCCGAAGCTGGTGGCCAGCATCGCGCTGTTCGGCCCGCTGATCGCGCCGCCCGATGCGGCGCGCACCGCGATGCGGGCCCGTGCGGCCAAGGCGCGTGAAGGCCTGGCCGGCATGCACGAGATCACGCAAACCCTGGTCAGTGCCGCGCTGTCGGCCGACAGCCGCGCGCGCTCGCCGCTCGCCGTGGCGTTCGTTCGCGAAAGCCTGATGCGCCAGGACGGCGAGGCCTATGCGCGCTCGTGCGAGGCGCTGGCCGCAGCGCAGCCGGCGACGGTCGAAAAAATCGAGGCACCGGTGCTGCTGGTCACCGGCGACGAAGACGGCGTGGCGCCGCCGCAGGCCGTGCGCGCGATGGCCGAGCGGCTGCACGCCGCCAAGTCCACCCGCGTGGTGGTGCTGCCCCGCTGCGGCCACTGGACACCGATCGAGCGGCCCGAGGAGTGCCAGCGCGAGCTGCGCGAATTCCTGGCTTCAACTTCAAGGAGCTGAACATGGCTGATGTTCTTTTCAGCAACGTGCGCGTCTTCGACGGCGGCGGCGAGACGCCGTTCACCGGCGACGTGCTGGTGCAGGGCAACACCATCTCGCGCGTGCTGCGCACCGGCCACGGCGTGCGCTCGGTGCCGGTTGCAGGCGCGCAGCTGATCGACGGCGCCGGTGCCTTCCTGATGCCCGGCATGGTGGAGGCGCACACGCACTTTTCGTGGAACGACCAGCCCAGCCTCGACGCCATCCAGCGCATGCCGCCGGAAGAACACATTCTCTGGTGCGCTCAGGTGGCCAGGCGCTACCTCGACATGGGGTGGACCAGTTGCGTCGGCGCGGCGGCGGCCAAGCCCCGGCTCGACGTGGTGACCCGCAACGCCATCAACGACGGCACCATCGTCGGCCCGCGCTTCCTCGCCGCCAGCCAGGAGATCACGGTGCCCGGCGGCCTGGGCGACTCGACCCAGCCGCACCTGCCGCAGCCCGAGTTCGCCTTCGGCGCGGTGGTCAGCGGTGCCGAGGAAATGCGCCGCTGCGTGCGCATGTTCGCGAAGTACGGCGTCGACACCATCAAGATCAACCTGTCGGGCGAATCGATCACCGGCATGCCCTCGGACATGAGCCAGTTCACGTCTGAGGAAATCCGCGTCTGCGTCGAGGAGTCCAAGGCCTGGGGCAAACGGGTGGCGGCGCACGCGCGCAGCACCTGGTCGATCAAGGAATGCGTGCGCCAGGGCATTGAGGTGATCTACCACGCGAGCTTCTGCGACGAAGAAGCGCTGGACATGCTCGAAGCGAACAAGATGGCGCATTTCGTGGCGCCCGGACTGGCGTGGCTGATCAACACCGTGCACCACGCCAGCGCCTACGGCCTGACGCCCGAGGTCGTGAAAAAGATGGACTACCCGCGCGAGCTCGACGCGGCCATCGCCAGCATGCAGGCCCTGCGCAAGCGCGGCGTTCGCATCCTGCCCGGCGGCGACTACGGCTTTGCGTGGACCCCGCACGGCACGAATGCGAAAGACCTCGAGTACTTCGTGAAGCACGTGGGCATGAGCACGATGGAAGCGCTGCTGTCGGCCACCGCCTGGGGTGGCCCGATGATGAAGCTGGGCAAGCAGATCGGCTACATCCGCGAAGGCTGCCTCGCCGACCTGTTGCTGATCGACGGCGACCCGCTCGCCGACATCACCATCTTGCAGGACAAGGCCCGCATCCTGGCAGTGATGAAAGACGGCGAGTTCCACCGCGCGCCGGCCGTGCGGGCAGGGCGCTCGTCGGCCAATCGGTGGGCGGCGTGAGGTCTTCTTACCGCCAAGGCGCGAAGGACGCAAAGGAAATCCAATCGCGTCTCTTCTTGGCGATCTTCGCGTTCTTCGCGCCTTTGCGGTGAAAACTCTTTCGGGGTTACAGCCATGACATCAACGCTCTTCACCAACGTCCGCATCCTCGACGGCAGTGGCCAGAACCCGTTCGCGGGCAGCGTGCTGGTGCAGGGCAACCGCATCCGCCAGGTCGGCCGCAGCACGGCGCCGATCAGCACAGGCGACGCGACCGTGATCGACGGCGCCGGCGCCACGCTGATGCCCGGCCTGTGCGAGGCGCACACCCACTTTTCGTGGAACGACGCGGCCACGCTGGCCGCCATCCAGACCATGCCGCTGGAAGAGCACGTGCTGTGGTGCGCCAAGGTCGCGAAGCGGTATCTCGAAGCCGGCTTCACCTCGTGCGTCGGTGCGGCGTGCGCCAAGCCCAGGCTCGACGTGGTGA
>JANNBZ010000142.1:0-3731 GCA_031386065.1 Burkholderiales bacterium
GGCACGCCGCAGTTGCTGCAACTGTCGGGCATCGGACCGGCCGAGCTGCTGCGCCAGAACGGCATCGAAGTTCGGCACGATTTGCCCGGCGTCGGCGAGAACCTGCAAGACCATCTGCAGATCCGCGCCGTCTATCAGGTCGACGGCGTGAAGACGCTGAACACCAGCGCCGCCTCGCTGTGGGGCAAGGCCAAGATCGGCATCGAATACGCCTTCAAGCGCAGCGGCCCGATGAGCATGGCCCCGTCGCAGCTCGGTGCCTTCACCCGCAGCGACGCATCGCAAACCCACGCCAACTTGCAGTACCACGTGCAGCCGCTGTCGCTAGACGCATTCGGCGAGCCGCTGCACCGTTTCAACGCCTTCACCGCCAGCGTGTGCAACCTGAACCCGACCAGCCGCGGGCAGGTGCGCATTCGCAGCAGCCACCACGCCGACGCGCCCAGCATCCGCGCCAACTACCTGAGCACCGAAGCCGACCGGCACATTGCCGCGCAGTCATTGCGCGTGACGCGCCGCATCGTGGCCCAGCCCGCGCTGGCGAAGTACCGGCCGGTCGAAATCAAGCCCGGCGTGCAGTTCGAGACCGACGCCGAACTGGCGCAACTCGCCGGCGACATCGGCACCACCATCTTTCACCCCGTCGGCACCGCCAAGATGGGGCCGGCCAGCGATGCGATGGCCGTGGTCGATGCGCGCCTGCGCGTGCACGGCGTGCAAGGCCTGCGCGTCGCCGATGCCAGCGTGATGCCCACCATCACCAGCGGCAACACGAATTCACCGACGTTGATGATTGGGGAGCGTGGGGCGGCTTGGATTCTGGCCGACGCGCGATAGCCGGGCGTCTAGAAATGCGCGTCAGACAAGGCCAGCTCGACGACGCCGAAGGCCTTGCCGCGCTGGCCATTCAAGTCTGGCTTCACACCTATGCGACCGATGGCGTCTCGTCAGTGATCGCCAGTTACGTGCTGTCGGAATTCACCCAAGAGAAATTCGAAACTCGGCTCACTGACGCGGCATCTACCGTAATCGTTGCGGAGATCGACAAGAACCTCGTGGGCTACACGATCGCTACCACCGACGCAGCTTGCCCTGTGAACACCGCTGCCAAGGTGGAGCTTGCAACGCTCTATGTGCAAGAACATTTCGTCGGCAAAGGCGTTGGGTCGTCGCTCCTCCGACAAGCGGAACGCTGGGCCAGGCAGCGCGCAGACAGCGCCCTGTGGCTCACCGTGAATTCCAAGAACTCCCGGGCCAGGGCGTTTTATGCGAAGCACGGGTACACCGCACTTGGCGTCACCTTCTTCAGGCTTGGGCATGTGGACCACGAGAACCTTGTGCTGGTGAGACCACACGCATAGCTCGTCTGGGGGGACTTCCGCTTCCGTCGCGATGCATTCGCTTTCATCGTCGGTACGTAGGGGCAGTTTCGCGATCGATGGATGCGCAGGTGGCGCTGAAGTTCGCGAACGGCGAGCTTCGGCGTTTCGAGCACCCAAACCTGCCGCTGCGCGTCAAGCCGCCCGAGGGGGACAACGAAACTTGGGCGCGGCCCGGTGCTTCCTCGGAAGGCTGCTTGTTCGGCACAGCGAGCCGACGCGGGCCCCTCGCTACGCCCTGCGGGAATGGCGCGTCACGTAGGCTCGAAGCACGCTGTCCATTCGCGACTGCCAGCCGTCACCGGTCGACCGGAAGTACGCCAGCACCTCCGCGCTGTAGCGAACGGAAACCAGTTGCTTCGGACTCTCGGATTTCGGGCGACCCCGCAGTACACGCATTGGCAGCATCGCCTTCAACTGTTTTGGCGTCAGCGGCTGTGCATCCGGGTCGCTCTTGGCTGCCGCCGTGATCGCTTTGTCCTCTTGAGTGCTTGGCATCAAGATACTGGGCCGCTTAGAAATTTTCGACATAGTGCTTCACCTCACGACGATTGGCCCGGCGCAGGCTGATCACGCGCCGTACTTCCCCACGATCCACAAAGGCCACGTAGCAGAGGATTTCCGTTCTCGGCGCGAGCGCGATCATGCGCAGTTCTTCGTACTCGAAACGGTCATCGACCCAAACCAGAGCGGCTTCCCAATCCAGCTCGCATGCCAGCACCAGAGAGACACCGTGCTTTGCTTGATTGCTCGTGTCTTTGGCAGGATCGAACTCGATTCTCATCAATTACTGTAGCTACAGTAATTAGCTTTGTCAAACACTGAGGATTGAAGCGAGTCGCCTGGCTTCGGTTCAGTTTCGAGCTGCGGTATTCGCCCCGCGCCGCGCCCGCACCAGCAGCCACACCACGATGCTCACGTTGAGCAGGTTCCACGCGAGACCGTTGACGAAGGCGGCTCGGTAGGAGCCGGTCAGGTCGAAGATGGCGCCCGACATCCAGCCGCCCAGCGCCATGCCGAGCAGGGTCGCCATCAGCACCGTGCCGACGCGGGCGCCGGCCTCGCGCGGGGTGAAGTATTCGCGCACGATCAGCGCGTAGCTGGGCACGATGCCGCCCTGGAACAGACCGAACAGAATCGACACCACGTACAGCGACACGAGGCCGTTGAACACCAGAAAAAGCAGCAGCGCCACACCCTGCAGCAGCGAGCCCAGCAGCAAGGTGCGCAGGCCGCCGATGTGGTCCGAGATCCAGCCCGACACCAGCCGGCTGACGATGCCGAAGCCCAGCATCAGCGACAGCATCTCGGCGCCGCGCGCGGCGCCGAAACCGAGGTCGCCGCAGTACGCCACGATGTGAACCTGCGGCATCGACATCGCCACGCAGCACGACACGCCGGCCACGCACAGCAGCGTTTGCAAGGCGGCCGGCGAGAAGCCGAGCGGGCGGTCCGAGGCTGTCGAAGGGCCGGCCTGAACGGGAGTGGGTTGTTGTGACGGGTTGGGCATGACGGCCACCGCAACCGCCGGCGGCCGCCGCCGCAGCGCGAAGGCCAGCGGCAGCATCGCCAGCACACAGAAGATGCCGGTTCCGATGTAGGTCTGGCGCCAGCCCACGCTGTCGATGAAGTGCTGCATCACCGGCGGCCAGACGGCGCCGGCCACGTAGTTGCCGCTCATGCAGACGGCCACCGCGATGCCGCGTTTGCGGGTGAACCACTGCGAGGTGTCGGCCACCAGCGGCGCGAAGGTGGCCGCCGTGCCCAGCAGGCCCATCAACAGGCCCTGCGCCAGGCTGAATTGCCACAGGCTGGTGGCCGAGCCGGCGGCCACGAAGCCGGCGCCCAGGCCGACGCTGCCCAGCAGCACGGGCACCATCACGCCGAAGCGGTCGGACAGCCGCCCCATCAGGATGCCGCCGATGCCGAAGCCGACCATCGTCAGCGTGTACGGCAGTGACGCGTCGGCGCGGGCGACGCCGAATTCGGCCTGAATGCGCGGCAGAACCACGGTGACCGAATACATGCCCGAGCCGCCGAGCGTCATCAGCAGCAGCGACACGATCAGCCGTGTCCACGCGTAGGCGGAATC
Source organism: Burkholderiales bacterium (assembly GCA_031386065.1). Classification (GTDB taxonomy): domain Bacteria; phylum Pseudomonadota; class Gammaproteobacteria; order Burkholderiales; family Burkholderiaceae_C; genus JANYJJ01. Next base: position 3,472 of record JANNBZ010000142.1, read on the forward strand.
GGTCTCGGCGGCCGCGCCTGCGCCCGCCTTCATGCGCAGGCGGCGCGTGCGGCGCCCTGCCGGTCAGGCCGCAACGAAGCGCCTGTGTCAACTGCGCAGAGCGGGCCTGAGGCGAGCCAACTTCGCTGCACAGCTTCGCAGGTGCTTCGCTGCGTCGGCTCAGGCCGCAACGAAGCGCCTGTGTCAACTGCGCAGAGCGGGCCTGAGGCGAGCCGACTTCGCTGCACAGCTTCGCAGGTGCTTCGCTGCGTCGCCTCAGG
>JANNBZ010000208.1:0-30791 GCA_031386065.1 Burkholderiales bacterium
ACCTGCGACTTCAGCTCTTCGCTGTAGCGTCTGCGTGAAGCGGCCCTGTCACTTCCCATCGTGTCCACCTATTTGCTACGTGGACACGATCCTCCCCCGCAGACCTCGCCGGTTCAAGACGGGATCACCGTGCGCTTACGACGTAGCGGTGCGTCGTGTTCGCGCTCTCGTGGCCGAGCCACAGCGTCGGGCAGCGTGGACGACCAGTGCTTGAGCGGCTCACGGCCCGCTGCGGCCGCTCGATGAGCAGCCACTCGGTCTCGCGCAACTCATCGCGCAACTGTCCCGGTGTGCTGCGCGAAGCCACCTCTGTCGCTAACCGGCACGCCCTCGGAAGCGATCCACTTTTGCGCGTGCGTCGGCAGCAGCGACCAAGAGTGCGACGACTGCCATATGGGGGCAAGACCAACTTGCCTGCCGACCGCTGAACGGGTGGCTTAGCCAGAACGGCCGCGTCAGCGACGAGGCTCGCGTCCCGAGGTCTCGCCAACCGCCGCCAGTATCTTTTCGAGTTCGGCGAAATCGGCAGGTTTGGTGAGGTGGTGGTCGAATCCGGCGTCGCGCGAGCGCTGCCTGTCTGACTCCTGTCCGTACCCTGTCATCGCGACCAGCACGATTCGCTCGAGCGTGGATTGGCGACGAATCCGCTCGGCCACTTCGATGCCGGTCAGGCCGGGCAGGCCGATGTCGAGCAGCATCACATCGGGCGTGTGATCAAGGGCTGCTTGGAGGCCGGCAGGTCCGTCAAAAGCCGTCCGCACGTCGTGCCCCGAAAGTTCGAGCAAGGCGGCAAGGCTTTCGGCCGCATCCAGATTGTCGTCAACGATCAGCACACGACACCCTTTATATGCCGGCGGCGACGCAGCGCTTGGCAGCGTTGGCGAGGGCGCCATCGCTGCTGCAATGGCGGGCAGGGTCACGATGAATTCGCTGCCTTGACCGAGCACGCTTTCGGCCGAAACGGTGCCACCGTGCAGCTCGACGAGTCGTTGCACCAGGCACAGGCCGATACCCAGACCGCCCTGAGATCGGTCGAGCGAGCGGTCGCCTTGCGTGAACAGGTCGAAGATGTGCGGCAGCAGCTCGGCCGATATGCCGACGCCGTTGTCGCGCACGCGCAGCACGGCTGCTGCGCCGTGCTGCCGAACGCTCAACGCGATGCGGCCGCCATCTTCGGTGTACTTGGCGGCGTTGGTGAGCAAGTTGACGACGACCTGTTCGAGACGAGCGGCATCGGCATGCAGCCAGACGGGTTGCGCTGGGAGCGACACCGTGAGCTCGTGCCGATGCAGTGCGATGAGAGCCTGCGTCGACTCGACTGCCCGTTCGACAACGCCGCCGATGCCGATGCGTTCCTGGCGAAGACGCACCCGGCCGGTGCTGATGCGGGAGACCTCAAGCAGGTCGTCGATCAGATGCTTCAATTGACCGACCTGACGCTCGATGACGCCGCGAGCCTGCTGCTGGATCGGGTCTTCGTGCTTCTGCAGGCGCAGCAGGTGCAACGCATTGGTGATGGGCGCCAGCGGGTTGCGGAGCTCGTGGCTGAGCATGGCCAAGAACTCGTCTTTGCGGCGGTCGAGGTCGGCCAGGACCTCCGCCTGTTCCCGGGTCTTGCGTTGCAGCCGATTGCGTGCCGTGATGTCTTTGAAAATGATAGCAACGCGACCAAGGGTGACGGGCTCCAACCGGAAAACATAGAGCTCCAGCACCCGCTCGGCGGGTTCAAAGTCGCGTTCGAACCGGATCGGGATGCCGGTGCGCAGCACCGATTCGTAAGTGACGAACCAGTCCTCGGTGATGCCGGGTACCACTTGTCGGATGGTCTTGCCGACCACATCGCTCAGACCGGACTGAACCTCGAAGGCCGGATTGGCCTCGACGTAGCGGAAATCCACCGGCGCGCCATCGTCGCCTCGGACCTGCTCGATGATGCAGAAGCCCTCGTCGATAGAGTCGAACAGCGTGCGATAGCGCTGCTCGCTTTCGCGCAACTCGGCTTCCGCGCGCAGGCGCTCCAGCCGTGTCCAGATGCGCGCCGTGAGCTCACGCGTGACCCCGATCTCGTCGTCGCGCCAGTGGTACGGCTCGGAGTGATAAAGGCAAAGCGCAAAGCGCCATTGGCCGTTCAGGAGAAGCGGGGCGCACAGGAACGACGCGATCTTCAGCGCGCTGAATTTCTCGGGGTCGGTGACGGGATCGGCGGCTGTGTCGCGCACGACGATGATTTCTCCCTCGCGCGCCCGCCGGACGAACTCCGGGTCGACGAAGTCGGCAAGCCGATGCACGCCGGCGATGCCGGGCACGTCGTCGCGGTGCCATTCGTGCGCGATCACAACCTGGGCTGCCGCCTCGTCGATCTCGACGAATGCACAAAGCGAGAGATGCAGATGCGCGGCCAACTTGGCGCCAACGGTGCGCATCATCTCGTCGACAGTCGTCAGCCGTGCCAGGTCGTCACTCACCGAAGCCAGCAGCTCCAGGTTGATCTCCGCCCACTTGCGCTCGGTCACATCCCGAGAGACCGCCAGCAAACGCACCGGCGCACCGGCGGCGTCGAGGATCGGCGAGATCGAGACATCCCACCACTTCGGTTCGCCACGGAGCGTTCGAAAAAAGCCGACGAAGCGGCCTGCTCCGCCCGCCGCCGCCGCTGCGACGGCCGCTTGCGACGCGGTGCGGTCCGCGCCTTCCCAATACAGGGACCACCGCTTGTTCAGGAACGGCCGGATGTCTTCGATGCCGAGCAAGGCTAGCCCGTTGTGCATCGACAGAAGATTGCCGTCGAGGTCGAGCACCTTGATGCAGTCGGGGCTGCTCTCGATGATGCTGCGATTGAAGGCCTCGATTTCGCGCAGAGCCACATCGGCGAGCTTGCGTTCGGTGACGTCGGCCACGGTCCCGTCGAAACTCGCCTGCCCGGGAGCGGTGCCTTCGTTGGAATTCGCGCGTCCCTTGGCGAACACCCATCGAGTGGCGCCGTCCGGGCGGACGATCCGGCACTCGATCGCGAACGGTGCGGGGTCGTCAGCCCGGGTTGCGGCCGCTACGGCGGCGCGCAATGCGGCCCGGTCTTCGGGGTGGACGATGGCAAACGCCTGCGCGTATTCGAGCGGCCCGGGCGCAGCGCCGAAGATGGCCCGGAAGCGGTTGTCCGCCGTGAGGGTGTCGGTGGCCGAATCGACATTGAAGGTGCCAAGCTCGGCCGAGTCGAGCGCCAGCCGGCAGCGTTCATCGCTCGCTCGCAACGCCTGTGCAGTCAGCTTGCGCTCGGTGATGTCGAGATTGGTGGCAAACGATCTCACGGGCTGGCCATCGGCGCCGGATTGCATAGACCAGCGGCTCTCGATCCAGCGCACGGTGCCGTCATCGCCGCGCACGCGGTACTCGATCCGGCCGACCGGCAAACCGGAGGTGAAACTTCGCAGCGCGTCGTCGACACGTTCGCGATCATCGAGCACGACATGTTCGAGCAGCGCCTTCACGCCCGCCGCCACGTCGTCTTCCTGTGCCAGCGGCGAGGTGTAGCCCATCACTGCCGCGAAGTTCTCAGCCGTGTGCGCCTGGCCGCGAGCGAGGTCAACCTCGACGTAAGTCAGCCCGGCTGACTCCATGGCGTAACGCAAGCGCCAATCGTGTTCCCGAAGCGCAACTTGCGCCTCGCTCAGGCGAGGGCTCGTATCGCCACCACGCGGCGAAGCGCTGAACTTTTCGGTCATGCCCAAGTGTCGGTGATATCGCGGCAGGCGCAAGGACCTCGCCGGCACCGAGCCACTTGGCGAGACGCAGAGCGAATCCAAGTAGGGTCGGACAAAGTCGGCTCACGAAGGCCGCTGCAGAACTCTCGAGCAACCACCCACGCGCAGGCCTACGCCCGCCGGTTGGCCGCAGCTCATGCACCACTCCCGGTGGGTGCAGGCGGCGGCTCCGCCACATCCGCTCGACCCGACCCGGCGGGCTGCGCCAGCGGGGCCGGTCCCATCTTCTGACCGTCCCACCGCTGGCCGCACCAGCAGTGGCCTTCGGTGTCGATGATGCAGGTGCCGCTGCCGCAGCAGCGCGGGTCTTCGTTCATTCGTAACTCCTTGATTTCACTTCGGGCTATTTCACCAGATCGCCCCAGAGCCCGCCGCAGCCGGCGGTCCCTCGAGGAGATGCCGGAAAGTGGCAGAGCCACATCTCCTCGGCCGCTCAGTCGACCTGCACACCGCGCTGTCGAGCTCATCGGTCGGGTCGGTCCAAGTGGGAGGCCCATCGCTGCAGCGCCGGCCGCCCGCGCAGGAAGAGGCGGTAGCCGCGCTCCATTGCCCAGGCCGCGCCCGGCAAGCGGCCCATCAAGGCCAGCCAGCGCCAGCCCGGCAGGGCAGCCCACAACGCCAGGAAGGCCTGCGCGCCGCTGAGCAATTGCCCGTCGCGGCTGCGCACATGAAAGCGCGCCAGCAGTTGCTCGCGGGTGGTGCCCGGCGGCAGCGGTACAGCGGCGTCGCTGACATCGGCAAAGCACACCGCCGTGTTCGGCCGCAGGCCGCGATAGATGCCGATCTCGCGGCGGCACAGCGGACATGCGCCGTCGTACAGCACCGTCAGCGGCGGCGTCTGGTTGACGGGCTCGGTCACGGTGCGCGATGCAGCAGCGCCGCGGCCAGCGACTGGGCAGACAGCCAGGCGCCTTCGACACCCGGGCTGCCCAGGAAATCGCCGCAGACGCCCAGGCCCTGCACGCCCTCCCACCAGCACTGGCCGGTCGGCTCGGCGTGCTGCACCAGCGGCAGCGCGTAGCGCCAACGGTGGACCGCACAGTGGCGCCATTCGACAGGCCGGCCCAGCCACTCGGCCAGTGCGGTCTGCATCTGCGCCTGGACCCACGCGGCCGGCTGCTCGAGATGTTCACGGCTCCAGTCCGCATGCGCGTGCAGGACCCAATGCGCCTCGCCGGCCACGCGCTCGCGGCCCGGACGCGAGTCGTTGCGCATCAGCCAGGCCAAGACGCCCTGCGGCGGTCGCGCCAGATCCCAGCCCGAGGGTTGCTCCTGCATGTCCGCCACGCCCATCAACGTCCAGCAGGGTTGCATCTGGGCGACCGACGCATGGCGTGCCCAGTCGGGCCGGTGGGCGGCGAGCAGGGGTGCCGCCTGCGCGGGCGGCAGCGCCGACACCACGATGTCGAACGGCGTGCCGAGCCGCTCGCCAGCGGCCTCGACCTGCCAGCCGAGCGGGCCTTTGTGCAAGCCCTCGACGCTGCACGACCACGACGCGGCGCTACCGTCCAGCAGGCGGCGACACAGCTCGGGCATGCCGGGTACCGCAACGTAATGCGCACCGCCGTCGCCGAAGGGCAAGCTGCCTGCGGCAAGCGTCGGCGTCCACTCGGCCAGCCATCCGGCGTTCACGGCCGAGGCGACGAAGGCGCGAAAGCTTGCCGACCGGGCTGTCAGACCGACCGCGCCATGGTCGAACCGCGTCGTGCGCGTTTGCCCAAGTTGGTCGACCCACTCAAGCCGGCGGGTGGCCATGCGACCGCCCGGCCCGCGCGACTTGTCGAACACATGCACCGAGTGGCCGGCCAGCGACAGGGCGCGTGCACAAGCCGCACCGGCAATGCCCGCACCGATCACCGCCACCGTCAATCGAACACTTCTGAGACTCATCGGGTCGAGACTACGTGATTCAGCTTCATGATGAATTCAATCGAACAGTCGCCCTCGCGACCGTCTCTGACAATCGGTGTCGGGCCAGACTCCCTGGTTCACCTTCGCTGTTCGTCCCGTCACCTGCCCGCCACCATGCCCCGCATCCTTCTTTTGCTCATACTCGCCGCCATGCCATTGTTCAGCCAGGCGATCGAAGAACCCGACTACGAAGTCATCAGACAGCTCGACCACGTGGAGTTGCGCCACTACGCGCCCTACGTCGTCGCCGAGGTGGTGCTGCACACCTCGGCCGAAGACGCGGGCAGCCAGGCCTTCCCCATCCTGGCCGGCTACATTTTCGGAAAAAACAAAGGCGAGAAGAAGTTCGCGATGACGGCGCCGGTGACGCAGAGCGCTGCGCCCATGCGCATGGACATGACGGCACCGGTAACCCAGGCCGCCGTGGCGGGCGGCATGCGGGTGCAGTTCGTTTTGCCCAAGGGGGTGACGCTGGCGACGGCGCCCGAACCGATCGACCCGCGCGTGCAGCTGCGTGCGGTGCCGGCCGCCAGGTGGGCCGTGATCCGCTATTCCGGCACCTGGTCGCAGTCGAACTACGCTGAGCACCTGGGCAAGCTGAAGGCGGCCGTGGATGCGGCCGGCGTGGCTACGCAGGGCGAGCCCGTGCTGGCCCGCTACAACGGGCCCGTCACGCCGTGGTTCATGCGGCGTAACGAGATCTGGCTGGCACTGCGCTGATGCCGCCCCTTGGAATGGGCCGGCTTCAGATGCCCCCAGGAATCGTCCTCTCCGAGACCCCGGCGCGGGACGGAATGCCGAGGAACCGGTCGCAGGCGTTGTTGAAATCTTCCGGCACCTCGAAGTACCGCAGCGCGCCATGGTGTCGAACCGTCGAAGAAAGTCGGCGTCTGACTTTCCTGTCCTGCGACTTTGAGACGCAACCCATCAGACCCATGGGTCGTTGTCGCCGCCGCCAAAAGTGCTGACCAGAAAATCGACAAAGCAGCGCGTGCGCGCCGGCACCAGCTTGCGCGCAGGCATCGCGGCGTACAGCGTCAGCGTGAGGCCTTGCCATTGCGGCAGCGCGCGCACGAGACGGCCCTTGCGCAAGTCTGTCGGCGCCGCAGATCGGCCGCTGCCGCTTCGTGACTGAACTGGGTGGGAGCGACATCGACTGGCTGCGGCCGAGCGGCCCAAGAAGAAACGCCACCCAAGGCGCGAGCCTCGGGTGGCGTCATGTTGAAGCCCGGCACAGGCCCCGCGTGGGCGGAGCACCGCGCTCAGACGATCACGGCAGGATGTCCGGGTTCAGCACACCCGGCGCCGTAAAGTTGCCGAGCAGCGTGAGCGAGAAATCGGCGCCGGCCACACCGTTGGTTTCGGCCTCGATCACGGTGTTGGCACCGACGAGCGTCCAGCGCAACTGCCCGATCCCGGCCACGCCTGCATCGAAGGGTGCCCCCCCGATCAAGGTGAACGCCTGATTGCCCCCGACGGTCGGGTTGGCATCGATGGCGCTGAAGTCGATCTTGTCCTCACCCGAGACGAAGTCGGTGATGATGTCGCGTGCTCCGATTCCCGGCCCTGAATCGTTGATGGTGACGTACCGGAAGGTGTCGTTCCCTGCACCACCGGTCATGAGATCGGCTCCGCCATCACCCCTCAGGATGTCGTTGCCCGTGCCACCGCTCATGCTGTCGGCGCCCCCACCCCCAATCAGGCTGTCGTTGTCGGCGCCGCCGCTCAGAACGTCGTTGCCGGCCCCGCCGTCGAGTACATCGTTACCGGCCCCGCCGTTCAGAAGGTCGTTGCCAGCGCCACCGTTGAGTAGGTCGTTGCCGGCATTGCCGTTGAGCGTGTCAGCGCCGCCCAAACCAGACGCAACGTCGTCACCTGCGGTGCCATTGAACAGGTCGCCGAGCAAAGGGTCGCCGACAAACAGATCACCCACCACGCCGGTCGCGGCAGATGTCACCGTTTCGGCGTTGCCCAGACCGTCGAGGAACGAAACCTGCACCCGCAAGATGGAATTCACCTGCGCCTGCGCGGGCACGAACGACACCCCGACGGCGCCTGCGATGCTGACCCAGTTCGCCCCGGCGTCTATCGAGAATTGCCACTGGAACGAGAAGGCTCCCAGTCCGTTGGGGTCGGAGATGCCGGCGGTCTGCGCCGTGAGGAGCTGCAACTCGGTCGGCGTGCCCCCGTTCGCATCCAGGATGGTCGGCACGCCTGCCGCAGGCGCATTGACCAGGCTCAGATCCGTGAAGCTGACGAAGAAGCCGTTCGCATCCCGGTTGGTGAAGCGCGCAATCTCGATGTTGCGGATCCTGTCGGTCCCTTCGTTGTTCAACAGCGGCACCAACACGCCATCGATCAGGATCGGAGTCAGGTTGTTGTCGGTCACGGTCCGTATGCCGTTGGGCAGAAGCGGGCTGATTGTGTAGTCTGCCCTCGGGCCGGCATACATCGCGATATCGACATCAGTGGCGGCCACGCCCGTCGTCAGGATCTCGCGGACGATGCTCAACTCTCCGGGGTTGATCGACCCGGCGAGCATGGCGTCCTTGATGTCGTTCATGCTCTCCGCGCTGGTGAGCGTGGGGTTGTTCGACGAGGCCACCGCGATGCGCACGTTCAGCCACGCGTCGCCGTCCAGCAGGTCGTTGCCGGCCTTGCCGTACAGGGTGTCGTTGCCGGCACCGCCGATCAGCACGTTGCCGCCGGTGCTGGCGTCGAAGATCACGGCAGCCGGGTTCGCGACCGCCGGCACGCCCAGCAGAGCCTGGAAGCCGGTGATCCGGTCCACGCCGGCCTGGGTGAGCTGGTGGTCGGCGGGGGTTCCGCCGATGATGCCGCCACCCGTCACGCCGACTGCGCCGGTCGGGAAGTTGTTGCCCGTCAGCACGTCGTCCATCTTCCATCCGGACAGCGCTTCGACCAGGTCGTACCGGTCACGCAGGGTGAACACGGTTTGCGCGGCGAAGAAGGGCAGGCCCAGGTCGGAATCGGCCCCGACGGGGTCGCCCTTGTGGATGCCCCAGTCAAAGCCCACCATGCCGTTGTTGCGCTGGATGCCCGGGCCTTCGACCATGATGTCGTCGCCGTTCTCGCCGTCGTAGTCGGTGTCATTGCCCTGGCCGTTGAGCACGTCGTGGCCGACGATCGGGCTGTTGAAGAACAGCTCGGAGTTTTCGCCGGACAGGCCGTCGAAACCCTCGCCGCCTTCGATCCAGTCGTCACCCTCGTTGCCCAGCAGCGCATCTGGGCCGGAACCACCGAGCACGAAGTCGTTGCCGCGGCCGGCAAACACTTCTTGCGCGTCCGGCCCGACGATCACGAAGTCGTTGCCGCCACCGCCGAACACGATGTCGAGGCCGGTGCCGGAACTGATGACGTCGTTGCCTTCATCGCCATGCAGGAAGTCGGCGCCGCCGGCCGGCGTGCCGTGGTCGGTGATGATGTCGTCGCCGTCGCCGCCGTGCACCTTGTCGGCTTCGTCGCCCCCATCCAGGCGGTCATTGCCGGCGTCGCCCCAAAGGGTGTCGATGCCAATGCCGCCGAGCAAGGTGTCATTGCCGGGCGTGCCGCCCAGGGTGACGTGGTCCGAGCCCGAGTAGCGAAGCAGGCCGCCATCGGCAGCGCCATCGCCGTTGACATCCGCGCCTGGCGCCACGCGACCGACCAGCGGGCGCAGCGCGTTGAGCACCGGGTCGGCTCCCACCGGGTCGAGCCCGATCTGCGTGGACTGGTTGACCTCGAGAATGTAGTTTTTGCTGCTGAACAGCGGGTCGGGCAGGTGCGACGAAACGGCGGTGCCGAGGTCGCTGTTGCGCATCACCAGGGCCGAGAACGAGTTGTTTTCCAACTCGTTGATCATGTTGGTGCCCTGCGTGCGGCTGAGGTAGTAGAAGCGGTCGCCGTTCTGCAGCTTTTCAAGCTGTGACTCGAACACGAAGTTGAAGGTCGGCCCCAGCATGCCCTGGAACTGGTTGCGGGCTTCGGCCAGGCCACCGAGCCAGAAGTCGATCTTGTTCAGGCCGGTTTCGCTGTTGGCCCAGGCGCCTGTGCTGTTGAGGAAGTCGACACGATCCGTCGGCTCGCCGGTACCGCCCATGACCATCAAGGTGGCGGCCGCGCGTTTGTCGGCGGCTGTCACCGCACCGAGGATGCTGGAATGGGTGCCGTAGGCAGCGATCAGGTTGATGACCGACGCCGAGTGCTTCAGGTTCGGGGCCAGGTCGACCCAGCTGGTGTAGGGCGCCAACTGGCTGTCGCCGGACATTTCATAGAACTTGGCACGCGCCTGATTGAAGGTGGGCATGCCGGTGTCCCGGGCACGCGCCATGTTCAGCGTCGGCAAGTCCAGCGGCAGGCCCACCAGGTTATTGCGCAGCGCCTCGGTGACGAACTCGTCGATTTCGTTGCCGGTCTGGCGTGTCATGCCCCGCACGATGGCTCCCACCGCCTGCGCTTCGGTGACGGCGCCGTCCTTGTCGAACTCGAGCGGGTTGAGGAAGGCCTGGATCAGGCCGATGTCGTCCGGGACATTGTTGATGTCGAGCCGATCGACCGACTCGGTGAGCATCGAGTGCCCGAAGCGGTACACCACGTGGGCGAACTCGGCCACGATGGCCGGGTCGATGTCGGGCGAGTTCGAGAAGACGAACGGGTCAATGGTGGGCGACACCGAGCGCGCGAACTCCTCGAACACCAAGTGCTGGTATTGCATTTCGGTGACGAAGCGGCCAGCCTGGAACAGGCGCTCGCCGTCCCATTGCAGCGCGGCGACGTCTGCGGCGGCCGTCGGCACGGCGGCCACCGGCACCCGGAGCCATTCGTTCAACGAGGTCAGGTCGTTCGCCGCGAGGATGGTGCCTTTGTAATCTTCGACCAGCCGGTTGTGCTCGGAATGGAAGATCGTGTGCACCGTCGTGAGACCGATGTTTTCATTGCCACGCCCGTCACCGGTGATGAAATGGCGGTCCAGCGTTTCGTTGTCGTAGGTGCCAGCCGGCTGGGGCAGGAACGGCATGTTGGTGCCACCCACCGTTTGCGCCGGGTCGAAGCTCGGGTTCAGGGCGCCTGCTGCGGTATCTGCGTCTGGCGTCAGCCCGGCTCTCGGCACCGCGTTGTGCGCAATGTCGTTCAGGAAGGCGTGGCCGGTGCCCACGGTGTTGGCCGGAAGCAGCGTACCCAGACCGCCGTTGTCGGCCGGATTGGCCTCGACAAGACCGGTGGCGGTGACGATTTGAACAAAGCCGTTCGGCCCGCGCAGGAATTCGCCGTAGCGGTCGGTGGCCAGCAACGGGCAATCGAAAATGTCTTTGTCGAGGAGTTGAATGCCCAGCAAAGCGGCCGACTGCGCCTTCACCTCACCCCAGTTGCCTTCGCCGTGCGCGCCGGTCAGCAGGTGGCCGGTCGACATCGGTTTGCCAGCGCCGTCCGGCGCGTACTCCCGCAGGAACACCTGGTGCGAGGGGTGCGAGGTGTAGGTCTGGTTCTGGTCGATGAATGGCGTGGTGGAATTGATGGCCTCATGGCTGGTGTTGTCGGCCGACTCATTCACCGCAGTGGCGGGGTTGTCGAGCAAGACGCCGTCTGGCCCCGGGCCGGCCACCTGGGTGGCGCGCGAAAGCACCATGAAATTCGTGGGGCTGCCCACCACGAACAGCGGATCGTCAGGCTGCAGCGGCACGAAGACCGTGCCGTTGTTGCCCTTGCTGACCAGGTCGAGCCCGTGGTCGAAGAACTGACCGAAGAAGGTCATCCAGCCGTTGAACGGAGGCGACAGGCCAATGTCGGGCGACACATTCGGAATGAAAAGCGTGCCATTCGGCGAAGTCCCGTTCGCCGGATTCCACGCCCCCAGGGCCGCCGGGTTGTTGGCCGTTTGATCGACAACGAGGTTGCTGATGATGCGGGGCTGCGAGTCGGTGACTGAAACCGCCGAGTTGTACGTGGTCGGGAGACCCGTGAAGAAGCTCGGCTCCGCGCCCTGCAAATTCGCCGCCACCAGGCGCGGCATGATGTTGTCGGCCGCACCGAAGCGCTCTTGCCCCGGCAGCAGGTTGTTCCAGGTGCCATCGACCGTGCGCAAGCCGTAGGGCAGCACCGGGCTGCCCACCAGTTGGGGCAGGTTTTCGGCGGCGCCGGTGACCGGGTTGGTGCTGGCCTCCGCGATCTTGATTTGCTTGAGGATGAAGTCGAGGTCGGCCTTGTTGACCGTGAAGTTGTACTGCGGTGTTGCCATGGCAAGGTCTCCTGGAGGTTGCGTCGCCGAGGATTTGCAGAACCGGTGGGTCACGCCGTGAGGCCCGGCCCGACCACCTCGGCAAAGGTGTCGGCTACCTCACGGGACCCATGCTAGGAAGGCTGGCGCTGTCGAACCATGGCCCAAACGGGTACCGGTCGAACCTCCCCGAAAGTTGCTGCACCGCACAACTCAAGGCCGCAAAAACACCCCCCCTAGAGCGATGAGTTTCAGAAAAACCCCCTAACGCAGGGGGTTACAGGTAGGTGGCATTCGTTACAAAGTCTTAAGCAAGTAGTCGGACTCGTAGTCGCAGTTGCAGTACCCGCAGTTGTAGTGCTCACAAAACCCACGCCCCAACGTTGTTTTGGCGCGAATTTGGGGAGGCCGATGTCACAAGATCTTGGTTTTTCGACTGTTTCCGCGTTCCCCCAGGGGGAACTGGCCGAGCTGCCCCGCGCCGAGACCGAAAGCTCGCCGCGATTCGAAAGCAGCGCCTCGCCAGCCGGCATGGGGCCACTCTGGTACCACTGGATGGGTTTGCCGCCGGTCGCGGTGGCCGCCCCCGGCCTGCTCCGCCCCACCCCGCCGCCCCGCACCAATGGGTATGGCCAGCCGAACCGCTGCGCCGCGCCGCAGTACCTGCGCGCAGCGGCTCTGCCGGTGCCGCTTCTGGTGGTGGTTGCGCAGACCTTGCACGCCGAGGCGGTGGTCACGAGCCTGGGGATCGGCCACACCAACGAGCGCTATCTGACCAAGGTTGCCGTGGCGCACGGAGTCGAGGACATCTCGAACGCCGTGAATGCCGTCAAGCCGCGGCTGGTGATCATCGAACCCGACGCACTCGGGCAGCTGAGTGCGGCCGAAATGAAGCAACTGCGCCGGCGCTTCGACGACACCGAGTGGGTGATCGTCTGGCGAGATGCGCCGCCGCACTGGATCGACTTCATCACGATGCTCGGTGCCCGCGGCATCGTCGAGCTGGGCAACGCCACCAGCCGCGTCAGCGCCATCGACGCCATTCTGGCGGGCAACCTCTGGTTCCCGCGCTGGGTGTTCAATTCCTTGTATTCCACCTTGCTGGGTGTGTTGTGGGCCGGTGCTGGAGCCAACCAGCCGGCGCACCTGGAGGGCGCGCCCGACTTGACCCGACGCGAGTCCGATGTGTTCGCGCTGGTCCATGAGGGCCTGTCCAACAAGCAGATCGCCCGGCGCCTGTCGGTTGGCGTCAACACCATCAAGAAGCACCTGAAGAGCATTTTCGAAAAACGCGGCCTGAGCAACCGCCGCCAGGTGCTCAGCCTGGTCCTCGTCTGGGCCGCCGACTTTATCGACCTCGAGCTGGAATGTCTCTGTCTGCTGGCATGAGCCCTGCGGGCGGCCATGGCCCACGAAGGGGCGCTTCCGTGCCTTGGGCGAATACCGCAGGGCAAAGCGCGGATTGCCTGATGAGCAATGCCGCCAGCCGTGGACCGGCGGGGTGTCAGCGGGCGGTTGGGGGGCCGTGGTGGGGCGGTTGTGGGGCGGTTGTTGGAGGTACTCAGATGGACCCTCTCCGCGTGCCGACCACCGTTCCCACCATGGCCGCCAGGGGGCTGGGCATGTGCGGTTTGCGTCTTGTGCTGGTCGCGCTGTTGGCCGGGGTGCCCACAGTCGGCACGGCGCAGTCAACCGCCGGGACGGGTGTGGCCACGACCGGGATCGACGCGCCGGGGGAGGAGCAGGCGGTGTTCCTGCTGCAAGTGCTGGCCGACACCGCTTCACCCGGGTACGGCATGCCGTTGGCCGCGTTCCGCGAGCGGATCGTGCGTGCGGTGCAGGCGCATCCGGACACCCGCGCGGCCTCAGCCGCATTCAAGGCCACGAGCGAGGCGGTGTACGAGATCGAGGCCAGCAGGCGGCCACAGATCTCCGGCACGATGGATGTTTCCGGTCAGAGAAACGACCGCAGCACCATCTTCGACACGCCGGCCAGGCGCTACGAATCGGGCGCCATCGGCCTCAGCTTGCGCCAAAACGTCTATGACTTCGGCGCCACGAATGCCAGCATCGAATCGGGCCGCTCGCGCGAATGGGCCGCATCCACCCGCGGCGAGGGCCGCTCGACCGACCTGGCGATGCGCGCGGTGCAAGCCTGGCTGGAGGTGTACCGCACCCGCCGCCAGATGGCGCTGGCCGCGCTGAACGTGCAGGCGCGTGAAACGCTCACGCGCTACCTGTCGCAACGGCATGCACTGGGGGCGGGCCTGATCAGCGATGTCTGGCGCGCCCAATCCCGCGTGGCCGACGCGCGGGCCACGGTCGCGACCTTCCAGACCCAACACGACGTGGCGATGGCCGCCTTCATCGAGATCTATGGCGAGCCGGCGGGTGAGCTGGCGTTGCCGCAGTTGCCCGAGTTGGCGGTTTCCACCTTGCCGGCCGACATGCAGGCGCTGGTGCGCGAGTTCCACGCGGTGCGCAGCGCCGAGGCCCGCCAGCGCGAAGCACAGTGGGACCGGGAGGCCGAAGCGGCGCGCCGATTGCCCCAGCTGGCCCTCGAACTCAGCGCCCGTCGCCGCGACCTGGTCGGGCGTGGCACGCCGGGCAACGAATTGTCGGCCGCGCTGGTGCTGCGCTACAGCTTCTACACCGGCGGTGCGGACACGGCACGGCTGGCGCAGCAGACCTGGCTGGAGGTCGAAGCCACAGAGCTGACGCGCAACGTCAGCCTGCAGGTGCATCGCTCGCTCAGGGAAGCGCTGGCGCAAGAGGCGAGCGCCGGTGCTGTCGTTGCGGCGCGGCGCGAAGAAGTCAAGCTCGCCGCCGATGCGCTGCGCGCGGTGCGCGACATTTTTGCCAACCGCCGGGGCAACCTGCTCGACCTGCTGAACGCGCAGGAGGTGCTCAACGCCGCCGGCCAGGCGCTGGTGAATGCCCAGTCCGAGCAGGTCACGGTGCGCTGGCGCTTGCTGTATTTGAGCGGCGGCCTCGGCTCGGAGTTGGGGCTGCCGATGGCGAAGGTGGCGTCCGTTGGCGCACCCGCCAGCGCCAAAGTGCCTCGCTGAAAGCGCGACCGCCCGCTCCGGCCGCCCGCTCCGATCGCCCAGCGCACCCTGCCCCTTCATCGATTCGCCCCGCCCATTCACTCAGGCTCGCTTCAGGGAACCTCCACCATGCGCCAGATCCCGCAAGCCGCGCAGCCAGCCCCGCTGATGGGCGAGGCCCCACCCGAGACGGCTGAGCCCGCAGCCCAGCACGCCGATCCGTCTGCTGCGGATCCCCGCCGGACGGACCCGTTCGAGGCCTGCCTGCTGTTCCTGCTGGAGCACCATGGGCAACCGATGTCCCTGGCCGCGCTGCGTGCCGGTGTGGCGCGGCCTGAGCAGGCCTGGACGCTCGACGACTTCGTCGAAGCGATCGAGAGCCTGGGCTTCACCACCGAGACCCTGCACGCTGGGCGCCCGCCGGCGCCCAGCGCCGACGAGTCGCTGGTGCTGCTGGGCGCCGGGGGCAAGGTCTGCGTGCTGCTGGCAGGCTTGGATGCCAGCAGCGTCGAGGTGTATGCGCCAGGGTCCGCCAAACCGCGACCCATCAACGACGAGGAATTGATGCGGCGGCACGGCGGCAGCTATGTGCGCGTTCAGCCCCCGCAGCGCCGCAGCAGTGCCGACGACGAGGTTGCGCAGGGGCGGCGCGGGCACTGGTTCTGGGGGCCGACCCTGTTGGCCCGTTCGCTGTACACCCGTGCCGGCATTGCGGCCGTGCTCACCAATGTGTTCGCACTCGCGACGTCGATCTTTTCGATGATCGTCTACGACCGCGTGATTCCGAACAACGCGATCGGCACCTTGTATGCCTTGTTGCTTGGCGTGGCCATCGTGTTCGCGAGCGACTTCGCGATCAAGCTGCTGCGCGGCTACTTTCTGGATGTTGCTGGCTCGCGCGCCGACATGGAAATCGCTGACGCGCTGTTCGACCACGTGCTCGACCTGGACATGCGCGCCCGCCGGGGTTCCACCGGCGGCCTGGCCAGCGTGCTGAAAGAGTACGAATCGGTGCGCGAACTGTTCACCTCGACCACCCTGGCCACGCTGATCGATCTGCCGTTCGCGCTGTTGTTCGTGCTGGCGCTTTACTTGATCGGCGGGCCGATGGCCTGGGTGCCAGTGGTCGCCATTCCGCTGATGCTGATCGCCGGGCTGATGTTGCAGCCGTCGATGAAGCGACAGGCGCAGGTGAGCCAGGAAGACAGCCAGACCAAGCAGGCGGTGCTGGTCGAAACGCTCGCCGGGCTGGAGACCATCAAGGCGCTGGGCGCGGGCGCCGTGCTGCGCCGGCGCTGGCAGCAGACGGTGGCGCACCAGTCGCGCATCGGCATGAAGACCCGCCTGCTCGGCGCCGTGGCCACCAACTGGTCCGGCTTGATCTTCATGATCTCGCAAGTCGCCGTGGTCACGGTCGGCGTGTTCCTGGCCGCCGACGGCAAGCTCGGCCCCGGCGCCATCGTCGCCGGCTCGATCCTCTGTGGCCGGGCGGTTCAGCCGATGGCCCAGCTGACCCAGTTGCTGCTGCGCATGAACCAGGGTCTGGCGAGCTACCGCGCGTTGAGCCAGGTGATGGCAATGCCGCGGGAGCACCACCCGGCGCGGCCCCGCATGGCGCACGACCGCCTGAACGGCACCGTCGAGTTGCGCGACGTGAGCTTCCGCTACCCGGGCCAGAAAGTGCCGATCCTCGACGCGGTCTCGCTGCGCGTCGAAGCGGGCGAGCGTGTGGCGGTGATCGGCCGCGTGGGCTCGGGCAAGACCACGCTCGTCAAGCTGCTGCTCGGGCTGCACACGCCGGACGACGGCATGCTGATGGTGGGCGGCAACGATGTGCGCCAGATCGACCCGGCCGATCTGCGCCGCAACATGGGCACGGTGCTGCAGGACCTGTGGCTGCTCAGCGGCACGCTGCGACAGAACATCGCCCTCGGTGGCGACCGCCCGAGTGATGCCGAAGTGCTGCGCGTGGCGGGCATTGCCGGCGTCGACGAGTTCGCCGGGCTCCACCCAGACGGGTACCAGATGCGCATCGGTGAATCGGGCGAAGGCCTGTCGGGTGGCCAGCGGCAAATGGTGGCCCTTGCGCGCGCACTCATCGGCGACCCGCCGATCCTGGTGCTGGACGAGCCGACCAGCGCCCTCGACCCGACCGCCGAGCGCCTGCTGCTACAGCGCTTGAAGCTCGCAATCCAGGGCAAGACGCTGATCCTCATCACCCACAAGCCATCGATGCTCGAACTGGTCGACCGCGTGGTGGTGATCGAACGGGGGCGCATCGTCGCCCAGGGTCCGAAGGACGCGGTGCTGCGCTCGGCGGCCGCACCGGCACGGGAGGCCACATGAAATTCGAAAAGCGCACCGTCGTCGTCCCGCTGCGGTCGACGCTGACGATCTCGAACGCGGCCCGCATGCACCGTGTCAACCGTGCATCCAACGTGCTGTTGCTGTTGATCGTGACGGCGTTCGTCGCACTCGGCCTGTGGGCGGGCTGGGCCGAGGTGGACACCGTGGCACAGGCCACCGGCAAGGTCATCCCCTCGGCGCGGGTGCACATGATTCAAAGCCTCGAAGGGGGCGTCGTCTCGGAGATTCATGTGGTGGCCGGCCAGACCGTCGAGGCCGGCGCCTTGCTCGTGTCACTGAGCCCGACCCAGGCCGATGGCGACCTGCGCGCACGCCGCCAGCAAACCCTGGCACTGGCGGCCCGCATCGCCCGCCTGCGGGCCGAGGCCGAAGGCCTGGCGCCGAACTTCAAGGCGCTGCTGAGCAACGGGGGCGCCGAGTTCGTGCGCGTGGAGCAGGCGGCGTACGACCTGCGGCGCGCCGAACAGGCCACGCTGGCGGGGGTGCTGGCGGCCCAGATCGCGCAGAAATCGCTCGAACAGGACGAAGCACGCGTCGGGGTGCAGACCGCCCAGCGCAGCCTGGCCACCGTGAACGAAGAACTGGCGATGGTCGATACGCTGGTGGCGCGCGGGCTGGAGCCGCGCATCGAACTCGTGCGCCTGCAACGTGTCGTGTCCGATCTCGAAGGGCGCCAGAGCGCTGGCGCGGTGGCGGTGGATCGCCTGCAGCACGCGATCACCGAGACCAAGGCCCGCCGCGACAACTCGGTGCAGGCGTTCGTTGCACAGGTCCGCGATGAACTCAACCGTGCGCTGGGCGATCTGCGGTCGCTCGAATCGGGCCTGCCACCGCTGGAGGAACGCGTCGGCCGTACCGGCCTGCGGACACCGGTGCGGGGGGTTGTGAACCGGGTCTTCGTGAACAGTCTCGGGGGGGTCGCCAAGCCGGGCGAGCCGCTCGTCGAGCTGGTGCCTGCGGAAGACCAGCTGGTGGTCGAAACCATGGTGAACCCGCGCGACATCGGCTTCATCCAGACCGGCCAGACGGCGCGCGTCAAGTTGACGGCTTACGACTATTCGATCTTCGGTGCCATGCCGGGAAAGGTGATCCAGGTCGGAGCGGACGCCATCACCAATGAACGGGGCGAGTCTTACTACCTCGTACGAGTACAGACCGACAAGGACGCGGTCGAGAGCCTGGAACGCAAGCTCCCCATCATCTCGGGCATGCAGGCGCAAGTTGACATCGTGACCGGCTCGAAGACCGTGATGACCTACCTTTTGAAGCCATTGATTGCAGTGCGCGAGAGCGCCTTCCGCGAACGTTGAGCGGGGCACCCCCCCACGCTGCGGGGGGGTACCCGAATGGGCCATGTGCCGGTGATTTCGCCACACCTAGTATGGATTTCATCAACACCGCGCAAGCACCCAGTTGCGCAGTGGCCAGGCCAGGATTTGCCCACCGGGCAACAAGCTCGCTTTTCACAGCGGAGGGTCACGGAATGAACAAGCCAGACACCAGCCCCGCCGAACCCGAACGCCGGCAGGCCTTCAAGTGGGCCGCTGCAGCGACCACGATAACGGTGCTGCACACCGACATTGCCTTGCCCGTTGCGTCGGCCAAGACGCTGCCACCCGGCCCCGCCACGACGCCGTTCGTCCAGCCCCTGTTGGTCTACGGCCCGAAGCTCCCGGTACCGGACCTGGACCCGTACCCTGCGTACGAGACGGGCGCAGGCGAATGCGGACGTGTCATGCACCAGCGCTGGGGTGAGTTCTATCCGCAACAGTTCTACGACGTGCGGGTGAGAGAAGCGCTGCATTCCTTCCACCCCGAGTTGCCCACCCAGAAGGTCTGGGGCTATGACGGCATGCTCCCCGGGCCAACCTTCGTTGCTTATTACGGTCAGCCGATTCTTGTGCGTATTTATAACGAGCTGCCGACCAACTCGGTCGGCTTCGGCTCGCCCGAGATCAGCACCCACCTGCACAACCTGCACAGCCCGTCGGAAAGCGACGGCTTCGCGGGCGACTACTACAGCAGCCAGAAGTTCGGCCCCACGCTGACCGCCCCCGGGCTGTACAAGGACCACCTCTACCCGAACTGCTACGCCGGCTACGACGGGCGGGAGGGCACGAACGGCGATCCGCGCGAAGCTCTGGGCACCCTGTGGTACCACGACCACCGGATGGAATTCACCGCGCCCAACGTCTACAAGGGCCTGGCCGGTTTCTATCTACTGTTCGACGAGCTGGATTCGGGCAACGAACAAGACTCCAACCCGAATGCCTTGCGGCTGCCCAGCGGGGTCGGCATCTACGACATCCCTTTGATCCTGCAAGACAAGCAGTTCGATTCCGGCGGCTACCTGTTCTACGACCAACTCGAACAGGACGGCATCCTCGGCAACAAGTTCTGCGTCAACGGAAAGATCCAGCCCTTCTTCAAGGTGGAGCGTCGCAAGTACCGTCTGCGGCTGCTCGACGGCGGGCCCTCGCGCTTCTACGAGCTGTACCTCACCTACAACAACGTCAACCAGAGCTTCAGCCACATCTCCAACGACGGCAACCTGCTTCCGGCGCCCATCACGACCACCCGGGTGGCGCTCGGCGTGGCGGAGCGGGGTGACATCGTCGTCGACTTCTCGCGCTTCCCGATCGGCAGCCAGGTGTTCATGGTGAATCGGCTGAAGCAGACCAGCGGGCGCGGGCCGGAGGGCGCGTTGGGCAACCCCCGCACCGCCAATGGCGACCTGCTGAACGCTGGCGACAAGATCCTGCGTTTCGACGTCGACCGCGAGCCGGCGCAGCCGGACCTGAGCCGGGTGCCGGCCGTGCTGCGCGAGCTTCCGCCATTGGACCTTTCAGCGGTGGTGCAAACGCGGCGCTGGGACTTCGACCGCCAGAACGAGGTATGGAAGGTCAACAACCTGATCTTCGACGTGGAGCAACCGCGGGCCACCCCGAAGCGCGGCACCTCGGAGATCTGGATCCTCAAAGGCAAGGGCGGTTGGCACCACCCGGTGCACATCCACTTCGAGGAGGGTCGCATTCTCAGCCGCAACGGTCTGCCACCGGCGCCCCATGAACGCGGCCGAAAAGACGTCTACGTTTTGGGGCCGAACGACGAAATCCGGGTGCTGTTGCGCTTCCGGGATTTCACGGGCAAGTACCTGATGCACTGCCACAACCTGGTACACGAAGACCACGCGATGATGCTTCGCTGGGATATCGTGCCCTAGCCGCCACGGAGGACCTGCTCATGAACACCAAGAGAAGCCTCCTGTTCGGAATCGGCGCGCTGGCAGCAGCCAGTTCACTGCCGGTGGCCGCGACCATCAGCAGTGCCGGCGCCGGTACGACCGCCCGCCGTTTCCCGAACTTCGTACTGCGAAATCACCGCGGCGAGCCGGTGCGGTTCTACGACGACCTGATTCGCGGCAAGCGCGTGGCCATCAACATGATGTACACGGTGTGCACCGGCATCTGCCCTGCCAACACTGCCAACCTTCGCAGCGTGCGCGAGATGCTGGGCGACGAGGTCGGTCGGTCCGTCTTCATGTATTCGCTGACGCTGCGGCCTGACCAGGACTCGCCGCGCGCGCTGGCCGCGTACGTCAATCTGTACGGTATTCAGCCGGGATGGGAATTCCTCACCGGCAAGGCCAACGAAATGGAGGTGCTGCGCCGCAGTCTGGGCTTCTACAACACAAATCCGGTCGAAGACGCCGACATCCGCCAGCACACCGGCATGGTCCTCGTAGGCAACGAGGCCAAGGACCGTTGGTGCATGGTCCCATCGCTGGGGCCCGCCAAACAAATCGCCAGAGCCATCAACGAAACCTGAAGGAGACATTGCCCATGAATTACTTTCCGCAAAAAATCGCCGCCACCCTGATGGTGTTTGCAGCGACCACGGCCTCTGCCGCCACGACGGTGCTGACCTTCGAGGGCGTCGGGGACCTGGCCTCTGTGAGCAACTTCTACAACGGTGCCGGAGGCGCGGCATTGAACCTCGGAATTTCCTTCAGCGCCGATGGCATCGGCCTCATCGATCAGGACGCGCCACCGCCGTTCGGCAGCGGGCAGTTCGCCAACGAGCCCTCGGCGAGCACGGTGCTGACCTTCCGCACTGAAATCGGCGGCTTCCTGCTCAACCACGCGGCGGGTTTCACCGATGGCTTCTCGACCTATTACGTGTCGACCGACAACGCAACTCTGCGCGCGTGGTCGGGCCTGGATGGCACCGGAACCATGCTGGCGGAAATTCACCTCGAGGACCAGAAGGTCACCGGTCCGGGGGATCCGCTGCCGATCAACGGCACGGTGTTCGGCGTCTGGGACCCGGTCGGCGCGACGTTTGTCGGCACGGCCCATTCGGTGACCTTTTTCGGCGGCTTCAACGTTGCGGCATTCGACAACGTGACCTTGGGCTCGGACGTGCCCGGGCTCGTGCAGTCCATGGTCACCTCCCCGGTGCCGGAGCCTGCCAGCCAGGCACTCATGGGTCTGGGGCTGCTGGCCCTGGGCTGCTTCGTGCGCGGGCGCCGACTGTCATCGCCGGATTCGCGCTGAGCGCTCGCCACCAGCCGAACACCTGCATCGACCTATTGGAGAAGTCATGAGTTCACGGTATTCGATACAGGGCGCAGCGCGGGGCTGGGCGCTCGCCGGTCTGGCTTGCCTGTCTCTGGGTTTGACGGCCTGCGGTGGTGGCGGTGGTGGCGGCGGCGGTGGCGGTGGCGGTGGCGACTACGGCGGCCCGCCCGCCACAGACCCGACCGTGACCGTGCTGGCCGCGAACCCGCGGCCCGGCGGCACCAACACCGCGATCCTCACGGTCACGGGCGAACACCTCGATCAGGGCATCGGTGTGGCGGCTCCTGCATGCACCAGCGTGACCCGCAGCACGGCTGCGCCCTACGTCAGCAGCGCGAGCGTGGCGTACTACCTGTGCCCGAACGCGGTCGTCGCCCCGGGCACGGTGACCTTCGACGTGACGCGCAACCGCGACTCGGCCGCGTTGGGCAGCGCAAGCGTCAGCGTCGGTGCGGTGCCGACGCTGGTCGCAATCACCGCAGGCGTGGCGGGTGCGGCGGGCCAACCCGGAACGGCGACATACGGCCAGGCCATGACCATCACGACCACGGGCACGAACGTCAACCAGGGCCTGGTGGTGTCGTCGGTGGCTTGTGGCGCGGTGACGTTGAGCGTGTCACCGCCTTTGGTCAGCACGGCTTCGACCGCCTACTACCAGTGCCGGGTGACCGCGCTGGACCTGAACCAGGTGACCGTGGCGCTCGAACAGGACCCCACGAACGACATCGACGCGGCCCTGTTCACCGTGCCGGAGCCGCAAGTCACGCTGACCATACGCCGCGACACGGTCACGCTGGGTGACGTGGTGCTCACGCTGAAGCCGACAGAAACGCCGCTGACAGTCAACAACTTCCTCGACTATGTCAATTCGGGCTTCTATGACGGCACCGTGTTCCACCGGGTAGTGATCACGCCGCAACCCTTCGTGGTCCAGGGGGGCGGCTTCCTGCCGATCAGCACCGGGCAGGAGACGCCCAAGCCCACCCGCCCGCCGGTCGCACTGGAGGTCAACCGCGGCTTGAGCAATGTGCAGTGGTCGCTCGCCATGGCGCGCACCGCCGCCGCGAACTCGGCCACGTCGCAGTTCTTCGTCAACCTGGCCAACAACACCTTCCTCGACCCGCACCCACCCACATCCGGCGACCCTGGCCTTGGCTATGCCGTGTTCGGTAGCGTGACCGCCGGAACCAGCGTGGTCAGCGCCATCGCGTCGTCCTCGTGCCAGGCCATCGTCGGCTTTTCGGAATGCGTGCCGAACCCGAACGTGGTGATTGCCTCGGCGGTGCAGACGCGGTAGCAACACGGCCGGTGCGAAGGCCGCATCGCAAACCCGGGCCGCGCACCGCGCAGCCCGGCACGCTGCGCTGACATCGGCACACCAACTCGGGCGGGCCTGGCCGCCGGCCAGCCGATCACGGCGCGCCAGCCGCCGTGCCACACAGCGGCCGCGCATGAGATGCCGGACACACAGGCAACGCCGGTGGCATCGTTACCCGACAAAGCCCACACGCCTGGGTGCTTGCTGCAGCAGCGTGGCCGCAGCGAAGGCTTGCAGCAAGCCGGTCTACTTGTAGAAACCCGTGTTCTTGGTCGAGCAGACTGCCCGCGAGGCCGCCGCGCCGCCGCGCCGTCGTCAGCCGCCTCCGCCCCGGCTGTGCGTCGTCAGATGCGCAAACGGCCCGGCCGTGCTGACACCGGGCGTGCTGCGCGGGCGCGCCGCCGCCGACGGGCTGCGGCTGGCCTCGTGCGCTTCCAGCAAGGCGTCTGCGTCGAGCGTGACCACGCCTTGCGCGCCGCGGCGCATCGCCACGCCGACGGCCAGGATGTCGATCATCAGCAGGTACAGGATGCGGCCGATCATCGGCATCTGCGTGGCCACGTCTTCGACATGGTCGACGATCAACGCCAGGTCGGCCTTGCGCGCCAGCGGTGACTGGCCGGCGGTGATGGCCAGCACCTTGGCGCCGCGCGCGCGCGCCGTTTCGGCCACGCTGATCAACTCGCCCACACGACCCGAACTGCTGATGATGACGACCACCACGCCGGGTTCGACCACGTTCGACGCCAGCTGTTGAATTCGGGTGTCGGTGTACGACATGCACGAGACGCCCAGGCGAAGGAACTTGAACTGCGCGTCTTGCGCCACCACGCCGTAGTGGCCGGTGCCGTAGAACTCGATGCGGCTGGCCCCGTTCAACAGATCGATCGCGCTGTCGATGGTGTCGCGGTTCAGGTGATCGCGCACCTGCAGCACGGCCGACGCGGTGTTGCCCAGCACCTTGACCCCGAGTTCGAGCATGGTGTCGTCGCCGGTGACCTGGGTGTGCGTGACGGGGATGGTTCCGGTCAGGCCCGACGCGAGCCGCAGCTTGAAGTCCGACAGTCCGTCGCAGCCCAATGAACGGCAAAAACGAATCACCGTGGGCTGGCTCACTTCGGCGGCGTGAGCGATCTGCGCGATGGGATCGTTCATGGCCGAGCGCGGATGCGTCAGCACGTAGTCGGCCACCCGCTTCTCGGCTGGCGACAGGCTGCTGCGGGCGCGCTGAATCTGCCCCAACAGGGCCGAGCCTTGCGACGATTCGAGCCCGCGAACCTGCTGCGACAGGATGGCCGACACGCCGACGAAGGTGGCGTTCTCCGCCGTGATCACGAAGGTCGGGATGCCTTTGCAGTAGTCGCTGAAGCGGCCCTTGTCCTCGAAGCGCGCGCGAAATGGCGAGCGGTCGAAGTACTCGCCCAGCCGCGGCACGATGCCACCGCCGATGTAGATGCCGCCGAACGCGCCCTGAGTCACGGCGAGGTTCGCCGCAGCGGTGCCCAGAATGGCGCAGAAGGCGTCCAGCGTCTCGACGCACACCGGGTCGCTGCCCGCCAGTGCGCGCTGCGTGATCTCCGGTGCGCTGAGCGGCCGGCCCGAAGCGCTGCCGCCGCCCGCGCGCTCGACCAGTGCCGAGTGAATGAGCGCTATGCCGGGGCCCGACAGCAGGCGTTCGAACGAGACGTGGGCATGGCGGCCCCAGGCGTGGCGCAGGATCGCCATTTCACGCTCGTCACGTGGCGAGAAACTGGCGTGGCCGCCCTCGGTGCCCAGCGCGACCCAGCCGTCGTCGGCCGGGATCAGGCCTGACACGCCGAGTCCGCTGCCGGCACCGATCAGGCCGACCACGCTGCGCGGACGGATCTCGCCGCCGCCGACCTGCCGCAGCTGGTCGGGTTGCAGGCGCGGCAAGGCCATCGCCAGTGCGGTGAAATCGTTGACGACCACCAGCGTTTCGAACTGCAGCCGCTCGCGCATCTGCTCGATCGAGAACTGCCAGTGGTAGTTCGTCATGCGCACCGCGTCGCCGGCCACCGGGTTGGCAATGGCGACTGCCGCGTGTTCGATGCGGCCCTCGGGCAAGGTGGCGAGATAGGCGCTGATCGCCGCGTGGAAGTCGGCGTGGTCGGCGCAGCGCAGCGACACCACCCGCTCGACCTGCCCCGGACCCGTCTCGAGCGCGAACCGCGCATAGGTGCCGCCGATGTCGGCCAGCAGGCGGGGGATCTTGTAGGCGGGCATGGGCGGTTCAGAAGTCCTGGTGCAGTGGGTGGATGGTGAGCTCGTCGACCACCACATTCTCGGGCAACCCGAACAGCGCCACGACCTGCGCCGCCAGCGCCTGCGTGCGCAGCGCCCAGCTCTCTTCCTTGCTGCCTTCGCGGGCACCGTTGAAGGCGGTGTCGATGATGCCCGGCAGCACCGCGCTCACCTTGATGCCGTGGGCTTTCGCCTCGCGCAGCAGCGAGCCCGAAAACCCCAGCAAACCGAACTTGCTGGCCACGTAGGGCGCCATGTTGGCCAGCGGGCGGCGCGCCAGGTCGGACGCGATGTTGACGATCATGCCGCGCCGCCGCGCCACCATGCCGGGCAGCACCGCCTGCGCCAGCAGCATCGGTGCCAGCAGGTTCAGGTTCACGCAGTCGATCACCTCCTGGGGGCTCCACTCGACCAGCGGCTTCCAGGCCCCGATGCCGGCGTTGTTGACCAAGCCGTCGAGCGCGCCGAAGCGCTGCTCCACCTGCGCCACCAGGGCCAGCGCAGCAGCCGGGCTGGACAGATCGGCGGCGATCCAATTGACGCGCTCGCCGTGCGCGGCGCGCAGCGAGTCGACCGCCTGCGCGAGCTCGCCTTCGTTGCGCGCCGTCAGCACCACGCGGTGGCCGTGTGCCAGCAGCTCGCGGCCAAGCGCGGCACCGAGTCCGCGCGATGCGCCGGTGACCAGCACGTTGTCATAGCGGGGCATGGGCAAACTCCTGCAGTGGTGTCAATCCGGCAATGCGTCGAGCGCACTCGCCGCGCCGTACAGCGCGGGCGACGGCATCGTGATCACGGCCGTCGGAATGCGTTCCAGGTAGCCGCGAAAGCGTCCCTTGTCCTCGAAGCGCTGACGAAACGGCAGGGTGTCGAAGGCCGCGCCGAGCCGCGGCACGATGCCGCCGCCGATGTAGATGCCGCCGCGTGCGCCGAGCGTCAACGCGAGGTTGCCGGCCACGCTGCCGAGGAACCCTGCGAACAGGTTCAGCGCCTCGCGGCACAGCGGATCGCTGTTCGCCAGGGCGCGGTCGGTGATGTCATTCGGTTGCAGTGCCAGGCAGGCCAGCCCGTCGATGGCGCACAAGGCCTCGTACAGATTGAGCAGGCCTGGCCCCGACACAGCCCGCTCGGCCGACGCATGGCCGAAACGATCCTGCAGCTGCGCCAGCACCGCCGCTTCGCGCGCGGTCGATGCGGCCAGCGTCACGTGGCCGCCTTCACCGGCGATGCCGATGGTGCTTCCGGTCGGCCCTGTCACCAGGCCCGCCACGCCTAGCCCGGTGCCTGGGCCGAGCACGGCCATCGGTGCGCCGGGTACCGCGTCGCCACCGCCGATGCGGCGGCTGTCGCTGGCCTGCAGCAGGGGCAGCGCTGCGGCAATCGCCACGAAGTCGTTCAGCACCAGGCAGCGGTCCACGCCCAACGCCGACTGCAGGCCGAGCACCGAAAAGGTCCAGTGGTGGTTGGTCATCTGGATCAGGTCACCGGTGACGGCGGTGGCAATGCCGAATGCCACGCGGGCCGGGCGGGGCAGTCGCCGGTCGTGCAGAAACTGCTCGATCACCGCCTGCACCGAGTCGAAGCTGGCGCACGGATAGCTTGTGTAGTGCTGCAGCGGTTCACCGGGCGCCCCCTGCCAGGCCCAGCGCGCGTTGGTCCCACCAATGTCGCCCAGCAGGCGCGGAAAGCCCTGAAGCATGCACTCACCTTTCAATGGCCCGATGGCAGGCCCCGCGTTGATGTAGTCAAACAACTCGTCAAACCGATGTAAGCAAGGGCGGTCTGGGGCGTGTCGGAGGCAGCTGGCTGGGCCTGCGGCCGGAAAATGAAGTCACTCCTCGGGGCCACCGAGGTACCACCAGACAAATAGTTTTACTACAAGCATCTGCCGACTGCAAAGGCCTGGCCGAGTGAGTCGCGCTTCCCGGTAAAACTGCACCGATATGGGGAAGAACCAGCCTCGGGATCGCCAGGCGATCAAAAATGTAGTCGGATAACAACCGAACTTTAGCAAGCCGGGAACGCGTTCGACCTCAGTAGCTGCCCTAGCTACCGCAGTCTTCGCCTGCATCCAGCGCCGTCTCAAGCCGTGCACCTAGGGAAAGCACGAAACTGGCAAATGTAGTTTAGCTACTATATTTCTTTACGCGAACGCAGCCCGTGAGGGCCCGACTCGGTGGTTGCCGAGGGCGGCCGGGGTGAGCGGCGGGTTTTGTGTCATTTCGCAAGGAGATGCCGGTGTTGCGCAGCAGGGGTCGGTTCAAGGCGGTGTTGGGCGGGTGGCTGATCGCCGCCGCAGCCATCGCCGCGTCGACTCCGGCGCCAGCGGTCGCTGCGGATTGGTCGCGCGAGGTGCTGTACTTCGTGTTGGTCGATCGGTTTGCCGATGGCGACCCGTCGAACAACCGCGGCGTCGACCGGCGCAATCCCGGTGGCTGGCACGGCGGCGACCTGAAGGGCCTGACTGCCCAACTCGACGAACTGAAGGACCTGGGCGTCACCGCGTTGTGGATCAACCCGGTGCAACTGCAGCAGGCCAAGGGCATGCCGGCGCAAGCGGCGGGCATGCCTTCGTTCACCCACGAAGGTTTCCACGGCTACTGGATGCACGACTTCGAGGCGATGGATCCGCACTTCGGCAACCTGGCCGATCTGAAGAACCTGGTCGACGAAGGACGCAAGCGCGGCATCAAGGTGCTGCTCGACGTGGTGCTCAACCACGCCGGCTACAGCTCCAGCTACAGCGCCCGAAAGACGGCCAGCGGCGAGAGCTGGCTGCGGGTCGGCGAAGGCAATTGCGAGGTCGACCCCATCACCTGCGCGGTCGGCGGTCTGCCCGACCTGAAGACCGAGATCCCCGAGATCCGCGACCACCTGATCAACGCCAACATCGCGCTCGCCAAACAGGCCGGCGTCGCAGGTTTTCGCATCGACACCTACAAGCACGTGGCCAGCGACTTCTGGGCCGAGCACCGCAAACGCACGCGCGCCGAACTGGGTGCCGACTTCTTCCTGCTGGCCGAGGTGTGGGGCGGCACCGCGCAATCGCTGGACGGCATCTTCCAGCGCGACGAGGTCGACGCCGGCTTCGACTTCAGCTTCAAGGGCAGCTGCGAAGCCTGGGTGCAGGGCCGCGGCCGCACCGTGGCCTACGCCTCGTACCTGCGCTCGCGCCACTCGGTGCGGCCCGGTCACGTGCTGGCGCACTTTCTGTCGACGCACGACGAGCCGATGGCGCTGGGCAACCTCGGCGGCGACCGTGCACGCTTTCGCGTCTGTGCCGCGCTGCAGATGAGCTCGCTCGGCATGCCGGTCATCTATTACGGCGAAGAGGTGGCGCGCGGTGGCCACGAATGGCCGTTGAACCGCAACGACATGCCCTGGGGCGAGCGCGACATCCAGCCCGGCAAGGGCGTGGCGCGCGATGAAGGCATGCGCGATTTCTACAAGGCGCTGATCCGCCTGCGCAAGCAGCACCCGGCGTTGGCGCTGGGCGACTACACGCTGCTCACGCAGCCGCAAGACAGCGCGCTGGCGTTCGCCCGCCGTGACGCCACCAGCGGCGACCAGGTGCTGGTGATCGCCAACCGCGAAGACAAGGCCATCGACGTCGACGTGGCCGTGCCGGCAGGCTGGCCCGAGCGCTCGGCGCGCGACGGACTGACCGGTGACGCCGTCACTGCGGCCCAAGGCCGCGTCAAGATTTCGATGGCGCCGAAGTCGGTGCGCATCATCGCCCCGGTTTCCAACTAGGCAGATCGCAGATGGCCTCAATCACGCTCGATCACCTTGGCAAGGCCTACACGCCCGAGGTCACCGTCATTCGCGATCTGTCGTTCGACATCAAGGACGGCGAGTTCATGGTGTTCGTCGGGCCGTCTGGCTGCGGCAAGTCGACGGTGCTGCGCATGATCGCCGGCCTTGAAAGCATCACCAGCGGAACCTTGCGCATCGGCGAACGTGTGGTCAACGACGTGCACCCGAAGGACCGCGACATCGCGATGGTGTTCCAGAGCTATGCGCTGTACCCGCACATGACGGTGTACGACAACATCGCCTTCGGCCTGCAGATACGCAAGATTCCCGAAGACGAAATCAAGAAGCGCGTCCAGGAAGCGGCCGACACGCTGGGCCTGAACGCCTATCTCGACCGCAAGCCCAAGGCGCTGTCCGGCGGCCAGCGCCAGCGGGTGGCGCTCGGCCGCGCGATCGTGCGCAACCCCTCGGTGTTCCTGTTCGACGAGCCGCTGTCCAACCTGGACGCCGAGTTGCGCGTGCACATGCGCGCCGAACTGTCGAAGCTGCAGCGCAAGCTGAAGACGACCACCGTCTACGTGACCCACGACCAGACCGAGGCGATGACCATGGGCCACCGCATCGCCGTGCTGCGGCCCTGCGGCAGCGACCCGGCCATGAGCAACCTGACGCAGGTCGGCACGCCGATGGAGATCTACGACGCGCCGACCAACCTGTTCACCGCCGGCTTCATGGGCACGCCGAAGATGAACCTGCTGAAGGCGAAGATTTCAGACGACGGCCACGACGTGCTGTTCTTCGGCATTCGCCTGCCGGTGTCGGCGCAGTTTCGCGAGGCGGCGCTCAAGTACAAGCACAAGGACATCGTGCTGGGCATCCGGCCCGAACACATCGGCGCGGCCGACGAGGTCGACTGGACCAGCACCTGCGAAATCAGCGGCGAGATCGAGATCCTCGAGCCGCTGGGGCACGAGGTGATCGTGCACTTTGCGCTGCAGGGTGAAACGCTGTCGGGCCGGCTGCGCAGCCACCTGTCACTGCCCGCGCCCGGCGACCGCATCACGCTGATCGTCAAGACCGAGGCGATGCACCTGTTCGACCCCGTCACCGAACAACGCCTGCGCTGAGCGCCGCCCCGCCCGAACATCCGACCCGACTATTTCGCACCGCCGATTCGCGAGGAACACCATGATGAAGTCCCTGATCACCACCACCCTGACCGCTGCGTCGATGCTGCTGGTTGCCGGCAGCGCCAGCGCGCAGGCCGCCAACGAACTGGTCGTCTGGCACGCTTACCGCGGCGCCGAGAAAGCGGCGTTCGAAAAGGTGGTCGGCAACTTCGAGAAGACGCCAGCGGCCAAGGGCATGAAGGTCAGCACGCTGGCGATTCCGTACGACGCCTACGCCGACAAGATCAGCGCCGCCGTGCCGCGCGGCAAAGGCCCCGACGTGTTCATCTATGCGCAAGACCGGCTGGGCGGCTGGATCGAAGCGGGCAAGACCGTCGAGCCGGTCGACTTCTTCATCGACAAGGCCACCAAGGACCGCCTGCTGCCCGGCATGCTGGACGCCATGTCGTAC
>JANNBZ010000234.1:0-14809 GCA_031386065.1 Burkholderiales bacterium
GGTCACGCCCTTGGCTTTTTGAATCGCGTCTTCGAAGTCCTTGTTGCACCAGCGCGCCACGTTGCCGCCGCCCTTCACCGCTGAGCAACCGAGCAGCGGCACGAAGAAGTTGTCGGGGTCGCCGTTGTCGCCCGACCAGCCGAACATCATGGCCTGCTGCTCACCCGTCTTGCTGCGCTTGCGGTACTCGCCCCACTCGAACGTCAGCAGCTTGGTCTTGACGCCGACCTTCTCCCAGTCGGCCTGGATCAGCTCGGCCATGCGCTTGCCGTCGGGGTTGTAGGGGCGCGTGACCGGCAGGTACCACAGCTCGACCTCGGCCCCGTTGGGGAAGCCGGCCTGCGCCAGCAAGGCCTTCGCCTTCACCGGGTCGTACGTGTAGTCGACCACCTTGTCGTTGTAGCCCCACAGCGTGGGTGGGATCGGGTTCTTGGCCACCTGGCCGGCGCCCTGGAACACCGAGTCGAGAATCGCCTTCTTGTTGACGGCCATGTTCAGCGCCTGGCGCACCTGCTTGTTGTCGAACGGTTTCTTCTCGACGTTGAAGGCGATGTAGCCCACGTTGAGGCCGTTCTGCTGCACCAGGTTGATGTTCGGATCGGCCTTCATCAACGCCACGTCGGCGGGCTTCGGGAACGCCATCACGTGGCACTCGCCGGTCTTCAGCTTGGCGTAGCGCACCGAGGCGTCGGTGGTGATCGCGTAGACGAGGTTGTCGATCTTCGGGCGGCCGCCCCAGTAGGCGTCGAAGGCCTTGTAGCGAACCACGGCGTCCTTCTGGTACGAGACGAAGCTGAACGGGCCGGTGCCCACCGGCTCGCGGTCGATCACGTCGGGCGTGCCGGCGGCCTTCATCTTGTCGGCGTATTCGGCGCTGAGGATGGATGCGAAGTCCATCGCCATGTTGGCCATGAACGGGGCCTCGGGCTTCTTCAGCACGAAGCGCACCGTCATCACGTCGACCTTCTCGACGCGGTCGACGATGTTCTTCATGTCCATGTCGTCGAAGTACGCGTAGGTGGTGCCCGGCGTGGTCTTGGGCATCGCCGGGTCGGCCATGCGGTTGTACGAGAACAGCACGTCGTCGGCATTGAAGTCGCGCGTGGGCGTGAACTTGGCCGTGCTGTGGAACTTCACGCCCTTGCGCAGCTTGAAGGTGTAGCTCAGGCCGTCGGCCGCGGCGGTCCAGCTTTCGGCCAGGCCGGGCACGACGGTGGTGGTGCCGAGCTCGAACTCGACCAGGCGGTTGAACATCGGGACCGACACCGCGTCGAAGGTCGTGCCGGTGGTGTAGTACTGCGGGTTGAAGCCCTCGGGGCTGCCTTCCGAGCAGTAAACCAATGTCTTGGCGGCGAAGCCGCTGCCGGCCGCGGCCAGCAGGCCGGCGGCCATGAGAGTTTTGAGGGCCCCAAGGCCACCGCGTTGCGGTGTCCGTCCCCCGAGGGGATGCCGAAAAGTGGCAGAGCCACATTTTCTTGAAAGGTGAAAGCCGTGAAATTTCATGAGGTGTGTCCTGAAAATTGAGCGGTGGGCCTGCCTCGTGGGCGCGGTGCGGCGCATGATAGCGCCGCCTCTGCGCGCTGCGGTCAACCCAGCCGCGCCAGCAGCATCAGCCACAGCGGGGCGGTCAGCAGGAAGCCCAGCGTCGAGAAGACGATGGCGGTGGTGGCCTCGGCTTCGAGTGTTTCGTAGCGCTGCGAAAAGATCAGTGCGTTCGAGCCGATCGGCAGCGCCGCGCCCATCACCACCACCGCCAGCGCCAGGCCGTTCAGGCCCATGCCCCAGTGGCCGATCAGCAGCACCACGGCGGGCAGCACCAGCAGCTTCAGCACACTCAGCGTCACGGCCCCCTTCGCCGTGCCCTGCACGCCGTAGTAGGCCAGCGACATGCCGATCAGCACCAGGCACAGGGGCACCACCGCCTGCCCCAGCGTGAGCAGCAATTCGTCGGCCACCGTGGGCAGCGGCCAGCCCAGCGCGTTCCACACCAGGCCCGCCACCACCGGCAGCACGACCGGGTGAATGATGGTGTTGCGCAGCGTCGTGGCCAGCGTTTGGAACAGGTGCGCATTGGTGTGGCCGAGCTGGCGCCGTTCGCGCGCGATGTCCAGTTCGACCATCGCCGTCAGCACCGTCAGCAGCGTCAGCGCATGCAGGCTGACGATGGTGATGTGGATCGCCAGGCCGGCCTCGCCGAACAGCGCCGTGGCCATCGGGATGCCGACCTGCACCGTGTTGCCGAAGGTGGCGGAAATGGCACGCACGCTGGGTGCCGCCGCCGGCAGCTTGCGGCTGCGGTTGACCCGCCGCTGCCACACGTACACCACCACCAGCATCAGCAGCACCGGCACGAAGAACGCGGCCAGCGTGGCCCACGGCAGGGTGGCGAAATCGAGCCGCGCGGTGGTGCGGAACAGCAGCGCCGGAATGAAGATGTAGAAGGCCGCGTTCGACAGCGTGCGTGCCGGGTCGTTGTCCCCGAGCCAGCGCAGCTTGCCGACGACCCAGCCCAGCGCCACCACCACGAAGATGGCCAGCAACTTGAAGAAGATCAGCGTCGACATGGGCCAAAGTATCTGCGACGGTGGCGCGCGCACACGCCCGTGCGCGCGGCGGCAATCCGCGTCATCATCCGCATC
Source organism: Burkholderiales bacterium (assembly GCA_031386065.1). GTDB lineage: Bacteria > Pseudomonadota > Gammaproteobacteria > Burkholderiales > Burkholderiaceae_C > JANYJJ01. The sequence continues at coordinate 2,640 of JANNBZ010000234.1, forward strand.
CGTTCAAACCGACACAGCACCGGAGCGCCCATGAGCAACGACCATCCCCGCAGCGGCCTGCAACTCCGATCCCTCGTCACCCCGGCCGGCACGCTGGAACTGTCGCTGGCCTCGGTGGACATCCCGGCGCCGGCGGCCGACGAAGTGGTGGTGCGCATCGAGGCCGCGCCGATCAACCCGTCGGACATCGGCCTGCTGTTCGGTGCGGCCGACATGGCTGCCGCCACCTTCGGCGGCACGGCCGACCGGCCCACCGTCAGCGCGCCGATTCCCGAGCGCGCGATGAAGAGCATGGCCGGGCGGCTGGGCCAGGCGATGCCGGTGGGCAACGAAGGTGCCGGCGTGGTGGTAGCGGCCGGCGCCTCGCCCGCCGCGCAGGCGCTGCTGGGTCAAACGGTGGCGCTGCTGGGCGGCGCGATGTATGCGCAGTTCCGCTGCGTGAAGGCCGAGCAGTGCCTGCTGCTGCCGGCGGGCACCACGGCGGCCGAAGGCGCCTCGTGCTTCGTCAACCCGCTGACGGCGCTGGGCATGGTCGAGACCATGCGGCGCGAAGGCCACAGCGCGCTGGTGCACACGGCCGCCGCGTCCAACCTGGGCCAGATGCTGAACCGCATCTGCATGAAAGACGGCGTGGACCTGGTCAACATCGTGCGCAAGCCCGAACAGGAAAAGCTGCTGCGCGAGATGGGCGCCGCGCATGTGTGCAACGCGGCCTCGCCCCGCTTCATGAGCGACCTGACCGACGCGCTGGTGGCCACCGGCGCCACCCTCGCCTTCGACGCCACCGGCGGCGGCACCCTGGCCGGGCAAATTCTCGGCGCGATGGAAGCGGCGCTGAACCGCACCGCCAAGGAATACAGCCGCTACGGGTCGACCACGCACAAGCAGGTCTACATCTACGGCGGCCTGGACACCGGGGCTACCGAGTTCAACCGCAACTTCGGCATGACCTGGGGCATGGGCGGCTGGCTGCTGTTCCCCTTCCTGCAGAAGATCGGCCCGGCGGCCACGCAGGCGCTCAAGCAGCGCGTGGCGGCCGAGTTGAAGACCACCTTCGCCAGCAGCTACTCGAAGGAAATTTCGCTGGCGCAGGCGCTGCAGAAAGACGCCGTGGCGGTGTATGGGCAGCGCGCCACCGGGACCAAGTACCTGATCAATCCGAGCCAGGGGATGGGCGCTTAGATCGACCGCGCTTCAACGCAATTCATCGCAGTTCATCACGGCGGGGCATGTCCGCACCGCGCCGCGAGCAGGTGATGGCGGCGGCGCGCGCGGCGAACGCCAGCGCGCTGCGCCAGTCGTCGGCAGCCAGTGTTTCCATGGCCGCTGCCGACAAGGCGCCTCGTTCGGCCAGCCAGGTCAGCAGCGCGGCCTGGAAGGTGTCGCCGGCGCCGACGGTGTCGATCACCTCGACCGCCACCGGCGGCACACCGACCTTGCCGCGCGCCGTCCAGCCGAAAGCGCCCTGCGCACCGCGCGTGACGACCACCGCCTTCACGCCGTGGGCCCGCGCATCGGCGGCAAACGCGTCGAGATCGGTGCCCGGCTGCAGCAGCGCCAGGTCTTCTTCGCTGACCTTGAGCAGGTCGGTGCGCGGCAGCATCCACGTCAGTTGCGCGCGCCAGCGTGGCAGGTCGGGCTCGACGTTGAGGCGGATGTTCGGGTCGAACGCGATCAGCGCGCCGGCGCTTCCTTTGCCACGTTCACGCTCGACCAGCGCGCGCAAGGTCGACGCGATGGGCTCCACCACGGTGGCGTACGAGCCCACGTTCACCACGCTGATGTTCGCCGGCAGCCGCGCCAGGTCGCCGGCGTGCAGGGCCCGGTCGGCCGCGCCCTCGCCGTAGAAGGCATACGACGGCACGCCGTGCGCGTCGAGCCCGACCAGGCTGATGGTGGTGGGCGCATCGCTGCGCGCGACGGCGGCGGTGGCCACGCCTTCGACGGCCAGCGCCTGCATCAGCCGCTCGCCCAGAAAGCCGCGCGACAGCGCGGCGAAGAACGACACCGGTTGACCGAGCCGCGCCAGCCCGACCGCCACGTTGAACGGCGAGCCGCCCACGCGCGCGTCGAGCCGCATGCCGGTAGCGGTGTCACCCGCCGAAAAAACATCCATCAAGGCCTCGCCGCACACCACGATCACCACACGCTCCCCAGCCCCACAGGGGCACCGACACGACGCGAGCATCGCGCGGCTCGGCCGCTGTGAACACCCGGGTTTTCCATTAATAAATCAACTTGATTTATTAATCGGTATCGACCAGAATTCCTCCCACGCTGACCCCAGCGCGCTGTCACTGCCCACCCAAACCCCAAGCGGCACACCCGATGCCCGCTTTACCGAACCCGGAGACACCCATGCGCAACACACCTCTCTTCACCGCTGTGGCCCTGGCCGCGATGCTGTCCGTCGGCCTGCCGGCCACCCCGGCCGTGGCCGCCGACGCGCCGGTGATCGGCCTGATCACCAAGACCGACACCAACCCCTTTTTCGTGAAGATGAAGGAAGGCGCGCAGGCCGCCGCCACCGCCAAGGGCGCGAAGCTGATCGCTGCCGCCGGCAAGGCCGACGGCGACAACGCCGGCCAGGTGACCGCCATCGAAAACATGATGGCCGCCGGCGCCAAGACCATCCTGATCACGCCCAGCGATTCGAAGGCCATCGTGCCGGCCATCAAGAAGGCGCAAGCGCAAGGCGTGATGTTCATCGCGCTCGACAGCCCGGCCGACCCGGCCGACGCCACCGATGCGCTGTTCGCGACCGACAACTACAAAGCCGGCGTGCTGATCGGCCAGTATGCCAAGGCAGCCATGGCGGGCAAGCCCGCCAAGATCGCCACGCTCGACCTGTTCCCCGGCCACCCGGTGGGCGCGCAGCGGCACAACGGCTTCATGTCGGGCTACGGCTTGCAGGCCGCCGATGCGAAGAGCAACGAGCTGTCGAAGAGCGCCGAGATCGTCTGCATGGCCGACAGCTTCGGTGACCAGGCCAAGGGCCAGACCGCGATGGAGAACTGCCTGCAAAAGAACCCCGACATCAACCTCGTCTACACCATCAACGAGCCGGCTGCGGCGGGTGCCTACCAGGCGCTGAAGGCGGCCGGCAAGGAGAAGGGCGTCGTCATCGTGTCGGTCGACGGCGGCTGCGCCGGCATCAAGAACGTGAAGGCCGGCGTGATCGCCGCGACCTCGCAGCAGTACCCGCTGAAGATGGCCAGCATGGGCGTGGAAGCCGGCGTGGCGTTCGCGAAAGACGGCAAGAAGGTCAAGGGCTACACCGACACCGGCGTCACGCTGATCAGCGACAAGCCGATGAAGGGTGTCGACAGCAAGGACACCAAGGTCGGCACGGAACTGTGCTGGGGCAACAAGTAAGGCGAGGGCTGGCGGGCGGCTCTACCGAGCACTCGCCGTTGAGCCCCTTCCCCCTTTTCAGGGGGAAGGCCGGGATGGGGGTAAGAGGGTGACCGTGACGCGGTTCCTATCGAGCGTTTTCACGCCCACCCCTGCCCTCCCCCTTCATGGGGAGGGAGTCAAGCGGACACCTCCCCCGTCAAAGGGCAGGCAGTCAAAACCGGAGACACCATGACGACCAAGCTCCCGCCGCTCGCCACGCTCGGCCCGGTGATCGCACTGCTGCTGGCGTGCACCTTCTTCGCCACGCAATCCGACCGCTTCCTGTCGGTGCAGAACTTCTCGCTGATCCTGCAGCAGGTGATGGTGGTGGGCACCATCGCCATCGGCCAGACGCTGGTCATCCTGACGGCCGGCATCGACCTGAGCTGCGGCATGGTGATGGCGCTGGGCGGCATCGTGATGACCAAGCTGGCGGTGACGCACGGCATGAACGCCTACCTGGCCATCGCCTTCGGGCTGCTGGCCTGCATGGCCTTCGGGCTGGTCAACGGCCTGCTGGTCACGCGCATCCGGCTGCCGCCCTTCATCGTGACGCTGGGCACCATGAACATCGCGTTCGCGATCACCCAGCTCTATTCCGGCGCGCAGACCATCACCGACCTGCCGCCCGAAATGACCTTCTTCGGCAACACCGTCTCGCTCGGCGGCGCGGCGCTGAACTACGGCACGCTGTTCATGCTGGCGATGTACGCCTTCATGTGGTGGGGCCTTCGCGACACCCAGCCCGGCCGGCATGTCTACGCGGTGGGCAACAACCCCGAAGCGACACGGCTGACCGGCATTGCCACCGACAAGGTGCTGCTGGGCGTGTACGTGACGGCCGGCCTGTTCTACGGCATCGCCTCGCTGCTGTCGGTGGCGCGCACCGGCGTCGGTGACCCGAACGCCGGGCAGACCGAGAACCTCGACGCCATCACCGCCGTGGTGCTGGGCGGCACCAGCCTGTTCGGCGGGCGCGGCATCATCCTGGGCAGCCTGCTGGGCGCGCTGATCGTCGGCGTGTTCCGCAACGGCCTCACGCTGATGGGCGTGTCGTCGGTCTACCAGGTGCTGATCACCGGCGTGCTGGTGATCCTGGCGGTGGCCACCGACCAACTGTCGCGCAAGGGAGCCAGATAAATGAGCACACCCGTCTTGGTGATGGAAGCGCGCGGCTTGGTCAAGCGCTACGGGCAGGTGACCGCCCTCGACGGCACCGACTTCGAGCTGCGGGCCGGCGAGATCATGGCCGTCATCGGCGACAACGGTGCCGGCAAGTCGTCGCTGATCAAGGCGCTGTCGGGGGCGACGATTCCCGACGAAGGCGAGATCCTGCTCGACGGCAAGCCGATTCATTTCAAGTCGCCGATCGACGCGCGCCGCGAAGGCATCGAAACGGTCTATCAAGACCTGGCCGTGGCGCCGGCCATGACCATCGCCGAGAACCTGTTCATGGGCCGCGAACTGATCAAGCCGGGTTGGCTGGCGCGGCTGCTGCGCATCATCGACAAGAAAAAAATGCTGGAAGAAAGCACGGCCCGCATGAACGACCTGAAGGTCGGCATCCGCTCGATGACGCAGGCGGTGGAAACGCTGTCGGGCGGCCAGCGCCAGTGCGTGGCGGTGGCGCGCAGCGCGGCCTTCGCAAGGCACGTGGTGATCCTCGACGAGCCCACCGCCGCGCTGGGCGTGAAAGAGGGCAACATGGTGCTCGAACTGATACGCCGGGTGCGCGACAAGGGCCTGCCGGTGATCCTGATCAGCCACAACATGCCGCACGTGTTCGAGATCGCCGACCGCATTCACATCGCGCGGCTCGGCAAGCGGGCCTGCATCGTCAACCCCAAGCGCATCAGCATGAGCGACACGGTCGCGGTGATGACCGGCGCGATGCGGCCCGACCAGTTGCCGGCCGACGCGCTGGCCTGAACCTTTTCCTGTCCCCACGCTTCCCCGCTGTCCCCCTCCATGCTGAAAAACATCGACCCGCGCCTGACCCCCGAGCTGCTCAAGCTGCTGTGCGAAATGGGCCACGGCGACGAGATCGTGCTGGCCGACGCCAACTTCACCGCCGAGTCGCTGTCCAGCGGCCGGCCGGTGCTGCGCTTGGCCGGCGTCAACATGCGCGAGGCCTGCGCCGCCGTGCTGTCGGTGCTGCCGCTCGACGACTTCGTGCCGCAGCCGGTGGCCTACATGCAGGTGGGTGACAGCGCGCCCGGCTATTGCTCTGAGCTGCAGCGCGGCGTGATCCGCCAGATGGGCCTGCAAAGCCAGGCGCAACCGGGCCAGTGCCAGGCGCTGGAGCGCTTCGACTTCTACGCGCGCGCCAGTCGCGCCTACGCCATCGTGCAGACCGGCGAGATGCAGCCTTGGTCCAACTTCCTGTTCAAGAAGGGCGTGATTGCCGACGAGCTGCGCGCATGAATGCCAGAGCAGCGACAGCCGCGGCAGCCACGAGCGCCGACCAGCGGCTGCGCCCGCGCGGCTCCAACCACGTGGGCATGCGCCAGTTCAACGAGCGCGTGGTGCTGCAGGCGATTCGGCTGCACGGCAACCTGCCGAAGGCCGAGATCGCGCGCGTCACCCACCTGACGCCGCAGACGGTGCAGCTGATCATCGGCCGCCTCGAAGCCGATGGCCTGGTGGTCAAGCAGGCGGCGCTGCGCGGCAAGGTCGGCCAGCCGTCGGTGCCGATGGCGCTGAACCCCGACGGCGCGTTTTCCATCGGCATCAAGATCGGCCGGCGCAGCCTCGACCTGCTGCTGGTCGACTTCACCGCGCAGGTGCGCGAGCGCGTCTCGCTGGCCTACGACTTCCCCGACCCCGACACGCTGTTCGCCGAGATCGACCTGCGCCTGCGCCAAATGCGCGCCGCACTGGTGCCGAGGCTGCGCGCGCGGCTGCACGGCGTGGGCATCGCCGCGCCGTTGTCGCTCGACGGCTGGCAGAACCTGCTGGGCATCGCGCCCGGGCAGGCGGCCCAACTGGCCAAGTGGGCCGACATCGACATCCGCGAGCGCGTGATGGCGATGACCGACCTGCCGGTCGAGTTTGTGAAAGACACCGCCGCCGCCTGCGTGGCCGAGCTGGTGGCCGGCCGAGGCCGCAGCATTCGCAGCTTCCTGTATCTGTTCGTCGACACCTTCATCGGCGGCGGGCTGGTGATCGACAGCCACCTGCGCAGCGGCCGGCACGGCAACGCCGGCGCGGTGGCGTCGCTGCCGCTGGCGCTGGGCCGCAGCCAGGCGGCCGCGCCACCAGCCCAGTTGCTGAGCCTGGCCTCGCTGTTCACGCTGGAGGCTCGCTTTCGCGAGCACGGCCTGGCCACCGACGCCGCCGCCGACGCACGCGCCCTGCAGCCGCCCTGGGCCACGCACACACGCGCCTGGCTGCGCGAGGCGGCGCGCGGCATTGCCTTCGCCGCCAACAACGCGGCCTGCCTGCTCGACCTCGACGGCGTGATCGTCGACGGTTCGTTCAGCCGCGAATTGCTGGCCGCGCTGCTGGCCGAGGTCGAGCACGCGCTCGACCCCTACGACTGGCAAGGCGTGGCGCGGCCCGACCTGCTGCCCGGCACCATCGGGTCCGATGCCCGCGCGATCGGCGGCGCGCTGCTGCCGCTGTACGCCAACTTCGCACCCGACCGCGACCTGTTCCTGAAGGCCGACATGGCTTGACCTTCACGTCGGTCGCCTCGAAGCAGGCAAACTAAAAGGGACTGCTCACGCAGTCCCTTTTTTTTGAAATACCTTCCTTCAATCGCAGCCGTCTGCGCGGTTCGCCGCCAGGGCGCTTGCCGCGCCCTGGCGATCAGAAACCTCAGTGGTTGTCGACCTCGACCAGCGTGGAGCCGAGCGGGGCGCTGGTGTTGTCGATGAACTGGACATTTCCAAGGTAGCGCTTGCCGGCCGGCACCGACCAGCCCAGGCCGATCGATGCGGTGCCGCCGGTGTAGACCGAGGTCGGGCCGCTGGCCTTCAGCGTCTGCACGCCGCCGGCTGGGCCGACGACCCAGCTCGACAGGGTGAAGGTGGCACCGCCCGGTGGCGTGGCAAACCCGCTGACGCAAGCGGAGTAGGTGCCGGCGGCGGGTGCCCGCAAGGTCACCACTTCATCGGATGTCGAGCCACCACTGGAACCAACCGAGGTGCCCGTGCCGCCAGGACCGTTGAACACGCCGAGGTCGATGTCGGTCGCGCTGCCACCCAGGGTGTCGGTATTGAACAGCTGGAAGCGGGCCACCTGGGCGCCTGCTGCGACGCTGAAGTCAAAGCACTGCGTGCCACCTTGCACCACCGTACCGGCACTCAAGGTTGCCGGCACAAGCCCGGTCGCCACCACCGACAGCGAGCCGGTGTACGCCGAAACCACCGTAAACACCTTGGTGCCCTTGCCGGAAGCGCGGGTGTCGGTCACCTGCACCGGTGCGACGAAGGCGATGCCACGTGCGCTCAAGGGGCTGCGCACCTGGCGAATGCCGTCGGTCCATGTCAGGTGGCCGAAGGTCCATGCGCCGACGGCGGCCGAGGTGCGCGTCAGTGCGACCGTGAAGCTCGCTTCGGCACCGGGGGCCAGGGTCAAGCTGGCCGGGGTCACCACCACGTTCCAGCCCGGCAGGCTACTGCTGGACACAAAAGTCGAGGTGGCGCCGGTCACGTTCTTCACCTTTCGCGTCAGCGTCAGTGCGCCTGGCACATCGGATGCAGTCAGCGAAGCCAGGTTCAGGTTCCAGGGCTTGATCGTGCCGAGGAAGGCGCAGGTACCGGTTCCCGCAGGCGGCGTCAGCCCCAGACCGCACAGGAATCGACCGTAGTCGGATGCGGTGGCGTCATACACCAGGCCAGGATTGGCGGAGCCGTTCGGGTTCATGTGACCCGCACCGTAGCCCCAACGGTCGAGGTCGGGCGCGCCCGAAGCGAGCTTGACATTGTTGGTCGAAGTCATCATGGCCGACTTGATGGCCGATGGCGACCAGTTGGGGTAGAGCTGCTTCAGCAGCGCAGCCGCACCGGCAATGTGTGGGCTCGACATTGAGGTGCCCGACAGCGAGTTTGCGTTCGGCGGTGGGGTCAACGTGCCGGCCACGACGGCGTCGCGCTCGGCAGGTGTCAGCGTTGCAACGTAGCCGGCGATGACGTCCACGCCGGGGCCGGTGATGTCCGGCTTCAGGATGTTGCCGTTGGCCTTGTTCGGCCCACGCGACGAGAAGTCGGCCATCACCGGAGCGACCACGGCAGGTGGGTTGGCGGGCGGGCTGATCGAGCCCGTGGCACCAGGCGTCAGTGCATAGGCATGCACCGCAGCGCGATTGGCCAGCGGCAGGTGCACGGACGGCACGCTGTGAAAGTCAGCCACCAGACCGTCGGCCGCCGCGTTGGCGTTCGTCAGCACCATTGCCAGACCGCCGGCGCGTTTCACCTCGGCGCTCTTGTCGACACGTGCGCTGACGCCACGGTCGCAAACGACCACCTTGCCTGCCGCTGCAGCGGCGTTCAGCGTGCCGGCGAAACATCGCAGGGCATCGGCTGGCGAGGCACCCGCTGCAGGAATGCTGCTGGCAAGCACCATCGGCAGGTTAGACAGCGTGCCGCCGAACACGGACACACCGATGAATTTGCTGCCATCGCCCAGCGTCAATTCGGCCAGGGCCTGCCGGTCGTGGGTGGAGGCTGCCACCGTGGTCAACCACGGGCTCATGTGCGCGACTTCGTTGGCCGGGCCGCTGTTGCCGGCCGAAGCTGCCACAAACACGTTCGCTGCTGCCGCGTTGAAGTAGGCAATTTCCACCGGGTCGAGGAAATTCGTCTTGGTGCCGCTGACCGAGAAGTTGATGACATCGACCCCGTCGGCCACGGCGTCGTCGATCGCCTTCAGCGTGTCTGCCGTGTAGCAGCCGGTGGCTGCGACGGTGGTGGCTTCCCAGCAGACCTTGTAGACGGCAACACGGGCGCGCGGCGCAATGCCGGACATCACGCCGGCCGGGGAGCCGTTGACGACGGCATTGACATCGGAGTTGCCGCCGGACGTTGAAGCCGTGTGCGTGCCGTGGCCGCCACCGTCGCGCGGCGAGGCGTATTCGAGCGAAGTGCGAATTGCGCCGCTCGAATCGAAGTCTGTGACGTAGTAGCGCGCGCCGATCAGCTTGTTGTTGCACATCGTCGCGTTGAAGCCTTCGCCGGCCTGGCAGGTGCCCTGCCACTTGGCCGGCGGCGGGCCATAGACGACCGTTCCTGCCTGGTTGTAGGCCACTGGCTTGCCGTTCACATCTTGCTTGTCGCCAAAGGACGCGTTCTCAGGCCAGACACCGCTGTCGATGACGCCGATGATCACGTCCTCGCCTTTGACGTTGCGCGACGCTGCATCGAGTTTCGACCACAGCCCGCCGGGCGTGCTGAGGCCCAGGAAGGCCGGCGTGCGGGTGGTGTCGAGCTTGCGCACCTCGGATTCGGTGATCGACACGACGAGCGCCGAGCCCTTCAGCGCCTTCGCTTCGGTGTCGGTCAGCTGAGCCGCGAAGCCGTTGAAGGTCAGGTTGTAGCGATGCAGCACCGGACTGGCAGGAACCCGCGCCAACACACTGGCGCGCTGGATGTCGAGGTGTTGCACGTAGGCGCGCACGTTCGGCGCATTCGGGCTGAGCTTGGCACCCGGCGCGGGGCGGGTGGCTGCCAGACCGCTGATGTTGCCGGAGTAGGTGGCCGCAGGCGCGTCGGCCAGCTGCACGATGTAGGTCTTGCGCGGCGCGGTCTGCGCGCCGGCGGCAACGGCCACCGTGAGCAAACCGGCGGCTAGGGAAAAGCGAGGGAACGTCATTTGAAACTCCTGGTCGGATTCGGTTTTAGCGGACGCGGCGGCGACTGGCCACGGCCACGCCCAACAGGCCCAGGGCCAGCAAGGCGGTGGTGGTGGGCTCCGGGATCGCGGTCACCTTGATGTCGTCGAGCGCGAACTGGCCGTTGTTCTGGATCGTCGTTGCACTGCAGTCGAAGTTGCCGGTGAATGCACAGCCGAAGAAGTTGACGCTGACCAGGTTGGTGAAACCACTGAAGTCCAGCGGGTTGTTGTAACTGAGGAAGGGGAAGCTACCGTTGTTGCCACTGCCCAGCCCGAAGGCCGCACCGAACTGGTTGCCGTCACCGTCAGTGGCAACGGCGACGAGCACGATGGTCTGAACGAGCTGGGGGTCGATCGGCACAAAGGCGGCCGAAAAGCCGTCGAGGTTGAACCGACGACCAGCGCCGCGAGTCAGCAGCATGTCGCCAAAATTGGAATTGAAGTAGAACTGCGTGGCGTTGCCCGACGGTGCGTTCGGCAACGATGCGGCCGTGTCGATGGTGCCGAAGTCAAAGCCTTGCGTCATCGTGAAACCCGACTGCGAAAAGCTGTCGCCGGGGGCGTAAAGACCGGTCAGCGCATCGCCCTCGAAGTCGATCACGGTGGCTGCTTGTGCCTGCGGTGACAATGCCGCGCAGACGAGGGCAGCCGCGCCGCCCCATTGCCTAATGGAACTGTTCATAAATACTCCTGTGGAATGAAGGTCCGGTCGAGCACAGAAATGTTCTGAGGCGGGCGACCAACGGCGGGCAAGAAACGTATCGGAATCCGAGGACAAGTTCGTGGCAATGGTCACGATCCGTCCTGGTTTCACAACATTTTTGGATGCTACATGTCGAGCCTCGAAAGTCACCCCCCCCAGAACACGGGGGTTTCACTGAACCTCTGGAAACCCCGGGGGTCGCCGGCGGTTGACAATGCTCGCGCTGGCCATTTCACGGCGGGCCGACACTTGGTTTCTACTGGTCGTTTGTGGGTTGTGCACCTGCGAGTCGAGCGCCGGTCTTTGGTTTTGCAGATGTCCCTCTCGCTGCGGTGGTTGACGGCGTTGCTGATCGGCAGCGCGGTCGGCGGGTGCAGCTCAGCGCAACCGAAACGGCCCGCAGCGGTCGACTCGTCGGCAAGGGAACAGATCGGGCAACTCATCGGCAAGGGGCATTGCAAGAAAGATGCCGACTGCCGCACGTTGGCGATCGGCCTGAAAGCCTGCGGCGGTCCCGAGGCGTACCTCGCGTGGTCAACCGCAAACACCGACGCGCAGTTGCTGGTGGCGGCTGCACAGCGATACGCCAACGAACGCCGTCGGCAACTCGACAAGCCCGACGCGCCGGCGTCGAACTGTGCGCTGGTCAGCGATCCGGGCGCCCACTGCGTGGCCGAGGGTTCCGAGGCGCCGCCGTCGGTCAATGCCACGTCTGTCGCGCCTGGTTACTGCGCGCTTCGATCGACAGGCGGCGCCGGTGGGCGCGCGGCAGATTGACGCCGCGCGGTACGCCAAGCCTGATCGGCGGCTCAGCGGCACCTGGGCGTGTTGCAAATTGACGATGCGTTGTGGTCCAGGTTGACGGCTTTGATCAGCACCCGCGTGATTGGCGGCCGCCATCGCATGGGCGCTCCAGCCGGTGATGACGCCAGGCCACGCGCTCACCGCGACCCGAACATCATCTGCTTCGCGATCAGCGACTTCACCGGTCCCAGCGCCTGTAAGGCAGCCAGCCCGAGGCCGCGGGCGGTGCCGGCGCCGGGCAACTTCCAGGTGAAGCTGCGCGCAAGGAAATCGGTGGCGACGATCATGGCCCAGCGGTCGGGGCCGCGCTGGCATTACAGGCGGCGCAGCACCGCCGACACAAACTCTGATTTCGCCAGTGCGGTGACCAGTTAGAATTCAAAGCCCAGCCCCAGGTTCACGCCCAGGCCTGCCACCGGGTGCAGCGTTTGCG
>JANNBZ010000240.1:0-10654 GCA_031386065.1 Burkholderiales bacterium
ACGGCAACGTATATCTGGTGGCGCGTCGATTCAACTCGGTGGACTCTTCGGCAGACAACTCGATACGGAACGGGCTCTTCCTTGCCATGCTCGATCCCCAGTAGAAGGATCGCATCACAATGCCATACGTGGCAGAACTTAACGATCATATACGTGTCCGTATTTATGAAAGTGCCTACTAAGTCGCCCGTATCGCTGGCCGTCTTCGCGCGAATGTCTCGGAACTGAAAGGCCACGCCAGCGGCCTTGCGGGCCTTGTCGAAGCGGCTCCGCATGGCCAACATGCTCAGTGGCCGACCGTTGTCATCTTGGATCAGAAAGGCGCTCTGGCGTTCGCGCTTACGGCCATTGATGCGCCTGATCACCGAAGCCAGCTCGCCCACGATTTCAATCGCGCGCTTTGCGCCCGTCTTGTTCTGCGCCACGAACAAGGCGCCGTCGCGGATGTCGGCGCATTGAATCTTCAGCACATCGGCGGGCCGCTGTCCAGTCAGCAACGCGATGTCCATCGCATCCTGCAAAGTCGCATCAGCCTTGTTGCGAACGGGCCAGAAACTCGGCGTCAGTGACGTATCGATCACGCCCTGACTCGGGGAAGCCCCTCACCCCTTGGCAGGGGTTCGTGGCATCGGTGTAGCCCCACTCGCGGGCCTTGTTGAACAAGTGGCTCAGCAATGCCTTCTCGCGGTTGGCGCGGGCCTTTGCGGCCTGGCCGCGTTCGTCCAGGTAGCCGCGCACGTGGTACGGCTTGATGGCGTCGATCAGCATCTGTCCGAATACGGCGCGCAGGTTGTCGAGTTCCTTTAGGTTGTCGCGCTGGGTGCGTGCCGCCTTGGTGGGCATCACCTCTCGCTCATAGCGCTGCGACACGACATCGAAGGTGCGAACGGCGGGGTCAGGTTCGGTCCCTTCCATACGCGCCCAATCCAGCAATGCGCGCGCCCGATTGATCCCCAGCGGTGTCCACTTGCGCGGTGCCGTGCTGGTGACGCGGTAGCACCTCTCGCCCTTCATGTGAAGGCCTGGCGGCAAGCCATGGTTGATGGTGCGACGGCGGCCCATGCTCAGCGCTTGCGAAGTGCAGCGAAATTTGGCTGTGTGCCCGCCGCTGCTTGGTTGATGGCGTCGGCATGGCTGATGCCAATGCCGTTGCCGCAGCCCATTCGATCATTGAAGTGATCGCGGGCCACGCGCGGGGCTTTGCTCCGACTCAAGACGAAGCGCCAGCGATTGCGCGTCAACCATCGCACTTGGCAGTGCGCCGCCTTGAAGCCTGTCAGCTCGATCAGCTCAGCGGGGGTCAGACATAGCGGGTGCGTTGCGCTGGATGTCCGGTAGGTTGAGCTTTGCAACTATGCTGCAGCCCGCATGGTTGCTGGGTTTCAGGTTCCTGCCCCGGCAGGAGTGCTTCCAGCTCATGTCGGCTTGGGTCTAAGCAGGGTAACGCAACCCATCGGCGTGCTTGGCGTCGAAGATCTGAAAGTTCGACACCCCGGCGTTGGCGATCAAAGGCGACGCTTCTACACCGCTGATCGCAAAAATTGCGCAGCGTGCCGTCGCATGCCCTCGGCAACCCGCGACCAGACGTTGGCCGGAAAGCTCGCCGGCAAGCGACGCTCCACAGCCTGAAGAGCATCATCGACGTGCTCGACCATGGCCGTCATTCGATCGAAGACACCCGGGCCGCACGAAGCAGCCAGTCGCTGCCAGTGCCTCAGATGGATCTCGTTCAATCGGTAATGCGCGTTCTTACCTCGCAGCGCCATGGCGAGCTTGGCTCGCTGATACGGCAGCTGGTTCGGACCGCGCCCGATGATCGGCCAGGCCGACAACACGTCGTACAGCGGCGCCAGATGGAACTGGCCGCCGCGTCGATGCTGGATGGAGAAATTCTTCGCGTGCCCATCGGTCGCCGCCAGGAGCCAGAACGCCAGTTGCGCGAGTGCGAATGTGGCGCGGTCCTCATCCGCCCGTTCGCTGTTCGCGAGCACCCCCAGGCAATCGCGCACCGACGGTCCACCGTCACTCTCGTACTTGCGGTCGGGCGCGATGCCGAGCGCCTGACAGAAGTCTTCCTGCGGCAGTCGTGCAATCCATGAGCCCTCCGGCGGCTTGAAGCGCGCCTTCTTCTCGCCGCCTTCGGGCATACCTTGCCAGCGACGGTCGAACCGTGTGACGACCAACGCCTTCGACTCGCCGAACGTGCTGATCTCCGTCTCGGCGGTCGCTACGCCCAGCTCGTTCATCAGCTGACCACACAGCCACTCGTTCTCGACCGAGTCGGTCATGTCGGAACGCATGTTGCCGACCAGGCCGAGGGGCAGCTTCAGGATGTGCGTGGTCGGCGTGGCACAAATCGGGCGGTACCACTTTCCGCCCATCCGCAGCAACGCGGTCTTCTCCTGCGCGCCGGCGATGGAGATGCGCAAGTCGTCCTCGTCCCGCTGGCCCAGTGGCGCCTCCGACGTTACCGATACCAAGATCCGTTCGACATCCGCGTCGGTCAACCGCTCGGCATCGACGCGATCCCAGCCCTCCGGATCGACACCGGGTGGCATCAGCTGCACCGCACCCACGCAGTCCCGCCCGATCGCGGTCAGCAAGTCGAACGCGTCGTCCGAACGTGCATGGAATCGTCTGCGAAGTCGACGCCGGATTTCTGCGCTGTCAGGCAGCAGATTGTCAAAGTAGTTCGCGACCGCATCACCACGATGCTCGAGCCCGACCGTGAAGGGCAGCGACAGCGACAGGGCGCGACCCTCCGCCGAGCGCGCCCAGGCCTCTTGATAGCGCAGCACCGGCGTGCCAGTGCGCAGCGTGGACCACACCGCCACGGGCTGCCCGTTCATCCAGACGTGAAGCTCAGCCATGCGGGCGCAGTGAAGCTACCAGGGCTCGCCCAACGGGCGCCGTCTTGTCAGCGCCGGGCTGGTTGACGCCACACTAGACGCGTCCACCGACGCATCGACAACGCTGCCAGGTCCGTTCGGACGCAACACCATCTGCACGCCGAGCGCTCCCAGCAAGACCAGGAACTGCTCGATACTGACTGCGGTCGGATCGCGTTCGATGCGCGCGATGCGCGTTTGCCCGACGCCCAGCATGGCGCCCAGCTGCACTTGGCTCAATCCGCGCGACTTGCGCAACGAACGCAGGTGGGCAGAGAGTTGGCCGGGAGACTGAATGGGATAGTCCATGGGGACGCAGAATATGTCTTATTGAACATCATTGCAATAAATGTCTTGAAAGACATGATTGCAGTTCATGACTCCTGAGCACTATCTACTTGTCCGTTTCCGCGTGCTCGGCCAACACAGCTGACGAAGGCGGGCAGGGTGAAAGGTGGGCGCAACGACTTCCACGGACTCAGCCGTGAACCGAACTTCCTGGAACGGATGCAGGTGGTTGCGCCGATGAAGATCACCACGCTGTCGACCGACAACGGTAGCCAATTCACCGACCGCTTCGCCAGCAACAAGAGCAAGTCAACGGGGCGCGCTGCAACGCCGACAGCGATGCGGGCGTTGCACGGTTGCCGCAATCGCCGATGCTGGCGACACAACGGGTCGGGCTGTACCCGCAGTGGACCGACCAATGGCGCTTGGCAGATTTACCCCCGAACTCACGGAAGCCAAGTTCGCCTTTCCCTTTGCCGCATCGTGGTCTATGGTGAGATGGGGTGTGAGTGCGCGGTGCGCAGTGCATCGCCTCATCGTGTTACACACGCTTGCTTGACGTTGGTCAAGTGCGGCGGTCAGTGGCCGTAAGATCATTTGACGTTGTGCGCTGCAGATGCGCAATGTGGTTGGGCGATCGCGCTCGGCCGAAACCTTGAGGTAGGCGATTTGGCCGGCGATACGATCATTGGGGTGCCGTTCGACTCGCACCCACTGCTGCAGTCTCTTCTTCAGAATTCGTCCGAAGACGACGATTTGCCCGGCGGCGAGACCACTGGCCGGGCGTTCAAGATTCGCAGCGCCGACTCATCGGGCCAGCGCAGTTCGGCCAGCATCCTGATCGACCGCATGTACGCCACGCGCGGCTATCTGACGTCGCCGCTGCCGTCGGAACAACTGCCGACGCGCATCACTTTGGTGGCCAGCGAGCACGACGCCACCATCGGCACCATCACCATCGGTTTCGACTCGCCCGCCGGCCTTCATGTGGACGACCCGTTCGCCGAAGAAACCCGCGCCCTGCGCGCGGCGGGTCGCAGGATATGCGAGTTCACCAAGCTGGCCATCGACAGCGTCGTGCGCTCCAAGCGGGTGCTCGCCTCGTTGTTCCATGTCGCTTATATCTACGCGCACCGCATGATGGGTTTCGACAGCCTGCTGATCGAGGTGAACCCGCGCCATGTGCGCTACTACGAGCGGATGCTGGGCTTCACCGTGTTCGGGAAGAAGCGCCTGAACCAGCGCGTCAACGCGCCCGCCGTGTTGCTGTGCCTGGACTTCGCGCATGCGGCCGACTGCATTTCGCGCTTCGGCGGCAAGCCGGAGCTCTCGGTCGCTGAGCGGTCGCTGTACCCGTACTTTTTTTCGGTTGCCGAAGAAGCCAGCATCGTCGGCCGACTCATTCGCACCCAGCCCGATGCGGCGTACTCCCACGGTCGTGGCGCTGCGGTGATCACCGCGCCGCTGGCGGCGCGAGGCTGAACTGCCCCGAGATGACGGCGACGCGAGAATTCTCGTACGACGAAGCCTTTTCCAGGAATCTGGGCTGGGTCACCGAGGCCGAGCAACAGCGGTTGAAACGGTCGCGCGTGTGCATCGCCGGCATGGGGGGCGTCGGCGGGGTGTATCTGCTGACGCTGGCCCGACTGGGCGTAGGCGCCTTTTCGATTGCCGACTTCGACACTTATGCGCTGGCCAATTTCAATCGGCAGGTCGGAGCCACCGTGTCGTCGCTGGGCCGGCCCAAGCTCGATGTGATGATGGCAATGGCGCGCGACATCAATCCCGACTTGGACATTCGCGTCTTCGACCAAGGCCTGACCCCGCACAACCTCGACGCTTTTCTCGAAGGGGGCGATGTCTACCTCGACGGGCTCGACTTCTTCGCGCTCGACATCCGGCGCAGTGTGTTCGCGCTGTGTGACGCCAAGGGAATCCCCGCCGTGACCGTCGCGCCTTTGGGCATGGGCGCGGCGCTGCTCAACTTCGTGCCCGGGGCCATGAGCTTCGAGCAGTATTTCCGTTTCGAAGGGCGCACGGCCGACGATCAGGCGCTGCGCTTCCTGGTTGGCCTGTCACCGGCGTTGCTGCAGATGTCTTATCTGGTCGATCCGTCGCGTGTCGACCTGGCCAGACGGCGCGGTCCGTCCACCGTGATCGGCGTGCAACTGTGCAGCGGCATCGCCGCCACGCAGGTTCTCAAGCTGGTACTCCGGCGTGGTGAGGTGGTGGCAGCACCGCAAGGCCTGCACTTCGACGCCTACCGCAACCGCTTGAAGCGAACCTGGCGCCCGGGCGGCAACAACAACCCGCTGCAGCGGCTCTTGCTGGCGGTGGCGAAACGTCGTTTGTGAGCGGCCTGAAGCACATGCGGCCACCCACCCAGCTGCTGCGCCAGATTCTGGCTGCGGGCATTCGCGCTCCGTCGGCCGAGAACGTTCACTACCTGCGGTTTCAGGTGCTGGACGACAGCGTGCGGCTGATCGCCACCGACCACGCGTCGTGGGCCGAACATCCCCATCGCCGCATGCTCGCGCTGATGGCGTATGGCGCGGTGATTGAAAACATGGCGCTGCGCTCCACGGCGCTCGGGTTCGCCCTGGCGACCACCTTGCCCCAGAACGCCGGCGAGCCGCAAGTCTTTGCCGACCTGCAATGGACAGCGACCGTGGCGCCGCCCGATCCGTTGCACGCCGAGATCGAATCCCGGCACACCAATCGACGCTTCTATCGCCGCGCAGCGGTGCCTGACCAGGCGCTTCATCTGATGGTCGCTGCCGCGAGCGAGGTGTCGGGCGCCAGACTGCTGTGGCTCAACGATGCTGCCCGCCGCGGACCGGCCCTGAAGGCGATTCGAATTGCCGAAACCGAGCGATTCAGGCAACGTGCCCTGCATGCCGAGTTGTTCCGCGCGGTGCGCTTCGAGCTGGGCTGGAACGACTCATGCGACGAATGGCTGCCGCCCGCCGCATTGCAGGTGGAGCCGCCGATGCGCGTGCCGTTCGCGCTGCTGCGGCACTGGCGCGTGATGCGTATCGTAAACGGCCTCGGCGTGCACCATGCGCTGGGGCTGCGCGCAGGCTACCTGCCCTGTGCGCTGGCACCGCACATCGGGCTGATCGTGGCCAGTGGTGATGCCGGCGATGCGGCAAATTTCCAGGCGGGCAGGGCGTTCCAGCGGGTCTGGCTGGCGGCCGCGTCGGCGGGCTTGGCCCTGCAGCCCATGGCCGCCGCGACCGCCCTGGTTCGTCAGGCGCCCGGCAACGGCTGGGTTTCTGCGGGCGTCAAAACCGAGCTTCAGCGGCTGCTGTCTGCGGTGTGCGCAGCGCAATCGGCGGTGCCGTACATGCTGTTTCGACTGGGGCGATCAACGGCACCCAGCGCCGTCACCGGACGACGAACGGTGAGCGACTACATCAATTGAGCCGACGGCGCGAAGGACCTTCGATCAACCATGGACATGCAGGCCTGAGCCGTCGCCGAGCCCGGCGGTTCGTCACAGCCAGGATTCGTGTTCAAGCTCGGCCGCGATACGGGGGTCAAACCCGCCCACGTCGGGCCACATCGACTTGGCCAATGCCGTGATCAGTGCCCAGTCGTGCTCGGGACGCAGTTCGCCCAAGCGCGCGGAGCAACGCTGCACCCACTCCTTGCGCGTCAGCTCGGCGCGACTGCCAGTCGCGCGCGGCGGTCGTGGTGAAGCGGCCGGCGTAGTCGTGGTTCGTGGGGCTGACTGCATTTGAAGGGTCCTGGTGACTTTCAGTAACGTAAGTGTGTGCAGATGAGCGCCTCAGTTGCGTAGGACGGCTCCCCGTCGCAACGCGGGACAGCGGCGACTGACGTTGATTTACGTCCTGTCACGTAACCCTCCCCCCTGAACAAGGGGGTTCGGTGCGCTGGCGCACATTGCGCTGACAGAGAACGGAATACGATGATTTCGACAGTGAGTCCTGGGTGAACCGAATGTGCGCTGCATTCGGTTAAATCCAGGGTGAACTGGTCAAGCCCCGCAGTCAGGGGATTGAGTTGCACGTCGGCGCGTCCTCCTACACGCGGGACGAAAAAATTTGCTTAGATTTTCGTATCCCAACCACATACCCAACAGGAGCCTCACCATGTCACTCATTTTCAAAGAACGCGTCACCGCTGCGCCGCTGTTTCGGCGAACGGCTGTCGCTGCCGCCCTGCTCGTGGCGGGCGCCAGTGCGTCTGCGTTGCCGCAGTTCACTCTGGATCCGAGTGCTGTGGCTCCGGCATTGGCCGGCTTGGCTTTCACCGGCGACAACATCCTGATCTCTGACTTCTCGGCCGTCACGTTCGACGGGCTGGGCGGCTTCAACGACAGCGGCTTCTTGTCTGTCAGCGCGATCCAACTGGGCGGTTCGACCTTCACGCCTACCGGCCTGAACAGCACGTACGGGCTGTACTTCAAATTCAGCGGCGCGGGCACGACCAACGTCGGCGACCCGAGATTTGTGCCGACCATCGGCAGCTTCACTTCGTTGACTTACCAGCTTTACGGCTACAACGGGCCGGCGAGCTTCGGGTTCAGTGGCAACACCCCCACCGAGACGGCCAGCGGCGAAGTGCTGTTGGCGTCCGGCAGCTTGATCTCGGGCAATGCGGTCACGGTTCCCACTGGCGATGGAAAGACGTTCACGCCGTCGGCCGCTGCGAAGCTGAACTTCACTGTCACGCCTGGGCAGGAAGGTTTCTTCGCTGACCCGAACCCGTTCTACGACATCGCCTTCGCCGCGTTCACGAACACCACGTCCCAAGTCGAGCCGTTCGCTGGCGGTTTTCGAATTCGCCAGGGTGGTGGTGCGATCAACTTCGCCGCGACCACGCCGGTTCCAGAACCCGAAACCTACGCACTGATGTTGGCTGGTCTGGCTGCCATCGGTTTCGTCGCACTTCGTCGTCGCGCCTAAAAGCGCCTGGCTGTTGCAGTCACGGCCGCAGAGTGATCTGCGGCCGTAGTTTCGTCAGTGTCCGGCGAGTGCCTGCTGGCGGGTGGGCGAATGTCGCAGCGGCATCGTTCGCTCGACCTCCGCGCAACAGGCGCATTCAAACGCCTTCCAGGAGTCAACCATGAGCTTCGATCTTTTCAAGCTGGCAGCGCCTGCCCTTCTGTCGGCCGCCCTTCTCGCTGCCTGCGGCGGCGGAGGTGGCGATGCACCCATCGCTGACAACCCACCCGTCGAGGCGACATTCGCGCTGAAAGCCGGTTTCCAGGCCCGCATCGGCAGCGGCGCGAGCGACGACTTCACCGTGTCCGGAAACTGCACTGGAACGGCCCGAATCGCTACGCTGCCCGCCACCGCGGCGACGTTCGAAGGCGTTGTCGGCGTGTCCGCCTCGCAGACCTCGACGTTGAAAACGAACTGCTCGTCGGCCACGAATTCCACCACCGGGCTCACCTTCTACAACACGAACTACGCGCCGATAGGCTCGTCGGTCGTCGGCAGTGGCGGCGAGTACGCCAAGTTCGAGTCACCACCGCTGGACTGGCCGACTGCGGTGAGGGTCGGTCAATCGGGCACGATAGCCACGCTGATCACCTACATCGACAGCACCCTGGCAGTGACCACCGGCAAGCGGATCATCAGCTACGAAATCAAGGCCGACACCGCCACCACGGCCATCGCCAACATCATCACCCGCAGCTACGACCAAGTCGCGCTGCTGGCGACCGAGACCATGAGCTACCGAATTGCCGAGAACGGAACGCTGACGCCGGTGTTGCTGGACGTGCAGTTCAGCACCACCAGCACGCTGCACCTGATCTACACGCCAACGCCGAAGTAGCGCGACCGGCGGCAGCCACCGTTCAGGGCGCTCGGCGCAACGTGCCGCCGCCCTCGAAGGTGATGGTCGCCGTGACCTGCGGTGTGCCCACCACCAGCTTCGACGCATCGGCTTGCAGCGTTCCCTTGAGTTTGACGGTGCCCGCCGCGCGCGCGATGTCCAGCTCGATGTAGTGCACGCTGGCATAGCCGCTGAGCAGTGCTTCCTGTGCGGTACCTGGCGCTTCCTTCCCGGCCAGCAACACCACGGCTTCCCCCGGGTCGCTGGCCGGGTCGTTCGCCAGGCTCAGTTTCCAGGGCGCATTGTTGGCGTCGGTGCCCACCCAATCGCCGTTCAGTGCCGGCAGGAATCGGGCCTCTTGCGGATCCTGCCTGTCTATGTGCACGGTGATCGGCAGCGGGCCCGGCACGGTCGGTGTCAGCACGATGGTTCCGTCCTCTACGAACACGCCGCCGTACTTGGGGGCCAGCGGTGCCAGCGGTGTGGCCAGTGCGATCAGCAGGTCGCGCCCGTTGAAACTGCCATCGAAGTTCGAGCTGACAAAAAAAGCGTTGTTCTTGGGATCGCGCACGCTGATGAACGACTGCAGGTCGATGACGCCTGTCGACTGATCGCGGTTCGGCGGCGAGAAGCTCACGCTGACGATCTTGCGGTCGACCACACCGACGAATGTGAAGACGAAGAACGGCGCGAACAAGGCTGCGCCACCGCAGCCGGCCAGCGGCACGGCCAGCGCAGCGGCCGCACCGCCCAGCACCAACTGGCGGCGAGAGATACCGAACAAGGCCTCCGGTTGAGGCATCGAGCGTGCATCGAAACGAATCGAGTTCATGGCGTGACTCCTTTTGTCAGTGTTTGCAAAAACGCCGGGATGCGGGCCTGCAGCTGCACCAGTTCCGGCTCCAATGCCTGCATGCTTGTCTGAACGGCAGGCGGCGCTTTCTGTTGATCGAAGATGGTCTGCGAGT
Organism: Burkholderiales bacterium; assembly: GCA_031386065.1. Taxonomy (GTDB): domain Bacteria; phylum Pseudomonadota; class Gammaproteobacteria; order Burkholderiales; family Burkholderiaceae_C; genus JANYJJ01. Next base: position 9,953 of record JANNBZ010000240.1, read on the forward strand.
CGGCGTCGTTCAGCTTCCAGAACGTCTGGTGCGCGTGCCACAGTTCGTCGCGCAGCGCCTGCCACTGTTCCAGCACGCCTTCGGGCCAGCGCGTTTTCAGGGTCGCGTCGTGGCGCTCGCGGGCCAGCCGGAAGCGGTTCACCGCCACGTTGTAATCGTTCGCGAAGTCGAAGAACAGCTGCTTCGGCACCTTCGGGCGCAGCAGCAGTTTTTGCAGGTTGCTGGCGGCGAACAGGTACAGGTTCAGCGTCTCCGACAAATCGATCTGCGCCGCCAGCGGGTCGGTCGGCGGAATGTTGCGGGCCGCCGCCAGTTGCCACCAGTCGCGGTTCTGCGCGCGCAGCCGCGCTTCCAGGCTGGCGATGCTGTGCAGCGTGAAGCTCAGGTCTTCGGCATCGGTGATCAGCCCCAGCACGCCGTAGCCGCTGATGGCCGGGCCACCCGATTCGCCACCGCGCGCACCAGGGAATTCGATGCGCAGGTTGTCGCGCGCATCGCGCACGCTGGCCACCGCGCCGCTGCGGGGGGCGATTCCGCAGCGGTCTTCCTGGCCCAGCAGCCAGGTGTCGACGCCGGGCTTCACGTCGGCTTCCGTCGACAGCGCACGCAGCAGCGGCTCGTAGCCCGCCGGGCGCGGCACGCGCAGCAGCGCGATGTCGTGCCCGCCGGCGTCGAAGGCGTCGACGATCTGCGCGGCGCGGG
>JANNBZ010000156.1:0-2045 GCA_031386065.1 Burkholderiales bacterium
TGCACGCCGAGGATGGCCGACTGCGGCGGGTTGATGATGGGCGTGGACAGCATCGAGCCGAAAGTGCCGCCGTTGCTGATGGAAAAGGTGCCGCCGGTCAGATCGTCGAGCGAGAGCTTGCCGTCACGTGCTTTCTGCCCAAACTCGGCGATCTTCTTCTCGATGTCGGCAAAGCTCATCTGGTCGGCGTTGCGCAGGATGGGCACCACCAGGCCGCGCGGCGAGCCTACCGCAATGCCGATGTCGAAAAAGCCGTGGTACACGATGTCGTTGCCGTCGACCGACGCATTGATGATCGGGTACTTCTTCAGCGCGTGCACCGCCGCCTTCACGAAGAAGCTCATGAAGCCGATCTTGACGCCGTGCTCTTTCTCGAACTTTTCTTGAAAGCGTTTGCGCATCTCCATCACCGGCGCCATGTTCACTTCGTTGAACGTGGTCAGGATGGCGTTGGTGGATTGCGATTGCAGCAGCCGCTCGGCCACGCGGGCGCGCAGCCGGCTCATCGGCACGCGCTGCTCGGGTCGGTCGCCCAGGCTGGCGGCAGTCGGCACGGCCACGCTGGGCAGCGCAGGCTTGGCGGCAGCGGGCGCTGCTTTCGCAACCACAGGCACAAGCGCGGCAACTGGCACCGGCTTGGTAGCCGCCTCGACCGCCACCAGCACGTCACCCTTGGTGACGCGTCCATCCTTGCCGGTGCCGGGCACCGAACCCGCGGCCAGCGCGTTGTCGGCCATCAGCTTGGCGGCGGCGGGCATCGCCACGCCGCTCATCTTGCCGGCCTCGACCTGCGGCGCATCGAGCGGCTGCGGCGGTGCAGGCGTTTCAGCGGGCACCGCAGTGACGGGCAGCGGGCTGATCGCGACGGTGCCTTCGGTGTCGATCCGCGCGATCACCTCTTCGGCCACGCACATCTCGCCGTCGTTCTTCACCAACTGGGCCATCACACCGGCAGCCGGCGCGGGCACTTCGAGCACGACCTTGTCGGTTTCGATCTCGACCAGGATTTCATCCAGCGCGACGGCTTCGCCAGGCTTCTTTTTCCACTGCAGCAAGGTGGCTTCGGCCACCGATTCGGACAGCTGCGGGACTTTGACTTCTACGATTGCCATGTCATTCTTTCGTTGTTCTGTGGGCGCGGGGAAGGCCCGCCCGTACCGCCGTTGCGCGGCTTGAGCAGGCTTGGCGCGCGCTGCGCCGGCACCGATTTATTTGGTGAGCACGAAGCCCTTGAGCTTGCCGAAAGCCTGGTCGAGCAAGGCTTTCAACTGCTCCTGGTGAAGGTGCGCATAGCCCACCGCCGGAGAGGCGGACGCCGGACGACCGGCGTAGCCGAGCTTCTGCCCATCGACCATGTTTTCGTGGATGAAGTGCTGCACGAAGAACCAGGCGCCCTGGTTCTGCGGCTCGTCCTGGCACCAGACGATCTCGGTCGCATTCGGAAACTTCTTCATCTCGGCCGCGAAGGCCTTGTGCGGGAACGGGTACAGCTGTTCCACGCGCAGCACCACCACGTCGAGCGCTTTTTTCTCATCGCGCCGCTTCATCAGGTCGTAGGCCACCTTGCCCGAACAGGCGATCACCCGCTTGACCTTCGCCGGGTCGATGTCCGGGTGGTTCGGCCCGATGACGGTGCGGAACTCGCCCTTGGTGAATTCGGCGAGCGGCGAGCCGGCGTCCTTGGCACGCAGCAGCGACTTCGGAGTCAGGATCACCAGCGGCTTGCGGAACATGCGCACCATCTGCCGGCGCAGCACATGGAAGATCTGGCTGGACGACGTGGGCTGCACGATCTGCATGTTGTTGTCGGCCGCGAGCTGCATGAAACGCTCGAGCCGGGCCGAGGAGTGTTCGGGCCCCTGCCCTTCGTAGCCGTGCGGCAGCATCAGCGTGATGCCATTGGCGCGGCCCCACTTCACTTCGCCGGAGGCGATGAACTGGTCGATCACCACCTGCGCGCCATTGGCGAAATCGCCGAACTGCGCTTCCCAGATGACCAGCGTGTTCGGCTCCGACGAGGCGTAGCCGTATTCGAAGCCCAGCAC
>JANNBZ010000306.1:0-3971 GCA_031386065.1 Burkholderiales bacterium
CGGCATGCTGCCGCGCGCCACCCACACCCGCAGCGACCGCGAAGCCGCGCGCGGCAAGCAGAGCGGCCGCACGCAGGAAATCCAGCGCCTGATCGGCCGGTCGTTGCGCTGCGTGTTCGATCTGGCGGCGCTGGGCGAACGCACCATCTCGCTCGACTGCGACGTGCTGCAGGCCGACGGCGGCACCCGCACCGCGGCCATCACCGGCGCCTACGTGGCGGCACACGATGCGGTGAGCTGGTTGATCGCACAGGGCAAGCTGGCGAAGTCGCCGCTGCGCGGTGCGGTGGCGGCGGTGTCGGTGGGTATCGTCGACGGCACGCCGCTGCTCGACCTGGAATACACCGAAGACTCGGCCTGCGACACCGACATGAACGTGGTCATGACCGGCGCCGGCGGCTTCGTCGAAGTGCAGGGCACGGCCGAAGGGGCCGCCTTCACGCGCGACGAGATGGGCCTGCTGCTGGGTCTGGCCGACAAGGGCATTCGCGAACTGATCGCGGCACAGCGCCACGCGCTCGCGCTGGTTCGCTGAAGGCACCCGGTGATGCGGCTGGTGCGGCTGGTGCTGGCTTCCAACAACGCGGGCAAGCTGGCCGAGTTGCAGGCCTTGTTCGCGCTGCTGGGCCTCGGCCTGGTGACGCAGGGCTCGCTGGGCATCGCCGAGGCCGAGGAACCGCACCTCACGTTCGTCGAAAACGCGCTGGCCAAGGCGCGCCACGCCGCACACCATTCCGGGTCGGCCGCCATCGCCGACGATTCCGGCCTCTGCGTCGACGCCCTGAACGGCGCGCCCGGCGTGCTGTCGGCCCGCTACGCCACGCTGTTCGGCCAGCCGAAAGGCGATGCCCACAACAACCGCGTGCTGATCGAGAAGATGCAAGGACTGGCTGACAGGCAGGCCCGTTTCGTCTGCGCGCTGGTGGCGGTGCGCAGCGCCGACGACCCCGAGCCGCTGCTCGCGATGGGCCGCTGGGAGGGCACGTTGCTGGATGCGCCGCGAGGCGAGGGCGGCTTCGGCTACGACCCGCTGCTGTTCATCCCGCAGCTGGGTCGCAGCGCGGCCGAGCTGGGCGCCGCGTTGAAGAACCTGCACAGCCACCGCGCGATCGCGTCGACGCAGATGCTGTCGCAGATGCGCGAGGTCTGGCGGCTTGGCTGAAGCGATGGCCAACGTCCGCATCGAGCCCGCCATCGACATCGGTGCGCCGTCCGACGACGTGCTCGCCCGCTACCTGCGTCCCGGCACGCTCACGCTGGCCGCCATGCCGCCGTTGTCGCTGTATGTTCATCTGCCGTGGTGCCTGAAAAAGTGCCCCTACTGCGACTTCAATTCGCACCAGCACGACGGCGCGGTTCCCGAGGCGCGCTACCTCGACGCGCTGCGCTGCGACATCGAAGCCGCGCTGCCTTTCGTGTGGGGCCGGCGCGTGCACAGCATCTTCATCGGCGGTGGCACGCCCAGCCTGTTTTCGCCGGCCGCCATCGACCAGTTGCTGACCGACATCCGCGCCCGCCTGCCGCTGGAGCCTGGCTGCGAGATCACGCTCGAAGCCAACCCCGGCACCTTCGAGCGTGACCGTTTTCGCGGCTACCGCGCGGCCGGCGTCACGCGCCTGTCGATCGGCGTGCAGAGCTTCGACGACGCGAAGTTGCAGGCGCTGGGCCGCGTTCACGATGCAGCCCAGGCGCGCGCCGCCGTCGAAGAAGCCAGCGATGCCTTCGACACCTTCAACCTCGACCTGATGTACGCCTTGCCGGGGCAGACGCTGGCCGAGTTGCAGGCCGACCTGCAGCAGGCGCTGGCGTTCCGGCCGCCGCACTTGTCGATCTACCACCTGACCATCGAGCCGAACACCTTCTTCGCGAAGCACCCGCCCGCCATCCCCGACGACGATGCCGCCAGCGACATGCTCGACACCATTGCGCTGCACACCGAGGATGCCGGCCTGTCGCGCTACGAGGTGTCGGCCTTCGCGCGCCCCGGCCACCGCTGCACGCACAACCTCAACTACTGGCAGTTCGGCGACTACCTCGGCGTGGGCGCGGGCGCGCACAGCAAGCTCAGTTTTCCGCACCGCGTGGTGCGCCAGGTCCGCTATCGTGAGCCGGCCCGCTACATGGCGCAGGCGCTGGGCGGCCACGCGGTCTCGCAGGAAAACGAGGTCGACCGCAGCGAGCTGCCATTCGAGTTCATGCTCAATGCAACGCGGCTGAAAGACGGCTTCGAACTGGCCCTGTTCACCGAGCGCACCGGCCTGCCGCCCGCTGCCATCGCTGCGGACCTCGCCGCCGCCGAACGGCAAGGCCTGCTGCGACTGGGGCTTCACGATGCTCAGCCGACGCCGCGCGGCTTCGACTTCCTGAACGACCTGCAGTTGCTGTTCCTGCCGGGCACTGGGTGATGGTTGACGGGTGATGGGTAGCCGGCGGCTCGCTTGCGACCCGGCGTGGCGGTGGCGCCGCAGCTGTCGGTTCACGCTGGTGCGCGTCGAGAACTGCGCCGCAAAATCACCTCAGTTCCATCCGCAGCGCGCGCTGGCTGCCCGTAGACTCGCGTCGAAAAACCTGTGTCCCTCTGTGCCTCAAACCACCTCCACCGACGACCGACTGCCGAGTGAGCTGCAGCTGCAGTCCGCCTTGCAGCTGCTCGAACTGGGTGGTTACGTGATGCCGCCCGATGTGCTGCCCGGCTCGCCCGCGTGGCTGCAGTCGGTGATCGACGGGCTGTGCAACCTGTCCAGCCGCGACGCGCTGACCGGCCTGGCGAACCGCCGCCCGTTCGAGCTGGCGCTGGCGCGCGAGGTCGACCGCGTGGCCCGCGCCGGCGAGCCGGCCCTGGTGCTGATGGCCGACATCGATCACTTCAAGCGCATCAACGACACCCATGGCCACCCGGCCGGTGACCAGGTGCTGAAGTCGGTGGCGCAGACCCTGCTCGACTGCGTGCGGCCGATGGACACCTTGGCGCGTTTCGGCGGTGAAGAATTCGCCATCATCCTGCCCAATTGCCCGGCCGCCTTCGGCCAGACCGTGGCCGAGCGGATTCGCCGCAAGGTCGAGACCCGGCCGATCGCGGTGGCACCCGGCGTGCAGGTGTCGGTCACCATCAGCCTGGGCGGAGCCTTCGCGCCGCAGTGGGTGCGTTCGTCGGCCGCGTTGTGGGTCGAGCGCGCCGACCGCCAGCTCTACCTCGCGAAGGCCGGTGGCCGCAACCGCGCCTGCCTGGAATCGACCGCCGTGGCCCAGGTCAGCGCCGAAGAAAAAGGCCTGTTGTTCGGCACCTCACAGTTTCAGGATCTTCTCGAATGACCTCGCCCTCGGCTCCTTCCACGAAACGGGCGCGAATCACGGCCGTCACCAGCGGCAAGGGCGGTGTCGGCAAGACCTTCATGTCGGCCAACCTCGCAGCCGCGCTGGCGCAGCGCGGCGAGCGCGTGCTGGTGCTCGACGCCGACCTCGGCCTGGCCAACCTGGACGTGGTGCTGAACCTGTTCCCGAAGATCACGCTGCACGATGTGTTCACCGGCAAGGCCACGCTGGACGACGCGGTGCTGGCCGCGCCCGGCGGCTTCTGGGTGCTGCTGGCCGGCTCGGGCATGGTCGAGTATTCGCGCCTGACGACCGAGGTGCGCGACCAGTTGCTGGCCGCCATCGAAACCCTGGCGCCGCGCTTCGACCGCATCATTCTCGACACCGGCGCCGGCATCTCCGACGTGGTGCTGTTCGCGGTGTCGCTGGCCGAAGAGGTGGTGGTCGTGACGACACCCGAACCGACCTCGCTGACCGACGCCTACGCCACCATCAAGGTGCTGGCCGCGCAGCAGCAACGCCGGCACATCCGGCTGGTGGTGAACCAGGTCACGCGCACCGGCGACGGCCGCGTGATCCGCGGTCAGCTGCAGCAGGTGGTCGACCGCTTCGTCACGCCGCAGTTGCAAGGCCCCGGCACACCGCTGAGCCTGGAACTG
>JANNBZ010000321.1:0-11586 GCA_031386065.1 Burkholderiales bacterium
TAGGGCGCCACGTCTTTCAGCGAGCCCAGCATCGAGCGCGAGGCGTCGGTGTGGACCCGGGCATCGGTGCGGTCGTCGAACCAGCCCAGGAAGTCACGGCCTTCGGCGCGGTCTTCGAGCAGCGCGCGTGCCACCTTGGCGCCCAGCGGGCCGGCACCGACCACCACCGCCGAATGACGCAAGCCGGGCTGCGCGGCGCGCCGGCGCAGAACCGCGCGGCCGGTAGCCACCGCCAGCCACAACAGGATCGGCGTGGCCAGCCCCCATGTCAGCAGCACGTCTTTGCTGAAGAACGACAGGCTGTTGGTCGCGTAGCCGCACAGCCACAGGATCACCAGCAGCGCGGCCCACGAGCCGATGATCTCGGTGGCGGCGTTGAGCAACTTGTCCTTGAAGCGGTTGCGCCCCGGAAACGTGAGCGCGATCACCAACACGCACAGCGCCAGGTCGGAGCGCAGCACCGGTTGCCCGAAGCCCACCGTGGCGAGCAGGAACACCAGCACCGTCAACGTCGGCTCGAGGAAGGCCGCCACCAGCGACGTCACCGATTGCGGTGCGCTGAAAAATGCCGTCTTGTGGGTGCGGTCTTCGAGCATGGCTGAGCTTACTCGGCCATGTCGAGCGCAGACGCGGCGCCGCTGAGTGCCGGCGCTGTCCGCGCGTCGATGATGACAGTCGGGGTGGCGGCCAGGCAGTCGCGAAAGCGGCCTTGGGCTGCAAAGCGCTCGTGCAGCGTGGAAACGGCGAACGAGCAACGCTGCTTGGTCATCTGCGCGTGGTGGCCGAGCGGGCGGGAACGGGACTCGTGGGCCATGGCTCCAGCGGAGAAGAACAACAGGGCGCCGCGGCGCCCTGTTGCAGGTTGTGCGACCGAGAACGTCGGCTGCCGCGCCGAGCGCGGCGCGGCCACGCTCAGGGAGTGAACTTCACATCGTCGAAGTAGTAAGTCCGGGTGCCCGGCATGGCAGCGTAGCCGGCGTCGCCCAGGCCGTAGTCGAAGAAGATGTTGATCTTGTTGAAGGTCTTGGTCACGTCGAGTTGCGAGGTCGGCAGGTAGCCGGGGAGCAGCGGATCCGTCTGGTAGCCGTTGGGGCCGGGGCCGCTGGGGACGAAGTGCTTGCCTGCGGGGCCGAAGTCGAAAGTCAGGGTCTCCCAGGTGTTGACGAGCGAGGTGAACGCATCGACCTCGCTGTTGAAATCGGGGCGGCCCGATTGCTCCACCTTCATGTGCACGCGCATGCCAGCGTAGGCGCTGTAGACCCGCACCGTCATCTTGGTCGCGCCGGTGGCGAACGCAATGGTCGGTACCGCGTCGTTGGGCTTGCGCTGAATCGACGTGCCCGCATACGTGAAGGCGTTGTTCTTGACGACCTTGGCCAGTTTGCCGGTCTTGCTTCCGTCGGCCGGCACGCCGGCATCGGCATAGCCCACCAGCGTGGAGTTCTCGGCACCCCCGAAGCCGTTCAGGATCGACGGCTGCGACTGCGTGTTGTCGAAGTTCCGCTCGTCAAAAGTGACCAGCGCGGTATCGGTGCCCGTGCCGGTGACGAACGTGATGTCATCGACGTAGTAGGTCTTGCCGCTGCCGAGGGTTCCGAAGTCGAAGAAGATGGTCGCCTTGTTGTACGTGCTTGCCAGGTTCAGCACCGGCGTTCCGCTGGCCGCGTTGGCAAAGTTGAAGGTCAGTGTTTGCCATCCGACCGCCGTGGTGGTGGCCTCGGTCTCGACCGATTTCGTGCCATCGGCGATGTCTTCGACCTTGAGGCGCACCGGGATGCCCACATCGGGCGACCAGACCCGTGCGGTCAGGGTCGTGGCACTGGCCGTGAACGCAATCCGTTGCAGCCCGCCGTTCAGTACGGTGACCACCGTGGTGCCGCAGTAGAACGGCACACCGCTGCCCGGTTTGACGACCTTGCCGACCTTGTTGGTGCCGCCTGCAGGGTCAGCCACCAGCGTCGAGTCGTAGCAGCCCTCGAAGCCGGTCAACGATGCGGTGGGCTCGTCCAGCGTCGCGATCGTGGCGGCGACGGCAGCAGGCGGTGGCGGCGGTGCGGTACTGCCGACCAGCGTGATGTCGTCGAAGTAGTAGCTCACGCCGGGCGCGGGGTCGACTGTGCCCAGGCGCGGCAGGATCACGATCTTGTCGTAGGCCTTGGTCAGGTCCAGTCCGTTGAAGACCCAGGTCAGGGTTTGCCAGCCGACCACGACAGCCGGAGTGGCCGCGATCTCGGCCGAGGTTGCGCCGCCAGGGCCTTCCACCTTGATGACCATCGGGATCCCGGCCGTTGGCGAGTAGACCCGCGCGGTGATCGTCTTGCTGGTGGCCGTGAATGAAATTGTTCCGGTGGTGACGAAAGCCCCGGCGAAGACATCGCCGCCCATACGGAGAATTTTCAGCGCCTTGCCGCTGCCACCAGTGGGGCCGGTCTCGACCGTGGTGCCCTCAGCGCCGTTGAAGCCGACGAAGGGAAGTGCCGTCGTTTCATCGAAATTGGCCAGCACTCCGGTCACCGCAGGCGGGGGCGCGGCGGTGTCGGTCAGCGTGATGTCGTCGAAGTAGTAGCTCGCGCCGGGCGCGGGGTCGACCGTCCCCAAGCGCGGCAGCATCACGATCTTGTCGTAGACCTTGGTCAGGTCCAGGCCGGTGAAGACCCAGGTCAAGGTTTGCCAGCCGACCACGACAGCCGGTGTTGCCGCGATCTCGGCCGAGGTCGCACCGCCAGGGCCTTCCACCTTGATGACCATCGGAATCCCGGCCGTCGGTGAGTAGACCCGGGCGGTGATCGTTGTCTTGGTGGCTGTGAAGGGGATCGTGCCGGTGGTGACGAAGGCCCCAGCGAAGACGTCTCCGCCGATTCTGAGAATCTTCAGCGCCTTGCCGCTGCCGCCGACGGGGCCGGTTTCGATGGTCGTCCCCTCCGCGCCGTTGAAGCCGACGAAGGGCAACGCCGTCGTTTCATCGAACGAGGCAATCAGGCCTGCCGGGGCTGGAGCTGGGGGCGCTGGTGGTGGGGGAGGAGGTGGCGTTGGCGCCGGAGCCGGTGCCGGTGCGGAGCTCGCTGTCGGCGGGGGTTCTGCGTCGCCACCCCCGCAAGCGCTCAAGAACAAACAAGCTGCCAGGGTGGCGGCAGAGATTTGGACCGGTTTCGTGATCTGGCTCATTGCGGGACTTTCAGAACAGGGTCGAAGTCAAGTCGGTGTCGACGGGTGGAGGGTGGACAGAGGACGGCGCCGCTCAAGGGGGAAATCGCGACCAGGATGCATTGCCGTCTGGTGCGCGAATGACCAACGTGAAAGCGCTTTCATTGAAGCATAGGGCGCGCCGATGGGCTTGGCAATGGGCGGGCGACTATCGGTTTCCCTTAGCAGTTCAGGCCACCGACGCCGACGTCTTTGAGGTTGAGGTCGAGCGTCGGCGGGGTGGGCGTCATTGAGCGCGTTGCAGCGAGCCGGGCGGCACGCTCAACACCTTGCCGTCGCTGAAGCGCACCGTGAGCGGCGCCTTCGTGGCGTTGAAGGCCAGGTAGGTCTTGCGCCCGTCGGCCTTGCGAAACACCGAGTACAGCGGCGCATCGGCGCTGACACTTGAATCGGGGACGCCCATTTCGTTCAGGCTGAGCATCCAGTGCAGCGTGTGCGTTCTCGTTTCACCCAGTTCGGCCGACCCCCAACGGTCCCAACTGCTCAGACCTTGCGCCGGGTCGGCCAGCGCCATGTACTTGGCGAAGATGTCTTGCCAAATGTCGGCCGGCGGCGGGTAGGGCGGTTTCTTGCCGAACTGCGCGTAGGTTTCCATTTCCGGCTTCAAGGCGCCGAGGTTGCGCTTGACGTACTTGGGATCGCGGCCGAGATAGATCGACGCGGTGGTGATGGGCAGCAGGTTGATGCCCTTGATCTGGCGCGGCTCGTCGGTCCACCAGGTGTTGTGGATGTACTGGCCGCCGAAGACCTGGCTGACCTCGACGTTCTTGTACTCGGGCGGAAAGACCAGGCCGTGAATGTCGAACCAGTAGTGATTGATGGCCTCAATTTCGGTGGCGTAAAGGAACATGCCCAGGTCGCGAAGTTCGCGGTTGCCGTTGATCTCGCCCCACAAGATCAACCCGGCCCAGGCGTTGATCGATTCCGACGACGATTCCTGGTTGTTGCCGAAGGCCCCGTACTCGCCAACGCCGCCGATGCCGGACGCCCACGAGTGGCCCTCATAGGGGTCGAAGTTGCGCAGGAACGGAAAGTCGGCACGCCCACGTTCGGTGGTGGCAATGTCGGCGATCAGCAGGTCGATCATGCCGCCCCATTTGTCCTTGGCCGCCCACGCCGGGTCGCGCAGGGCGATCTCAGCGACCGTGCGGATCCAGTAGCCGTAGGTGAAGTGGTGGTCGTTGATCTGCTCGACGGTGAAAAACTCGTCGGGGTAGCTGGCCACCGCGCCGAGCGCCTTGTTGTAGTGGAAATAGCCCTTCGCGCTGTCACCCGAAAACCACTCTTCGATGCGCTTCTTGATCATGCCGAGCAACTGGTCGCGGCCCTCGAGGTTGCCCTGTTGCTCCACGACGTCCATCAGTTTCAGGTTGCGCTGCAGCCCCTTGCCCTGCCAGTACGCACCCTTGCCCTCTTGCAGCATCATGCGGCGCGCCTCACGCTGGTCCTTGCTCATCAGATCGCCAAGCTCGGCCAGCCGTGGCGACTCCTTGATGCCCGGCCAGTAGGGTACGAAGCCGGTGTAGGCATAGCGGGTCTTGAACTCGGCTGCCGCCAGCAACCGGATCTTGCCGCGCACGCTGTCGAAGGCCGGGCCCAGCTTGCCCTCGACCGCAGGGTTGTTGAACCACTGGTGCGGATAAAGCCCGAGCAGGGGACCGTTGTCGGTACCCTCCATCGTGCGCGTGCTGGCCTTGAACGTGGACTCGACCTGACTCGCGGCTGCGTCGTAGCGCCACTCGACGCGCGTGTCCTGAATGAACGCATAGGCGTGGCGGGTGAACAGCGCCAGCGTGTCGGCCTTGTCGTCGGGCAGCGCCGCAACTGAGACGTAGCCCTTGCCCACCGGCAGGCGGCCCAGCCATTCCGTCGGCGACACCGGTTCCCAGCGCACGCCGGTCGGGCCGAACAGTGCGTAGGCCTTGCCCTTGACGCGCAACGCCAGCACGCGCGGATCGGCGCTGGCGATGGTTTCTGCGGCCGCTGGCAGGCGCAAGCGCACGTCGCCGCGCGAAAGCTGGAACGACACGTACGGGCTGCCGTGCGCCACGGTGGCCGTGAACTGATCGGCGTCGCGGGCCATCGAGATGTCGATCGACCAGTCGCTGGCCTTGGCAAGCTTGGCGACCCCCGGCTCGAACCCGGCGGGCGAGATCACCAACGGGTCTTTATGGGCGTATTTGATCTCGACGTCGCGCCGTGGGCTGGGCACAACCTCTTTGCTGGGCAGCGCCATTTCCAGGCCCGCCGGCGTGGTCTTGACCGTCAGCGGTTGGGCAAAGATCGGATCGGGCTTGGGGTTGAAGACCAGGGTCGAATACCACTGATTGGTTTGCGCCGCTGTCTTTTGCAAGGCATCGGTGCGCAGGGGCGCCGCCGGCATGCCCTTGTCGCTTCCCTTGGGTGCCAGAAAGTAGGTGGCCGAGCCCAGCTTGACGGGCTGCGCGGCAGCGCTGGCGAGCATGCCGCATCCAATGAACAAGGCGAGCCCACAGCCGTGGATGAACTTCATGTCTGCATTCCTCTGCGGGCATCAAACGCCGCGAGCAGAAATGATAGTGAAATCGCTTTCATACGGCATCCACCTGTTTACCCGCAGAGCCGGCTTGAAGTCGAGATCGCCCACTGGCTGCGGGAAAACACGGAGGCATCGAATGTTGACTGGGACAAGCATTCCGCACTACCCTTATGAAAGCGATTTCACGAACTCCCGGCGTCGACCCACAATGAACACAATTTCCACGCTCATGCCCACGGCACGCAGCAACGACCCCGCCCGCTGCGGGGTCCTGCGAGGCACGCTGCGCCTGGGCCCTGCCGTTGCGGCTTTGGTGCTGCCCCTGGCGAGCCAGGCGCTGGATTTCGGGCCGTTCTCGCTGACCGGTTTCGCAAAGGCTGAAGTCACCCGCGTCAGCGATTACTGCCCGAAGGAACGGTGTCAGGTCGACCAGTTCGCGTCCAAGGAATTCCCCTGGGCTGACGAGCTGGTGCAGGGCAAGGCCTACGGTGCCGGCACCACCACGGTGACGCTGTTGCAGCCCTATCTGGCGGCCAAGTTCGACCTGCCGCGCGGCTTCAAGCTGTCCGGCCTGCTGAGTCAGCGGTGGCGCGACGGGAAGGAAGACTTCAAGGGCTTTCTGTACGACGCGAGTGTTGCGATCGGGCACGAGGATTACGGCAGCTTGCGCGTCGGCGCCATGCAGACACGCGCATGGAGCATGGCCGACTACCCGTTCGGCACCAACATCGGTTTGGCCGATGCGTGGGGCTCGAGCGGTGCCGGCTACGGCCTGCTGACGCGGGCCATTCGCTACACGTCGCGCCCACTCGACGTGGCCGAGGGCGATGTCGTGCTCGAAGCGACCTACGACATGGGCAAGGGCGGCTGGCAGAAGAACAAGCCCAGGTTCTGGGAAGTCTGGGCTCACTACGGGCGCGGCGATCTGGGCGTCGACTTCATGTACCAGAACTCCCGCAACGGCACGCCGAGCGCCTTCGGCCATGGCCCGTTCACGAGCCTGTTCTACGACCGCAGATTCGACCAATCGCTGGGCAGCTCCGGCCAGAGCATTGCGATGGTGATGGCGACCTACCAGGTCGACTCCAAAATCGAAATTTCCGCCGGCATGCGCGGCAACCGCTGGAGCGGCGCCTACGCCAAGTTTCTGCAATCACGAAACGTCAACCCGGGCGGCTTCGACATCTGGAACAACCCGTTCAATGTCGACTGGAGCAAAGATCTCGGCGGCGGTGTCTACAGGGGCTACCCAGCGACCTCGCTCGACGTGGTGCTCGGTGCGCGCTACAAGATGGGCAAGTGGACGGCCTCCACCGGCATGGTTCATCTGGGCGCTGCAGCCACCGCCAACCCGACTGACCGCGGGCAGTCCAACTCGGCCACCATCAACAGCATCGGCCTGAACTACGACTACGGTCAGGGGTTCCAGTTTTACGGCCTGGCCGGCATGGTGAACTACGCCAGAAAGGGCCTCTCGCCGACCAGCATGCCGAGCAATTCGGCCTTCACGAACATCGATTCGCGTTTGACATCGCGCGGCACCTGGTTCGGTGCCGGTGCCGTCTACGTTTTCTGATTTGCACAAGCTCAAGGTCTATTTCATGAAGCACATCATCTTCGGTGGCGGGTCGATTCGCGTTGCACTCGCCGGCCTGCTGGCCGCCGTCCTGGTCGCTTGCGGTGGCGGCGGCACCACCCCGGTCACGGGGGTGCAGGCTCGCCCGCTGAGCCCCGAGTTCACCAGCCGCAAGGCGGTGAGCTATTCGCCGTACCGCACTGCCGTCAACAACGCCGGTCTGGACGGCGAAGTGATCCCGCCGGCCAACATCAAGCAAGACCTCGACCTGCTGCTCGCGGGCGGTTTCCGCTTGATCCGCCTGTTCGGCAGTTCAGACAAGGTGGCCAAGCAAACCCTGCAAGTCATCTCTCAGTACAACCTGGACATGCGGGTGCAGTTGGGTGTCTACACCGGCGGCGATACCTACGCGACGGCGGCCGAAAAAGTGGCTATTTATGCGGCGAACCAGGCGGAAATCGCGCGTGCCGTGGCGTTGGCCACCGACCCCCAGTTCAAGGACATCATCCTAGCCGTCAGCGTTGGCAACGAAACCCAGGTGGACTTTTCAGGCGTGCGGACCAACCCGGAAACGCTTGCCGGCTATTTGCGCACGGTGCGCAACCAGATCACTCAGCCGGTGACCACCGACGACAACTTCGCCGCCTGGGCCGGCCTGTCGAGCGTGATCCTCAACGAGGTCGACTTCGCGTCCGTTCACACCTACGTCGAACTGGACACCTTCTTCAATCCCACGCTGTGGAACTGGCGGCAGAAGGACGCGGCCACCGCCAACCGCGCTGCGGCGATGATGGACGCTGCCCTGGTCGAGACCAAGCGGCAGTACAACCAGGTGCGCGGCTTCCTCGACAGCAAAGGCCTGACCGGCATGCCGGTCAGCATCGGCGAGACAGGCTGGAACGTGATTGACCCGCGCTTGCCCTTCCGCGCCCATCCCGCGAACCAGAAGATGTACCTCGACCGGCTGAACGCTTGGGCCGCCGAAGGCCGGACCGGCGCCGGGCCGAAGGCGGTGGTTTATTTCGAGGCGTTCGACGAACCCTGGAAGCAGGGCGATGACGGCTGGGGGCTGTTCAACAAGCAGCGCCAGGCGCGTTACGCGATCCAGTCGCTTGGCACCTGCGGCGTCACCTGGACCTGCGCGCCGGGCACCTACACCGATGCCGACGCGCTTTACTTTGTGGTGCCCACGGTCAACGCTGTCGTTGCGGAAAACAAGTACACGCTGTTCTCCGAGGCCGCGCGCGGCGCTTCCGAAGCACGGCCGACCGACCTGCGCTGGGACGCGTTCGACGGCGACAGCGTCGCGGCGCCAGAGGTGACCACCACATCGGCGCCTGGCGACGCCACGCACAGCATCCAGATCACCCCGCAGCCGAAGAACTACGGCTGGGGTTTCCTGAACCAGTCAGCGACTACGCCGGCGACAACGGCCAACCTGTCGGGGTTTGCGGGCGGAAGCGTGCGCTTCTACATCAACACCACCTACCCGGGCAAGATCGAAATCGGCATCTCAAGTGACACCCAAGACCGCGATGTCCAAGAGGCCTACCTGCAGATCGGCAATGGCGACTATGGCTACTGCAACACGGGAGCGTGGTGCGCGGTAACGATCCCACTGTCGGCCTTTGCTGCCGCCAACCCGAAGCTCGATCTGTCGCTGGTGCTGTCACGTTTCATCATCGCCGACCGCTACAGCTTCACCGGCAAGGCGACCAACGCCAACATCACGACGAAGCTCAACATCGACGCGATCCACTGGTCCCGGTAGATCGGCCTCGGCCCGCCTTGCCGCGCTGCGCTGCGGGCGGGCCGACCTCACGATTGCACCAGCGCGCCATGCCTGCGCAAGACCCTAGGAAACGCCTGCACCTGCCTCAGCGCGCCATCGCACTTGTGCTGGCCGGTGACAGCAGCGGCGGCCCGCCCCGACCGAACGGCCACCACGCCACACCCGCGGCGCATTTCGGCGGCAAGTTCCGAACCGTCGATTTCGCGTTGTCGAACTGCCTGAACTCGGGCATCCGCCGGGTCGGTGTGATCACCCCGTACAAGAGCCACAGCCTGCTGCGCCACCTGGAGCGCGGCTGGTCATTCCTGAAGATCGAGGCCAACGAGTTCGTTGCCGCGCTGCCGCCACGCCAGCGCAGCGACGAGGATCCATCGTGCCGAGGCAGCGCCGACGCCTTGTCGCAGACCCAGGACATCGTCGACCGCTACAACGCCGAGTTTCTGCTGGTGCTCGGTGGCGACTGCATCTACAAGATGAACTACGCGTCGATGCTGGCCGACCACATTGCCAAGGGCCGCGAATGCACGGTGGCTTGCACCGAGGTGCCGCGCGACGCAGCGCGTGCCTTCAACGTGCTGGTGGTGGACGAGCAAGAGCGCATCACCGATTTCGCCGACAGGCCTGCCGAGCCACGTTGCGTGCCGGGGAGCACCGACCGTTCGCTGGCCAGCATGGAGATCTACATCTTCAACGCGAAGTACCTCTTTGCTGAATTGGCGCGCAACCAAGCCGACCCGGCGGCTGGCCACGACCTCGGCAAGGACATCGTTGCGCGCGCGGTGCGCAGCGGCAATGCCGCAGCGCACCTGTTCGCGCTGAGCTGCGTCGGCACGGCCCCCGGCAACACGCCCTACTGGTGCCACGTCGGCACGATCGACGCTTACTGGGAGGCCAACATCGATCTCACGTCGGCCAAGCCGCAGCTCGACCTGTACGACACCCACTGGCCGATCCGGACCCATCACGCGGAACTGGCACCGGCCAAGTTTCTTCACAACCAGTCCGACCGGCGCGGTATGGCAGTCGAATCGCTGGTCGCTAGCGGCAGCGTGATCTCGGGCTCGGTGCTGCGTTCGGTGCTGTTCTCGGCGGTGCGCGTGCACTCGTATGCCAGCGTCGAGTGGTCGGTGCTGCTGCCCGAGGTCGAGGTCGGACGCCACGCGCGCTTGCGCCGAGTGGTGGTGGAGCGCGGTTGCAGCATCCCCGACGGTCTGGTGATCGGTGAAGACGCGGTGGTCGATGCCGAACGATTCACCCGCACCGACAACGGCATCACGCTGGTGACGGCCGACATGCTCGCGCGCCTGCGCCCCCAGCCATGCGCCACTTCCTGACAGCGTGCGACACCGGCGCGCGCCTGACCGAGCAGGCGCCGCTCAAGCCCTGTGACGCGGATGCAAGCCTGCCCGTGTTGCTGGTGAATACCGAGCGACGCTTCCAGACCATCGAGGGCTTCGGCGGCGCGTTCACCGAAGCGGCTGCGGTGACCTGGCTGCGCCTGGGCGTCGCCGAGCGCGAGCAACTGCTGCGCGACTATTTCGACCCCGACCCCGACGCCGGCCACGGCTACACGATGTGCCGGGTTCACATGAACAGTTGCGACTTCGCCCTTGGCAACTACGCCCATGTCGATGTGGCGGGCGACGTGGACCTGCACAGCTTCAACATCGACCGCGACCGCCGCGCGCTGCTGCCCTTCATTCAAGCCGCGCTGCGCGTGGCGGGCCGTCCGATCCAGCTGCTCGTCTCGCCCTGGAGCCCGCCGGCCTGGATGAAGAGCAACGGCGAGATGAACCACGGCGGTACGCTGCTGCCGCAATACCGCCAGGCCTGGGCGCGCTGCTTCGTGCGCTTCATCCAGGCCTATCAAGCCGAAGGCGTGCCGATCTGGGGTGTGTCGGTGCAGAACGAACCGGCCGCCACCCAGCGCTGGGACTCCTGCATCTACAGCGCCGAAGAAGAGCGCGACTTCGTGCGCGACCACCTCGGACCCGAGCTGGCGAAGGCCGGCCTGGGCCGCATCAAGATCGTGATCTGGGACCACAACCGCGACGTGATGGTCGAGCGCGCCAGCGTGGTCTATTCCGACCCCGAGGCGTCCCAGTACGTCTGGGGCACTGGCTTTCACTGGTACGGCGGCGACCATTTCGACCACGTGCAATTGGTGCACGACGCCTGGCCCGACAAGCAGCTGCTGTTCACCGAGGGCTGCCAGGAAGGCGGCCCGCACACCGGCGCATGGGAGCTGGGCGAGCGCTATGCGCGCTCGATGATCAACGACCTGAACCGCTGGACGGTCGGCTGGATCGACTGGAACCTGCTGCTCGACGAGACCGGCGGCCCCAATCACGTCGGCAACCTGTGCAGCGCGCCGATCCTGGCTGATGCGGCGCGCGATGTGCTGCTGCACCAGAGCTCCTACTGGTACATCGGCCACTTTGTGCGCTTCGTCCAGCCGGGTGCGCGCCGCGTGCTTTGCGCAGCGTCTCGGCAGGA
>JANNBZ010000167.1:0-44514 GCA_031386065.1 Burkholderiales bacterium
GCGCGCTGCATTACTTCTGTGACGGTGAACTTGGATCGGTCGGTCTCGCGCCACAGGCTGAACACAGCCGCGCGCGCCAGCCGGTTGTTCTGTTCAGTCGGGTTGGCTTGAACTTCGGGGTCGGCAAGTTCATCGGTCAGAGGGGCCAGCGCAGCATCCAGTGCGTGGCCCAGCACCTGCTTGAACTTGGCTGCTTCTTCGTGCAGCAGGCCCAGGTCAGCGCCCAGCGCCCCGTGGCGCATCGGTGTCAGCGGTGACTTGCCGATGCCCACCATGCGACCGAACAATGCGCGCGTGTCTTTGCCCAGGTTGGCGAGCGTTCGCGGCCCGTGATCGGCACGATCAACGTAGGTCGAAAACTTGTGCAGCCGCTCGATGGCCCGGTTGAAGTCGGTGCCCGGCCCGCTTTCGACGAACGCGCCTTTCTTCCACGCCACAAAGGCCGCCTTGTGCAGGCCATCAACCGGCGTGGCCTCCGCATTCGGGGCCGGGGCCAGCGTGTCAGCGTGTGCGTGTGCGTGCAGCAGGGCCTGCGCCAGCAGCTGCAGTGGTGCGTCGTCGGCAGTGCCGAGCGGCTGAGTCACGCGCATCTCAGGCATGGCTTGCAGCGCCTGCACCACGTCCGACACCGACGCGTGCGCATTCAGCCCGAACCCCTGGCGCTCGAGCGCCGCGCAAATCGACAGGCTGTCACGCTGCGCCGCAAGGCGGTCAGGCTGGTCCTGCAAACCGCGCAGGTGCCGCAGCGCCTCGGTGCCCGGCACGCTGGCCGCCAACATGCGTTCGAGCCGGAACGATGCCGCCGAAGGCTCGCCGTTCGCGGTGGCCTGCAGCAGAGTTTCGGCCTCTGCGAGCGATGCGATCCCCATCGACTTGAGCGCGGTGGCCAGCACCAGCGGCGCAATGAACGGTGCTGCCGCGTCGGTCGACGGCGGCACCAGAGCGAGCGGCCGCGCGGCCGGCGCTGCGTCGGCCGGCGCGGGCCCGAACATCGTGTGCACCGCCGCGCAAAAGCCGGCTTCGCTGCACATGCCGTGAAGCGTTTGCGGCGTGCTGGCCAGCCCGCGTGCGGCTTGCGCCACCGGGTGCAGTGCGTGCATGGCCCGGTTCGCCTGTCGCGCCACTGCGTCTGCTTGCGCGAGCCCCATTGATTGTCCCGAGACCATGGGCGCGCGCCGCGGCCTGCCGCTCACATCGGGCCGTGTCGGCCCGCCGGAGGTGCTGCTGGCGTGCAGCGCCAGCACGCCCAGCGCGGTGCGCACCGACGACGCGGGCCAGCGCGAACGTGGCGAAGTTTCGGGTGCCGCCAGCGGCTCGGCGGCGGTATGGGGGGCGGGCGGCGCTGCGTCGTCGACAGCGATGCGTGGCGCGGGCAATTGGTAGTCCATGGATCTGATTCCCGAATGGTCGGGTCAAGATGCTGACGTGAAGGGGGACTAGACGTGTGCAGACAGCATCGGGCTTACCAGCCCAAGACAAGCGCCCTGTACGCGAGCTCCTCAAGCACCTTTTTGGCCGCGTCCTGGCGTTCATCCTCCGGCGTGTTCACCAGCTCCTGCAGCTTATTGGCGAAGCCCGTTAGCAGGCCCTTGACGTTGACGTTCTTGATTTCGATTTTCAGCAGGTCTTGCAGCGCATCGTTACCGCCCAGTTCGGCCGCCGCTCTCATGCCCGCGATCGCGTCGGCGATGTCCAGCTCTTGTATCTCGCCAGCTTTCTTAGTTGCCAGGACGCGAACCACAGGCTCCTTCTCGATGATGGCCAACAGGGCGGGCACGTACAGCTTCAAAATGCGGCGCACCTCCTTCGGCGCGTGTTCGGCCTCGTAGTTCGCCATCGCCTTCATTGCGGCCTCTGCGCTCGGCGTCATTTCTGGCTTGTCAGCGAGGAGGCTGGCAGCGTGCTGGGCGTGCGATCCGGGTTCTGAAGAGCACGCGAACATCTCCTCCATGGTGCCCGTCAAAACCTGCGAGTCAGTGGAGCGACGCAGGACCAGGGCATCGAGCGCAGCCTTCATCTCTTCAATACCACTGGCCTGACGTACCCGACCCTCACTCATGTCCACCAGTTGCGCCGCGTTCGCCTCTTGCTCATGCTGGTGCTCGACCGGTGCCACGATGAGGTCGCCCTGGTAATCACCGGCTGTGCGAAGGTAGTTGTATTCACTCGTTGTACCGAACCCTCCGCTGGTCATGCCGTCGGCATTGGCTGCGTGCATGGCATACAGAATATTTTCGACGGCTTGGTCTTTGGGCACCGTTTCAAAGGCCCCACCGCCGCACACGGCGAACAGGGCTTTGTCGTAGCCGGGCGCTTTTTTCTCGATCTGGCTGCGGATGTGGTCGACGATGCCTTGCGTGTATGCATTGACGTAGAGATACACAGTCGCTTTGACGTCGCCTGCCTCTTTGAGGTTTTCCGCTTTGACGATGCCGTTCTTGTAATTACCGAACGCTAGATCGTTCTTAACCGCGTGCTTTAAAAGGTGCGTCAATACCGTGTCCCTGGCGACAGCTTTCGTCGTTTGCTCAGTGAACCCGAATAACTTCAACGTCGCCCCAAGTTTTGGCAACACGTTCGTCTTGGCGTTGTAGTCGATCAGCGCCAATTGACTGAATCGACCGCTGCTTGAAGCCTTGGCGAGGTACGCTCGATTTTTTTCACCCAGCGAAACGGATCCGGCCCCGGCAAACAGCCCCTGGTGGTTGCCGATCTCCACACTGCGCGTGATACCGCAATCTCTAGCGGCCTTTTGCAGAGCCGGCGCCATATCGCCGATGGCAGACAGTTTCGTCAAGTTCTCCGCGCCCACCGCGCCCATGACGGCCGCCACGATGTCCTTCGCAGAATTTGCCTGTGCCATCGGCACGGGAACGTCCTTAGTTGGCAGATCAATCGATGAGCGAACGCTATTTTTTCGACGCGGCGCCAAAACGAATTCCTTCAACATCTCGACGTTTTTCGACGCGCCGGCGTCCTCGTACAGCCCGGTGATGGTCTTGTCGGACTGCTTCAAAAGAACATGGAGACCCTTGTCCCTGAGCTCGCTTACCAACTCGTGGAGTTTCCTTACGTGGCTGCCCTTGTCGTCGTGCTCCCAGCGGGGCGGTGCCAGTACGACCACACAGTCACCCTCGCTCAGGGTTCCCTCTTTGAGGGCTTCCAACACGGGCAGCAGGCATCGCTCGGTGTGACCGCCGCCGGTTGAAGAGTATTGAAGCAGCAAGACCGGCTTGCTTTCCCGAAGCGTGCTTTCGTCGTCGGAGTTGAAGATCGGCTTTGTCGCCGCTGTCGGCGCGGACGATGTCGACGTCGCCGAGCTGCTCGCATGTGATGGGGGCGACAAGCCGCCAACGCCCTGACCGGCGCGCGCGCTGACGCGCGACTGCGGCGGGGTGCCCCGCCCTGGCGCATTCGATGCCGCATCTTCGCGAGGGCGCTTTCGGCTCGACGAGCTTGAGATGGAATCCACAGCTTCACTCCGTTAATTCATGAGTTCGAAGTGTGGGCAACGGAGTCGACGGCAGTTGCTGCCTGTGCGAAGCGCCGTGCCGCCATGCGAAGCGCAGTGGGCGATTGAAGCGGGTGGTGCGCGACACCGAACGCTTCGCACGTACGCGACGGCGAGCGCGCTGGCATCGGTCAGCGCAATAGCGACAACCGCAGCAGGCATCGCCGCTCAGCTCAACCCGACTGGCGCAGCTGCAGCTTCGGCTCCGACAGGAACACCTGGCGCTTGATCGACGGGTCGGCAAGGCGCGCCAGCAGTGCGGCGGCAGCCTGCTCGCCCAGTTCGCCGGGGCGGATGTCGACGGTGCTCAACGGCGGGTTCGAGTGCGCCGCGTCGAGCACGTTGTCGAAGCCGATCAAGGCAAAGTCGTCGCCGGCACGCAGGCCCTGCTCGCCCAGCGCCATCAGCGCGCCGAAGGCGACCACGTCGTTGTAGCAAACCGCTGCGCTGGGCCGGGGGCGCATGCGCAGCATCGTGGCCATGGCCTCGCGCCCGCCCGACCGGTTCGGGTCAGAGGCGACGATCAGGCGTTCATCCACCGCCATGCCGGCGGCCGCCAGCGCGCTGCGGTAGCCGCGCAGCCGTTGCTCACCGACGACGCCCGAGCGCCCGCCCAGAAAGCCGATTCGGGCATGCCCGGCGCCGATCAGATGCCGCGTGGCCATCGCGACGCCCTTCTCGTTGTCCGAACCCGCGTAGTCGTAGCTGCCGGCGCCCAGCGAACGCACCATCACCACCAGCGGAATGCCCCACGAGCCCACTTCCTTGGCCAGCGTCTTGGGCGTTTCCAGCGCGGGGCAGATCAGGATGCCGACCGCGTGCTGCTCGCGCATCGACATCAGCACCTTGCGCTGGCGCTCCAGGTTCTCGTGCGTGTGGGCCATCAACACGATGTAGCCGGCGTCCACCAGCGTGCGCTCGATGCCCACCAGCACCTCGGCAAAGAACGGGTTCATCAGGTCGTTGATGACCACGCCCACGATGTTGGACGACTGGCCGCGCAGTTCGGCCGCACGCCGGTTGTAGACGTAGCCGAGCTTTCGCGCGGCGTCGCGCACGCGCTGGGCGGTCTGTTCACGGATCAACGGGCTGTCCCGCAAGACCAGCGACACCGTCGACTTCGACACCCCTGCTGCTTCGGCGACATCCATGATCGTCAAGGCCCGGGCGGGCTTGGCTGGTTTGCTGTTCATCGGGGTTCCGTTGGGTGGCCTGAGAGCGTGAGAGTTTTTTTGTGTTTCCCCCTCTCCCCAAAAAGGCGAGGGAGCAAATGCCGCCGCTGCGAAAAACTCTCAGTCTCTGAGCCGGCAGCGCCGACGGGTTCACTTCGTTCCAAATATTGTTTGCGTTGACGGGTTGGCGAAGTCTAGGCGCGTGGCGACAACGGTCAAGTCAGGCAGCGCGCGACGGGATGAGGCGTGAAATTGTAGTCGCCGTCATCCGCCAGTCCGGTGTTTTCCCTGAGCAGCGCCAGCACATCACCGAAGTTTAATGGAACGTTCCAACCAAGGCTCCAGCATGACTTCAAACCCACCTTTCATCGACGCGCCGAAGCCTGGCCCTGCCCACCGGGCCAGACGCGTGCGCGCGCTGGCCCGTGCGCTGCTGGGTTTGCTGGTGGTGGGTCTGTGCAGCGGTCGCGACGCGGGTGCCGGCGAAGTGGAGGTGCTGCACTTCTGGACCTCGGCAGGAGAAGCGCGGTCGGTAGAGCAGCTGAAGGCGTCGCTGGCGGTGCGGGGACACACCTGGAGAGACTTTGTGGTGGTCGGCGGTGGGGGCCAGAACGCGATGGCGGCGCTCAAACAGCGGGTGGCGGCGGGTACGCCACCGGCGTCGGCGTCGATGAAAGGGCCAGCCATTCAGGAGTGGGCTGCGCAGGGCCACCTGGCCAACCTCGATGCAATGGCCACCTTCGATCACTGGGACAGCGTGCTGCCCCGCGTGGTACGAGACCAGGTCAAGTACCGCGGACACTACGTTGCCGTGCCGGTCAACATCCACCGCGTCAACTGGCTGTGGTCGAGCACCGAGGTGCTGAAGAAATCGGGCGTGGCTGCGGTGCCCACATCGTTCCAGGAACTGCTGGTGGCCGCCGACAAGATCAAGGCGGCGGGTTATGTGCCGATTGCCCATGGCGGCCAGCCTTGGCAGGACTTCGTTCTGTTCGAGTCGGTCGCGCTCGGTGTGGGCGGCACCGAGTTCTACAAGAAGGCGTTGCTGCGGCTCGAACCCGCCGCGCTCTCGGGCGTCGAGATGCGGCGCTCGCTGGACGCGTTTCGCCGCCTGAAGGCCTACACCGACGCGCAGTCGAAAGGCCGCGACTGGAATGCCACCACCGCGATGGTGATTCAAGGAAAGGCCGCGTTCCAGTTCATGGGTGACTGGGCCAAGGCTGAATTCTTCGCGGCCGGCCGCCAACTTGGGCGCGACTTCAACTGCACCGCCGCACCCGGCACCACCGACGCCTTCTCGTTCGTGGTCGACACCTTCGCGATGTTCCAGCTTCGAAACTGGGAAGCGCAGAAAGCGCAGGGATACCTGGCCTACGCGCTGCTGGGGGAGGAATTCCAAGACAAGTTCAACCGCAGAAAGGGCTCGATCCCGGCGCGCATGAACGTTGATTTGAGTCTGTTCGACGACTGCGCAAAAGCATCGCGGGTCGCCTTTGACGGCACCTCGACGGCCAACGCGCTGATCCCGTCGGTCGCGGTTGACATGGCGTTGCCCACCGCAACGCAAGCCGCGCTTCGCGCGGTGGTGAGCGACTTCTGGAACAACGACACCATCACGTCGACCGAAGCGGTCAATCGGCTGGTGCAGGCCGCAGCCCCCGGTCGCAAGTAGCCTCGCGTGTCAGTGCTTTCCCTAGGCCGTGCTTTGAACCCTTGACGTTTTACTGGAACGTTCCAATAATTCGCTCCATGCCTTCTTTCAACCGCGTTCAAGGTCAAACTGCGTCATGAGCCAACAGCAAATCGGTTGGGGCTTGATCGGTGCCAGCACCATTGCCGCCGAGCACATGATCGGAGCCATTCGCGCCCATCCGGGCCATGAGGTGGTGGCGGTTGCCAGCAGCCAGTCGCAACGCGCCATCGACTACGCCGGGCAGCACCGCATCGCCGGCGCTTACGCCAACGTCGACGCCCTGCTGGCTGACCCTCGGGTGCAGGTCGTCTACATCAGCACTACCAACGAATTGCACCGCGACCAGGTGCTCGCCGCAGCGGCGGCCGGCAAGCACGTGCTGTGCGAGAAGCCACTGGCGCTGACCATGGCCGACGCGCTGATGATGGTCCGCGCCTGCGCCCAGGCCGGCGTGGTGATGGCCACCAACCACCACCTGCGCAACGCGGCAACGCACCGCAAGATTCGCGAGCTGGTGCAAAACGGCGCCATCGGCCGGCCGCTTTTCGCACGAGTTTTTCATGCGGTGCACCTGCCGCCGCACCTGCAGGGCTGGCGCATCGACCGGCCGGCTGCCGGCGGCGGCGTGATTCTCGACATCTCCGTCCACGACGCAGACACCTTGCGCTTCATCCTCGGCGCCGAGCCGGTCGAAGCCATCGGCCTGTCGCAGTCGGCCTACATGGCCCGCGAAGGACTGGAAGACGGCGTGATGGCCGTGCTGCGCTTCGACAACGACGTGCTGGCGCAATTGCACGACGCCTTCACCACGCCGTTCGCCGGCACCGGCATCGAAATCCACGGCGACCGGGGTTCGGTCATCGGCCGCAACGTGATGACGCAGCAGCCGGTGGGCGAGGTGGTGCTGCGCGACGCCAGCGGCGAGCGCGTGGTCGCCGTCGAGCACGAAAGCCTGTACGCCCGGGGCGTGGCCCGGTTTTGCGCGGCCCTGCGCGGCGAAGCCGAGCCGGCGGCCACGGCCGTCGACGGGCTGCGTTCGCTGGCCGCCGCGCTGGCCATCGCCGAGGCCTGCCGCACCGGCGAATCGGTGCGCATCGACTCCTTTCAAGCCACGTCCCTCCAACCTAGGTTCCGCAGTTGACCGCTTCCCTCCGTTGGCTACACCGCATGAACATTGACATTTGTACCCACGACAACGTTCACCTGTTGGGTGAGAGCGCTACGCGCCCGATTGAGCCGCGTTACGGCGCGCTGACGGCGTTGCTCCTCCTCGCGGGCATGAGCCCGCAGCGTCGTCGCGCCTTGCCAGCGCACCGCATCACAGCCCACTCGGGCGCGTCCAACTGCGGAATCTAGGTTCAATGAACAAAGTGATCACTGCGGCGCAAGCAGCCGCGCTCATTCGCACTGGCGACGTCGTCAGCATCAGCTCGTCCAGCGGTCTGGGCTGCCCCGACAAGGTGCTGGCAGCGATCGGCGCCCGTTTCGAGCGCGAGGGCTTGCCGCGCGGCCTGACCACGCTGAACCCGATCGCGGCCGGTGACCTGTACGGCATCAAGGGCATCGACCACCTTGCCAAGCCGGGTCTGCTGGCACGCGTGCTAGCGGGCTCGTACCCGAGTGGCCCGTCGTCGCTGCCGATGCCGGCCATCTGGCAAATGGTGATCGACAACCAGATCGAGGCCTACAACATCCCCAGCGGCATCCTCTACGACATGCACCGCGACGCCGCCGCCAAGCGGCCCGGCGTGTTGACAAAGGTGGGGCTCGGCACCTTTGTCGACCCCGACCAGCAGGGCTGCGCGATGAACGACGCAGCCGCCCGCAACCCGGTGGTGTGCAAGCTGAATTTCGACGGCCAGCAGTGGCTCTACTTTCCGGCCATTGCGCCGCAGGTGGCCATCATTCGCGCGACCACGTCCGACGAGCACGGCAACCTGACCTACGAACACGAAGGCGCGCTGCTCGGCGCACTGGACCAGGCACTGGCCGCCCGCAACAGCGGCGGCATCGTGATTGCACAGGTCAAACGCGTGGTTGCGCATGGCAGCCTGCGCCCGCACGATGTGCGCGTGCCGCGCAACCTGGTCGACTACATCGTCGTCGATGCCGACCAGTGGCAAACCACACAAACGCCGTACGACCCGGCCATCAGCGGCGAAATCGCGCAGCCGCTGGCCAGCTTCGAGCCGCAGGTGTGGAGCCCCGAAAAGGTGATTGCGCGGCGCGCCGCCATGGAACTGGGCCACGGGCAAACGGTGAACCTCGGCTTCGGCATCTCGGCCAACGTGCCGCGCGTGCTGCTCGAAGAGGGCCTGCACGGCGAAGTGACCTGGAGCATCGAGCAAGGCGCGGTCGGCGGCATGCCGCTGCTGGGTTTCGCATTTGGTTGTGCGTCGAATGCCGACGCCATCATGGCCTCACCCAACCAGTTCACCTACTTTCAGGGCGGCGGCTTCGACGTGACCTTGCTGTCGTTCCTGCAGGTCGACTCCGCCGGCAGCGTGAACGTCTCGAAGCTCGGCGCCAAGCCCTACCTCACGGCGGGCTGCGGCGGCTTTGTCGACATCACCGCGCACGCAAAGCGCATCGTTTTTTCGGGCTTCTTCACCGCCGGCGCCAAGCTCGAAGTCGGCGGCGGCAAGCTGACGATCCTGCAGGAAGGCAAGACGCGCAAGTTCGTCAACTCGGTCGAGCAAATCACCTACAGCGGCGTGATCGGCCGCGAGCGCGGCCAGCGCGTGACCTACGTCACCGAGCGCTGCGTGATCGACCTGGAAAACGGCGAACTGGTGGTGCGCGAGATTGCGCCGGGCATTGATCTGCAGCGCGATGTGCTGGGTCAATCCGAGATTGCGCTGCGTGTGGCCCCCGAGCTGCGCCTGATGGACGCCGCGCTGTTCACCGACGCGCCCTTTGGTCTGCAACTCAAGGCCGAGGAGCATCGCCGTGGCTGAGTCCTTTGTGCAGCTTGATCGCGACGGCAGCGTCGCCACCGTCACGCTGAGCCGGCTGGTCAAGCTCAATGCATTGACGCCGGCCATGCTCGACCAGCTTGAACAGGTGGTTCGCGAGCTCGACGCCGACACCAACATTCGTGTCGTCATCCTGACCGGTGCCGGCGACAAAGCCTTCTGTGTCGGTGCCGACATCAACCAGTGGGCAGCGATGCAACCACTCGACATGTGGCGCCGCTGGGTCAGCCGCGGCCACCAGGTGTTCGACCAGTGGGCGCGGCTGCGCCAACCGGTCATCACGGCCATCAACGGCCATGCGTTCGGCGGCGGCCTGGAACTGGCGATCACCGGCGACATCCGCATTGCGGCAGCGCATGCGCAGTTCGCGCTGCCAGAAGCATCGATCGCCACCTGCCCCGGCTGGTCTGGCACCCAGCGGCTGGTGCAACTGATCGGCGCCAGCCGGGCCAAGTACCTGGCGCTGAGCGGCGCGCGGGTGTCTGCCGCCGACGCGTTGGCCAGCGGCCTGGTCCACGAGGTGGTTCAGGCCGGTGAGCTGCAGTCTCGTGCACAGACGCTGGCGCGCGAAATGGCAGCCAAGGCGCCGGTCGCCTTGCAGCTCACCAAACAACTGATCAACGCCGCTGCGGGCGAGAACGTGGCGGCCACGCTCGAAGCGATGGCCGGTGCCCTTGCCGCCAGCACCCAGGACGCCGCAGAAGGCATTCGCAGCTTCCGCGAAAAGCGGCCGCCGAACTACCTGGGCCGGTGATCCGAACTCACCCGACCCGGCCCCACCCCAACCGAATCGACCCAGCAAACCCACGATGAGCCACCCCGAATTTTCGATCTCCGAGGCGCTGAGCCGCCCACCGTTCCGTGGCCAACTGCTGATCGACGGCGTCTGGTCCGACGCCGCCGATGGCCGAACGCAGGAACGCAAATCGCCGGCGCATGACACCGTGGTGGCGGTCTATGCCGAGGCTGGCGTTGCCGACGCAGAGCGCGCCATCGCCGCCGCCCGCCGCGCCTTCGACGACGGCCCCTGGCCGCACATGAAGGGCGCTGAGCGGGCCCGCATTCTGCGCAGCGTGGCCGAGGGCATTCTGGCGCGCAAGCACGAGCTGGCCTTGATGGAGACACTCGAAAACGGCAAGCCGCTGGCCCAGTCGGTGGCTGAAATCGAAGGCGCTGCCGATCTGTGGCACTACGCGGCCACGCTGGCCCGCAACCTGCACGGCGACAGCTACAACACGCTCGGCGCCCAGACGCTAGGCGTCGTGCTGCGCGAGCCGATCGGCGTTGTCAGCATCATCACGCCCTGGAACTTTCCGTTCCTGATCGTCAGCCAGAAGCTGCCGTTCGCACTTGCAGCAGGCTGCACGGCGGTCGTCAAGCCGGCCGAGGTCACGTCGGGCACCACGGTGATGCTGGGCCAGATCCTGATCGCGGCAGGCGTTCCCAACGGCGTTGTCAACATACTGGTCGGTCGCGGCAGCGTGGTCGGCGACGTGCTGGTGACGCATGCCGATGTCGACATGCTGTCGTTCACCGGCTCCACCGCCGTTGGCAAGCAGGCGGTGGCCAAGTCGGCGCAGACCTTGAAGAAGGTGTCGATGGAACTCGGCGGCAAGAACCCGCAAATCATCTTCCCCGATTGCGACTGGGATGCCGCCGTCGATGCCACCGTCTTCGGCATCTATTTCAACGCCGGCCAGTGCTGCAACAGCGGCAGCCGCGTGCTCGTGCACGAGGCCATCGCCGACAAGTTCGTGGCGGCGGTGGTCGAACGCTCGAAGGCCGTCAAGGTCGGCGACCCGCTGACGGCCGGTGTGCAGGTCGGCGCCATCACCACCGACAAGCAGCTCAAGAGCATCCTCGACCACATCGAAGCTGCCCGCCAGGCCGGCGCCACCGTCGTGCTCGGCGGCTCGCGCATCGACATGCCGGGCATGTACATCGAGCCCACCGTCGTCACCGGTGTGACCCGCAGCATGGCCCTGGCCACCGAAGAGGTTTTCGGTCCGGTGCTGGCGGTGCTGACCTTCAAAGACCTGGACGACGCGATCTCGCTGGCCAACAGCACCTTGTACGGTTTGTCGGCCGCGGTGTGGAGCCGCGACTTCAGCACCTGCCTGGCCGCGACGCGGCGCATTCGGGCCGGCACGATCTGGGTCAACACCTTCCTCGAAGGCCACGCCGAACTGCCATTTGGCGGCTTTCATGAAAGCGGAATCGGCCGCGAACTCGGGCGCTTCGCGACCGAGGACTACACCGAAACCAAAACGGTGCATATGCACCTGGGCGAACGCACCGACTGGTACGTGCTTCGCTGAATCAGCCTCACCCCACCAGCACCACCATCCCAACGGAGACAACCATGAAGAAGCATTTCATCAGCCTTGCCATCAGCGCCGCCATCGCGCTGCCCGCCGCCGCTCAGCAACAGAGCGTCGAAGTCCTGCATTGGTGGACCTCGGGTGGCGAAGCCGCAGCGCTCAGCGTGCTGAAGGGCAACTTGGAGAAGCAGGGCATCAAGTGGAACGACATGCCAGTGGCCGGCGGCGGCGGCGAAGCGGCCATGACGGCCGTGCGTGCGCGCGTGACCTCGGGCAACCCGCCCACCGCCGTGCAGATGCTGGGCTACGACATCCTCGACTGGGGCAAACAAGGCGTGCTGGCCGACCTGAACGCGCTGGCCGCAAAAGAAGGCTGGGACAAGTCCGTTCCCAAGGCCCTGCAGCAGTTCTCAAAGTTCGATGGCAAGTGGATCGCCGCACCGGTCAACGTGCACTCGACCAACTGGGTCTGGGCCAACAAGGACGTGCTCGACAAAGCCGGCGTGACCACCGAGCCGAAGAACTGGGACGAATTCATCGCGGCGGCTGAAAAGGTGCAGAAGGCCGGCTTCATCGCACTGGCCCACGGCGGCCAGCCCTGGCAAGAAGCCACCGTGTTCGACGGCGTCGTGCTCGCCACCGGCGGTGTCGACTACTACCGCAAGGCCTTCATCGAGCGTGATCCGAAAGCGCTGAATTCGGCCACCACCGAAACGGTGTTCAAGCGCATGTCGCAGTTGCGCAAGCTGGTCGACAAAGACTTCTCGGGCCGCGACTGGAACGTTGCCTCGGGCATGGTCATCAGCGGCAAGGCCGGCTTCCAGATCATGGGCGACTGGGCCAAGGGCGAGTTCGTCAACGCCAAGAAGGTGCCGGGCAAAGACTTCCTGTGCTGGCGCATTCCGGGCACGCAAGGCCTGGTGTCGTTCAACTCCGATCAGTTCGCGATGTTCAAGGTCGGCCCCGACACTGCGGGCGCGCAGGTCAAGCTGGCCAGTGCGGTGATGGAGCCGGGCTTCCAGTCGGCCTTCAACGTGGTCAAGGGTTCGGCCCCGGCACGCACCGACGTGCCCGACACCGCCTTCGACGCTTGCGGCAAGAAAGCCATCAAGGACCTGGCCGAAGCGAATGTGAAGAACACGCTGGTGGGCTCCATCGCGCACGGCCACGCGGCGCCTGCGGCGATCAAGAACGCCTTCTACGACGTCATCACGCGCCACTTCAACGGCCAGATCGACGACAAGAAGGCCGTGATCGAACTCGCCGCCGCCGCGAAGAACTGATCCCGCGAACCCGGCAGCCTCGTCGCGAGGCTGCCCACACACTTAGCCATCGATGCGTTCCACGGAACGCACAAGAGGAGACACGCCTTGAAGAAGCAAATCACCCTGGGAGCCCTGTTGCTGGCGGGTACGGCTGCAGCGCTGGCCCAGCAGCAGAACGTCGAGGTACTGCATTTCTGGACCTCGGGCGGCGAAGCTGCCGCACTCAACGTGTTGAAGGACAAGCTCGACAAACAAGGCGTCAAGTGGAACGACATGCCGGTGGCCGGCGGCGGCGGCGAGGCCGCGATGACGGCGGTGCGCGCCCGTGTCACGTCGGGCAACCCGCCTGCGGCGGTGCTGCTGATGGGCCATGACCTGACCGACTGGGCCAAACAAGGCGTGCTCGCCGACCTGAACCCGCTGGCTGAAAAAGAAGGCTGGGACCGCGTGGTGCCACCCGCCGTTCAGCGCTTCACCAAGTACGAAGGCAAGTGGATCGCCGCGCCGCTGGCCATTCACTCCATCAACTGGGTCTGGGCCAACAAGGAAGTGCTGGCCAAGGCCGGCGTGCTAGGTGAGCCCAAGAGCTGGGACGACTTCATCGCGGCGGCCGAGAAGGTGCAGAAGGCCGGCTTCGTTGCCATCGCGCATGGCGGCCAACCGTGGCAAGAAGCCACCGTGTTCGACAGCGTCGTGCTCGCCACCGGTGGCGCCGATTTCTATCGCAAGGCCTTCATCGAGCTGGACAGCAAATCGCTCGGCTCGCCGACGATGGAAAAAATCTTCCAGCGCATGTCGCAGCTTCGCAAGCTGGTCGACAAAGACTTCTCGGGCCGCGACTGGAACGTCGCCTCGGGCATGGTCATCAGCGGCAAGGCCGGCTTCCAGATCATGGGCGACTGGGCCAAGGGCGAGTTCTCGAATGCAAAAAAACGGCCCGGTGTCGACTACCTCTGCTTCCCGGTGCCCGGAACGCAGGGCAGCGTGTCGTTCCTGTCGAACCAGTTCGCGATGTTCAAGGTCGGTGCCGACAAGGTGCCGGCGCAAATGAAGATGGCGTCCGACAGCCTCGACCCCGCCGTGCAATCGGCTTTCAACGTGCTGAAGGGCGCGGTGCCGGCCCGCAGTGACGTGTCCAACGCGGCGTTCGACAGCTGCGGAAAGCGCGCCATGAGCGAGCTGGCCGTGGCGAGCAAGAAGAACACGCTGGTCGGCTCCATCGCCCATGGCCATGCCTCGCCCACGGCCATCAAAAACGGCTTCTACGACGTCATCACGCGACACTTCAACGGCCAGATCGACGATGCCAAGGCAGTCACCGCGATGGTGGCTGCAGCCAAGAGCTGAAGGGGACGAAGAGATGCGCGCCGGCCTGTTACCCAAGTTGTTGATCGCGCCGAGCGCCGTGCTCGTGCTGGCGTGCGTGTACGGCTATATCGCCTTCACGTTCTACCTGTCGTTCACGGCCTCCACCATGATGCCGAGCTACGAACTGGCCGGCACGGCGGGCTACACCCGCTTGGTGGGGCTTGAGAACTGGTCGGTCGCGCTGCAAAACCTGTGGGTCTTCGCAGGCCTGTACATCGTGCTCGCGCTGGCCCTCGGGCTGGCGCTGGCGATCCTGATCGACCAGAAGATCCGCGCCGAAAGCGCCTTCCGGTCGATTTTTCTGTACCCGATGGCGCTCTCGTTCATCGTCACCGGCACCGCCTGGAAGTGGCTGCTCGACCCGGGCGTCGGGTTGGAGCGCTCGATGCACTTGATCGGCTGGAACAGCTTTTCGTTCAACTGGATCAAGGACAGCGAGATGGCGATCTATTGCGTCGTGATCGCTGCGGTGTGGCAGACCACCGGCTTCGTGATGGCGATGTTTCTGGCGGGCTTGCGCGGGGTCGATTCGGAGCAGATCAACGCGGCTCGCGTCGATGGCGCGAAGCCCTGGCAGATCTACCTGCGCATCATCATTCCGCAGCTCGGGCCGGTGTTTGTCTCGGCCTTCGTGATCCTGTCGCACATGGCCGTCAAGTCTTATGACCTGGTCATCGCATTGACCAACGGCGGGCCGGGCCGCTCGACCTGGCTGCCTTCGGTCTTCATGTACCAGTACACCTTCACGCGCAACGAGATGGCCGTCGGTGCGGCCAGCTCGGTGCTGATGCTGGTGGCGGTCGGCGTGGTGGTGCTTCCCTACCTGCACAGTGAAATGAAAAAGGTCCGTCATGGCTAGCCTTCCCATGCCTTCGGTGGTGCAGAAGCCGGGCCACGCCGTGACCCGGCGCAAGGGCGGCTTCGGCCTGGGCCGGCTGCTGCTGTACGCACTGCTGCTCGTGATGGCGGTGGTGTTTCTGCTGCCGGTCTACGTGATGGTCGTCAACTCGCTCAAGCCACTCGACGAAATTCGCGGCGGCAACCTGATGGCCCTGCCGATCGACTGGACCGTGGCGCCCTGGCTCACGGCCTGGAGCACCGCGCAGATCGGCGTGCAGCCAACCGGCCTGCGGCCGTACTTCATCAACTCGTTCCTGCTGGTGATTCCGGCGGTGGTGATCTCGACACTGTTCGGTGCGCTCAACGGCTACATCCTCACGCAGTACCAGTTCCGCGGTGCGCACCTGCTGTTTGCGCTGATGCTGTTCTCGGTCTTCATCCCGTACCAGATCGTGCTGATCCCAATGGCCAAGACGCTCGGCATCCTGGGCATTGCCGGCACGGTGAAGGGGCTGATCTTCGTGAACGTGGTCTACGGCATAGGCTTCACGACGCTGTTCTTCCGCAACTACTACGCCGCCTTTCCTGGCGAACTGGTGCGCTCGGCTCGCATGGACGGTGCGGGCTTCTTCGGGGTGCTGTGGCGCATCTTGCTGCCGAACAGCTCACCGATCATCGTGGTCACCGTGATCTGGCAGTTCACCAACATCTGGAACGAGTTCCTGTTCGGCGCGTCATTCAGCGACTTCAGCTCGTACCCGCTCACGGTGGCGCTGAACAACCTGGTCAGCAGCAGCACCGGTGTCAAGGAATACAACGTGCACTTCGCCGGCGCGTTCATCGCCGCACTGCCGACACTCGTGGTGTACCTGCTGTCCGGCAAGTATTTTGTGCGCGGCCTGATGGCCGGCTCGGTCAAAGGCTGACCTCTCCCATCCCAGGACAAAAGCAATGGCATCCCTCGATCTCGTCAACGTGCAGAAGAGCTTCGGCTCCGTGAAGGTCCTGCACGACATCTCCATCGCCATGCAAGACGGCGAGTTCCTGGTACTCGTGGGCCCGTCGGGCTGCGGCAAGAGCACCTTGATGAACATCATCGCGGGGCTGGAGGAGCCCAGCGGCGGCCTGGTCAGACTGCAAGAGCGCGACATCACGAACGTTGCACCCGCCGAGCGCAACATCTCGATGGTGTTCCAGTCGTACGCGCTGTACCCGAACATGACGGTCGCCAAGAACATCGAGTTCCCGCTTGAGATGCGCAAGGTCGAAAAGTCGAAGCGCGCCGAGCGGGTGCAGTCGGTGGCGAAGCTGTTGCAGATCGAGCACCTGCTCGACCGCAAGCCGCGCCAGCTGTCGGGCGGCCAACGCCAGCGCGTGGCCATCGGGCGCGCCCTGGCCCGTGAACCGCAGCTCTACCTGTTCGACGAGCCGCTGTCGAACCTGGACGCGCAACTGCGTGTGGACATGCGCACCGAGATCAAAAAGCTGCACCAGCGCCTGAAGGCCACCATCGTCTACGTCACCCACGACCAGATCGAAGCGATGACGCTCGCCACCCGCATTGCCGTGATGAAGGGCGGTGTGCTGCAGCAACTGGGGACGCCGTCGGAGGTCTACAACCGGCCGGCCAATACGTTTGTCGCCGGCTTCATGGGCTCGCCGCGCATGAACCTGCTGAAAGCGCACGCGACGGCACAGGCCGACGGCGTGGCTTTGGCGATCGACGGTGGCGGCGCCACACTGCGGATCGACGTGCCAACGCAAATGGTGCCGGCGGCCCTGCTCGGGGCGAAGGGCCAGGCGGTGATCGCCGGCATTCGCGCTGAAGCCGTCACGCTGGCCGGGCCGGACATGGTGGCGACGCCGCTGCAACGCTCGTTCGAAGCGCGGGTCGAGGTGATCGAGCCGACCGGCGCCGACACCCTGGTGGTGCTGAACCTGGGCGGCCAGGAGTTCACCGCCCGACTCGAGCCCGACGTGCCCTTGCGCCCCGGCCAGACGGCGCGCTTCCTGGTCGACCTGAGCAAGCTGGTGTGCTTCGACCCGCAATCCGAAGCGCTGCTCGCGTGAACCGCATGGACCAGGACAACTTCGACGTGGTCATCATCGGCTCCGGTGTCGGCGGGGGTGCGATTGCACGCCAGCTCGCTGGCAGCGCGGCCCGCGTGCTCTTGCTCGAGCGCGGCCCGGCGCTGCCGCGCGAGGCCCAGAACTGGAGCCCCGAGGCGGTGTTCTGCGAGCAGCGCTACCGCTGCGACGAGACCTGGTATGCCGATGGGCGGCCGTTCTCGCCGGGCATGTACTACTTTGTCGGCGGCCACACCAAGTTCTATGGCAACGCGATGTTCCGCTTCCGCGAACGTGACTTCGGTGCGGTCGAACATGACGAAGGCACTTCGCCGGCGTGGCCGATCGACTACGCCACGCTCGAGCCCTGGTATGGCGAGGCCGAACGCATCTTCGGCGTGCGCGGCCAGGCCGGCACCGACCCGACCGAGCCACCACGCAGCGCCGGCTACGCGCACGCCCCGGTGCCGCACGAGCCTTTGCTCGTCGAGATCGAACAGCGGCTGCGCGCCCAGGGCCTGCAACCGTTCCCGATGCCGTGCGCGGTCGACAGCGGCCCTGGTGGGCGCTGCGTGCGCTGCGCGAACTGCGATGCCTTTCCGTGCAAGATCGACGCGAAGGGCGACGCCGAGATCAAACTCGTGCGCCCGGCACTGCAGGCAGGCAACGTCGAATTGCGCACCGGCGCGTATGTCGAACGGCTGCTGACCGACCCGGGCGGCCGCCGCATCGTCGCCGCCGAGATCGTGCAAGGCGGCGTGCGCAGCCGCATCAGCGCGGGGCTGTTCGTGCTGAGTGCGGGCGCCATCAATTCGGCCGCGCTGCTGCTGCGCTCGGCCAATGCACAGCACCCGCGCGGGCTGGCCAACAGCAGTGATGCCGTCGGCCGCCACTACATGACCCACAACACAACCGCGCTGATGGCCGTGCACCCGTTCAAGATCAACACCACGCGCTTCCCGAAAACGCTGGCGGTGCACGATTTTTATTTCGGTGACGGGCCGGGCGCGACGCCGATGGGCAGCCTGCAACTGCTCGGCAAGATTCACGAGCCGATGCTGCGTGCGCCGCTGGCGGCGGTGCCGAAGTTTGTGCGCACCGCGCTGGCGCGCCGCAGCGTGGACTGGTACGCGCAGAGTGAAGACCTGCCGCGCCCCGACAGCCGCATCACGCTGCGCCCCGACGGCGCCATCAACCTGCACTGGCAGCGCAGCAACCTGTCGGCGCACCGCCGTTGGGTGGCGCGCTGCAAAAGCATTCTGCGTGGCACGGGCTACCCGCTCGTGTTGTCGAGTTCGTTCGACACCGAGGTCGTGTCGCACCAATGTGGCACCGCGCGTTTCGGCACCGACCCGGCGCACTCCGTGCTCGACCCCTTGTGCAAAGCCTGGGACCACGACAACCTGTACGTTGTCGACGCCGCTTTCTTCCCGTCGTCGGCGGCGGTCAATCCGGCCTTGACGGTGGCGGCACAAGCGCTGCGCGTGGGCCACCACCTGCGCACGAAGGTGCTGCAATGACGGCCGCCCGACCGTTGGCGGTGGTCACCGGCGCGCGGCGCGGCATTGGCGCCGGCATCGCGATCGAGCTGGCTTCGCGCGGCTTCGACATCGCGCTGACCGACATCGACGCCGCTGGCGCCGAGCCCACGCTTGAAGCCATCGGCACGCACGGCGCACGCTGCCGGCTGTTCGAGTCCGACCTCGGCCGCATCGAAGACCACGCCGATGTGCTCACAGCCATCGTCACCTGGGGCGGCGCCGTGTCGTGCCTGGTCAACAACGCAGGCATCGCCGCGCCGAGCCGCGGCGACCTGCTGGCCGTGACGCCCGAGTCGTTCGACCGCGTGCTGGATGTGAACCTGCGTGGCACCTTCTTTTTCACGCAAGCGGTGGCGCGACACATGGTCGAGGCGCCTTCATTGCGGCCGCGTTCCATCGTCACCGTGTCGTCGGTCAGCGTCGACATGGCGTCGATCGAACGCGCTGAATACTGCCTGTCCAAATCCGCCCTCGGCATGTTGACGAAGTTGTTTGCGCTGCGCCTGGCGCCACTGGGCATCGGCGTGTTTGAAGTGCAACCGGGCGTGATCCGCACGCCAATGACCGAAGCCGTCGCACAGGTCTACGAGCAACGCATCGCGGCCGGCCTGGTGCCGATGGCGCGCTGGGGCCAGCCCGAAGACGTAGCGCGCGCTGTCGCTGCGCTAGCCGACGGGCAACTTGCCTTTTCCACCGGGAGCGTCATCCAAGTGGATGGCGGGCTTTCGATTTCCAGACTATGACCACCGATTCGTACGACTACATCATCACCGGCGGCGGCTCGGCCGGCTGCGTGCTGGCCAACCGCTTGAGCGCCGACCCGTCGATCAGCGTGTTGCTGCTGGAGGCCGGCGGCTCTGACCGGCACCCGTTCTTTCACATGCCCGCCGGCTTTGCCAAGATGACCAAGGGCATTGGCTCGTGGGGCTGGCACACCGTGCCGCAAAAGCACTTGCAAAACCGCGTGCTGCGCTTCACGCAGGCCAAGGTCATCGGCGGCGGCTCGTCGATCAACGCGCAGCTCTACACGCGCGG
Organism: Burkholderiales bacterium; assembly: GCA_031386065.1. Lineage (GTDB taxonomy): Bacteria > Pseudomonadota > Gammaproteobacteria > Burkholderiales > Burkholderiaceae_C > JANYJJ01. The sequence goes on from JANNBZ010000167.1 coordinate 19,789, forward strand.
CGTGCCGGCCGACTATGACGAATGGGCCACCGAAGAAGGTGCTGCCGGCTGGTCCTACCGCGAGGTGCTGCCCTACTTCAAGCGCTCGGAAAACAACCAGCGCTTTGCCAACGAGTTTCATGCCTACGGCGGGCCGCTCGGCGTGTCGAACCCGATCAGCCCGCTGCCGATCTGCGAGGCCTTTTTTCAGGCCGGCCAGGAACTCGGCATCCCGTTCAACCCCGACTTCAACGGCGCCGCGCAGCAAGGTCTGGGCTACTACCAACTCACGCAACTGAATGCCCGGCGCTCGTCGACCGCCAGCGGTTTCCTCGACAAGACCGTGCGCGCCCGACCGAACCTGCACGTGATGCTGAACATGCGCGCACTGCGCGTCGTGGTCGAAGGCGGCCGCGCAGTCGGTGTCGAGATCGTCAGCGGCAGCGTGCCGCACATCGTGCGGGCCGATCGCGAAGTCATCGTCTCCTCGGGCGCCGTCGGCTCGCCGAAGCTGTTGATGCAGTCGGGCATAGGCCCGGCCGACCACCTGCGTTCGGTCGGCGTGAAGGTGGTGCACGACCTGCCCGGCGTGGGCAGCAACCTGCAGGACCACCTCGACCTGTTCGTCATCGCCGAGTGCACCGGCGACCACACCTACGACAAATACAACCAGCCGCAACATGCCGCGCTGGCCGGCCTGCAATACCTGCTGCTGAAGACCGGGCCGGTCGCGTCGAGCCTGTTCGAGACCGGCGGTTTCTGGTACGCCGACTCGCAGGCGAAAGCGCGCTCGCCCGACATCCAGTTCCACCTCGGCTTGGGCTCCGGCATCGAGGCCGGCATCGCGAAGCTGCGCAACGCCGGCGTGACGCTGAACACCGCCTACCTGCGCCCGCGTTCGCGCGGCACGGTGCGCCTGGCCAGCGCCGACCCGGCCGCCGCGCCACTGCTCGACCCCAACTACTGGTCTGACCCGCACGACCGCGACATGGCGCTGAAGGGTTTGCGGCTGGCGCGCGAAATCATGAGCCAGCCGGCGCTGCGGCGCTATGTGCAGAACGAGGTGTTGCCCGGCAACCGCGTGACGAGCGAACAAGATCTCTTCGACTATGCCTGCGCGAACGCCAAGACAGATCACCACCCGGTGGGCACCTGCCGCATCGGCCCAGACGGCGATCCGCGCAGCGTGGTGACGCCGGACCTGCGGCTGATCGGCATTCAGGGCCTGCGCGTCGTTGATGCATCTGTCATGCCGCGTGTGCCTTCGTGCAACACCAACGCGCCGACCATCATGGTGGCCGAAAAGGGCGCCGATCACATCCTCGGGCGCATCGCCGCTTGAGGGCCGGAGGACCACGATGCTGATCACCCTGCCCCAAGCCGATGGCACGCTGAAGCGGTACGCGCTGAAGGCGTCGCCGATCGCACCGACCGGCGCGCTGCTGCCGTTCAACCGCACGGTTTACGCCGCCGCGCACGTGGTCGTTAACCCGCTGGCCACGCCCGACCCGTGGGACGCGTCACCCGCAGTCGACTGGGAACGCACGCTCGCGTTTCGCGAGCACCTGTGGTCGCTTGGCTTCAAAGTGGCCGAAGCCATGGACACGGCGCAGCGCGGCATGGGTGTCGGCTGGCCAGTGGCGCGCGAACTGATCCAGCGCAGCCTGCGGCATGCGCGCAGCATCCCCGGCGCCGACCTGGCGTGCGGCGTCGGCACCGATCAACTGGCGCCGGGGCCTGATGTGACGCTGGCGCAGGTCGAAGCGGCCTACCGCAAGCAGCTCGCCGTGGTCGAGGCCGAAGGCGGCCGTGTGATCCTGATGGCCAGCCGTGCGCTGGCGGCCTGCGCACGCCACGCCGACGACTACCTCGCGCTGTATGGCCGACTGCTGGCCGACACCTCGAAGCCGGTGGTGCTGCACTGGCTGGGCGACATGTTCGACCCGGCCCTTCACGGCTACTGGGGCAGCACCGATCTGCCCACCGCGCTGAACACCGTGGCCACGCTGGTGCGCGACAACGCCGCGCGCATCGAAGGCATCAAGGTCTCGCTGCTCGACGCGAAATGGGAACTCGACCTGCGCCGCCGCCTGCCGCCGGGCGTGAAGATGTACACCGGCGACGACTTCAACTACGCCGAATTGATGGCCGACGATGGCGACGGTTTTTCGCACGGGCTGCTCGGCATCTTCGACCCGATTGCTCCGGTGGCAGCCGTGGCGCTGGGCGAATTGGCGGCCGGGCGCACGGCGCGGTTTCGCGAGCTGCTCGACCCGACGGTGGCGCTCTCGCGCGAGATCTTCCGGGCGCCGACACGCCACTACAAGGCGGGCATCGTGTTGCTGGCCTGGCTGAACGGTCATCAGGCGCACTTCTCGATGGCGGCCGGGCTTCAGTCGGCGCGCGGCGCGGAGCACTACGCGCGCGTGTTCGAGCTGGCGGACCAGTGCGGCGTGCTGTCCGACCCCGAGCTGGCCTGCGTCCGCATGCGCCGTTTGATGTCGGTGCTGGCCGGCACCGACGAGTGAGCCGGCACAGCACGTCATGAGCACCCTCACACCTGCCGCCGCGCGTCAGGCCCCCCGAGATGGTCAACCCGACATGACGAGCGCCAGACCCGACGCCACCACGGCGTGCGGCTCTGCGAGCACGACCGCCCATTCGATCTGAATCGCGCGGCCCGCGGCGCTTCGCCGCAGCAACGGTGAAACATGGGATCAACCTGTTTTTTTTTCGCGCATTTTTTGGAACGTTCCATATTTTGCGCTGTGGCACAGACAGCCACAGCGCGAGTGTTCCGCGTGAGCAGCGCCCGCTGCTCACGTTTTCATGTTCGGGGCAGTTCACCCCGGACAACCACCCAGAGGAGACGATGAGATGAAGAAGATCAATGGATTGACGGCGTCAAGACTGACGTTGGCATTGGCCACGGCATTCGCGGGATCACAGGCCCAGGCTGTCGATTTCGACGGCTACTTTCGCGCCGGCACAGGGGCAACGTCCAAAGGCGCCGCCCGTGCCTGCTACAACCTGAGCGGTGCCGGTGTCAGTGGTGCGGGCACGCACTACCGGCTGGGCAACGAGTGCGATTTCTACGGTGAATTCGGTCTCGCCCAGACCGGCAAGGTCGAAAGCCTGACATACAAGGCCAAGGTCATGATCGCCCAGTACAACCCGGGCACCGACACCGGCGCTTCGAGCACCAGCTTCAATCAGATGTACGTCGAGGGCAAGGGCTTCGACATTTCGCCGACCACCAACTTCTGGGTCGGCAAGCGTTTCTACGGCCGCGTCGATGTGCACATCCTGGACTACAAGTTCGTGCAGATGGACGGCGTGGGTGCGGGTGCCGATGAGATCAACGTCGCGGGCGGCAAACTCGGCCTGGCCTACTTCCGCAACGACAACGGCAACCTCGGCTCGTCCACCACGCCTGGCACCCGACTCAATGCCGACCTGACCGACATCGCAGTCAATCCGGGTGGCAAGTTGCGCGTGACCGGCACCTTCACCAAGGGCGACTTCACCGGTGGCACCAGCGGCTTCGGTCTGAGCTTGCAGCACGACCAGGCCAATTTTCTGGGCCTCGGCGGCGGCAACACCTTGTGGGTGCAGTACGCGCAGGGCTCGGCCGGCATGAGCCAGAATTTCGGCGACCTGACGGCCGCATCGGGCAGCAAGGGATTCCGCGTGGTCGAGAGCCTGACCTGGCAGCAAGGCCCGCTCGGTGGACAGGCGGTGGCATTGTGGGAAACCAACAAGGACGCCGCCACCAGCCTGAAGACCGACATGGTCTCGTTGGGTGGGCGCGCTTCGTACGCGGTGACCAAGAACTTCAAGCTGGTGGGTGAGTTGGGAGCGTCGCAGAAGAAGCCGCAGGGCCAGGCCACACAGAACCTCACGAAGTTCACTTTTGCACCGACCTTGTCGACCGGGCCGGACTTCTGGAACCGCCCCGAGTTGCGCCTGTACGTGACCACGGCAAAATGGAACAGCGCTGCCAACGCCGCTTATGGGTTGGCCGGACTGACAGGGCTGAGCAACGGCAAGACCAGCGGCTCCAGCTACGGCGCGCAAGTCGAAATGTGGTTCTGATCCGCATGTTCTGATCCGCCCTGCACCGAGCCGGTCGATCCCGGCCCGGTGCTCTTGGCAGCGCGAGGCCTGCCATGGCGCCATCAAGGGCCTGAAAACATGAAAGGGTGTCGGTATGAAACCGGTCCGCTGGGGCATTCTTTCCACCGCGCGAATCGCCACTGAAAAAGTCATCCCCGGGATGCGCAAAAGCGCGATGGTCGAAGTAATCGCTATCGCGTCACGCAGCCTGACCACGGCTCAGGCGGCGGCCGACCGGCTCGGCATCGCGCGGGCCTGCGGTTCATACGCCGAGCTGCTGGCCGACCCGGATATCGACGCGGTCTACAACCCGCTGCCGAACCATTTGCACGTGCCGCTGACGCTGGCGGCGGCGCAGGCCGGCAAGCATGTGCTTTGCGAGAAGCCGATCTCTCTCACGGCGGCCGAACTCGACGTGCTCAGGCCCTACGCGTCGCGCGTGCACATCCGCGAAGCGTTCATGGTCCGCTTTCATCCGCAGTGGATCGAAACGCGACGCCTGGTTCGGGCCAACGCGATTGGCGAACTGCGCACCATGCACGTGTCGTTCAGCTACTTCAATGACGACCCGGCCAACATCCGCAACCTGGTCGCCACCGGCGGCGGCGCGCTGTATGACATCGGCTGCTACGCAATCGCCGCCGGGCGCTGGTTCTTTGACGGCAACCCGACGCGCGTCATCGCAAGCATCGACCCCGACCCGCGTTTCAACACCGACCGCACCACCACCGGATTGCTGGAATTCGAAGGCGGCCGGCAGCTCAGTTTTTCGGTCTCGACCCAGGCGGCCCCGCAGCAGCGGATCGACCTCATCGGCACCCGGGGTCGCATCGAAATCCAGGTTCCGTTCAACGCGCCGCAGGATGCCACCACGACCTACAGCATCAGCGACAGCGGCGCATCGAGCGCCTCCGCCATGCGCACCGTGACGCTGCCCCGAGCCGACCAGTACCAGCTGCAGGCCGAGGCGTTTTCGATCGCCGTGCGAACCGAACGCCCCGACGCATCCGGGCTCGCCGACGCTGAATGGAACATGCGTGTCATCGATGCGCTGTTCGCCTCCGCCAAGAGCGGCCACCTGGAGCGACCATGACATCTCCGCCGACCGATCTCGAACCGTTGATCGCACTCATCGCCCGCATCGCCGAGCAGGCGCGGCTTCTGCGCTTCACGAGTCTCAACGAAGCCACCGCCTGGGAACTGGGCTCGCGGCTCAGGGCGCTGGCTGCGGCGCGCAGCGTGGCAGTGACCATCGAGGTGCGGCTCGCGCGCGAGACGGTGTTCTTCTGCGCGATGCCCGGAACATCACCGGCAAACGCCGATTGGGCGCGGCGCAAGCGCAACACGGTCGAGCTGCTGTCGCGCAGCTCGTACGGCGTGGGGCGAAGCCTTGCGCTCGAAGGAACGTCGCTGGAGTCCAGCATGGGCTTGCCAACGCGCGACTACGCCAGCCACGGGGGCAGCGTGCCCCTGTGCACATCGAATGGCCTGTGCGTGGGTGTGGTGACGGTGTCGGGCTTGCCCCAGCGCGAAGACCATGCGCTGGTGATCGAGGTGCTCGCCGCGCTCTGCGGCGTGCCGCTGGCCGACGTGGCCATGGAATGAGCGTCACGGCTGGGCGTTCACCGGACCACCGCATCGTGGAGGCGCGAACGACACCCAACTTTCGTGACCCGCGCGTGCTCCTTGGCCACGTGCAGCACACGATGGATTTCTACCACCCGCGCTGCATCGACCCCAGCGGCGGTTTCTATCACCACTTCAAGGACGACGGCGAGGTCTACGACCGCTCGACCCGACACCTGGTCAGCAGCGCGCGGTTCGTCTTCAACTACGCGATGGCGTTTCGACATTTCGGCCGCCCCGATTACCTGGACGGCGTGCGCCACGGCCTGAGGTTCCTGCGCGAGTCGCATCGAAACCCGCTGACCGGCGGCTACGCATGGCAGTTGCGGTGGGCGGACGGCGAAGCGATCGTCATCGACGGCAGCAACCATTGTTATGGGCTGGCGTTTGTGCTGCTGGCGCATGCGCACGCGCTGATGGCCGGCCTGGAAGCGGCGCGGCCCGGCGTGTCAGAGGTGTTCGAGCTGGCCGAGGCGCACTTCTGGGAGCCGCAGCACGGGCTCTATGCCGACGAGGCCAGCGCCGACTGGTCAACGCGCTCCGCTTACCGCGGCCAGAACGCCAACATGCACATGTGCGAAGCGCTGATCGCTGCCTTCGAGGCCACCGGCGAACCGCGATACCTGCTGCGCGCCGAAACGCTGGCGCGACACATCACCGTGCGGCAGGCCGCGCTGGCCGGCGGCCTGGTGTGGGAACACCACCGGGCCGACTGGTCGGTCGACTGGGACTACAACAAGGCCGACCAGAGCAACATCTTTCGCCCTTGGGGCTACCAGCCCGGTCACCTCACGGAATGGGCCAAGTTGCTGTTGACTCTGGAGCGGTACGGTGGGCATTTGGCTGGCGGCACAGACTGGCTGCTGCCCCGCGCAAGGTCGCTGTTCGATGCGGCCCTGGCGCAGGCCTGGGATGCGCGCCACGGCGGTCTGCACTACGGATTCGGCCCGGACGGCAAGGTGTGTGACAGCGACAAATACTTCTGGGTCCAGGCCGAAAGCCTGGCCGCAGCAGCGCTGCTCGCCGACCGCACCGGGCAGGCGCGCTACTGGGATTGGTATGGCCAACTGTGGGCCTACAGCTGGGCGCATTTTGTCGATCACGAGCACGGTGCCTGGTTCCGCATCCTCAGCGCAAGCAACCGGAAGCTCAGCGACGAAAAAAGCCCGGCCGGCAAGACCGGCTACCACACCATGGGCGCGTGCTACGAGGTCATCCGGCTGTTCTCGCACCCGGCTTAGCAAGCACACCGCACTTCGGCTGGCCGCACGCCGGTTCGCATTCAACCGACGCCAACACGGTCGCGCGATTCAACATCGCGGCTGACTTGTTCAGGTGGGGTTGAAGATGCCGCGTGCAACGCAGGAAAGTGTCCGCTGAAACCGAGTCCGGCATCGGTGGCAGCCGGCCCGGCGTCAGGTCGCTGGAGAGGGGTGCTGCGCGCCCTGCCGCTTCTGCTGTGCTGCGACGCGCAGGCCTATTTTGCGTGCCAAGACCCGTGGGGCACGGTGTACCGCCTGCCGCTGGCCCACTCCGGGCTGAACTGCCAGGAAGTCGTGCTGGCCCCGCCCGAGCCGCACAGCATTGACAGCGCAGACGGCGCAGACGGCGCAGCCGAAGCGGCGGGTGGTGCGCTGGCGCTGGCCCCGGCCGGCGCGCACCACACGGGTCGCCTGCTGATGCAGGTGCAGGCACATGCACATGCACAGATGCAGGCGCAACGCAACAGCAGGGGGGCCACGGCCGGCGGGCCATCGACCGGACAGCGCGAGGCGTTTGAACAGTTGATCGTCAGTGCTGCGGTCCGCTACGGCCACGATGCGAGTTTGTTGAAGGCGATCGTGCAGGTGGAGTCGCGCTTCAATGCGGCCGCCGTGTCGCCGAAGGGGGCCATCGGCCTGATGCAGTTGATGCCGGCCACCGCCCGCGAACTGGGCGTGACCGAGCCTGCCACCAAGCTGTTCGACCCTGCAGTCAACCTGGACACCGGCGCGCGTCTGCTGCGCCAACTGCTGAACCGGTTTGCCGACCGGCCCGATCTGGCCATCGCCGCTTACAACGCAGGCACCGGCGCGGTGCTCAAACACGGGCGCGAAATTCCACCGTACCCGGAAACACAGGCCTACGTGCGCGATGTGGCGGCGGAGTTCGCCCGCTTGAACCGATAGACGGGCCGAGCTACCGCGCGCTTGCATCGCTTGCCGACACGGCGCTTCGCATCGGCGCAGCGGGCAGGCACGGCGCGCGACTAGCCTGAATACCGTTGGGTAAGTGTCGTTAGGCAACAGCCTTTGCGGCAGCGCACTTCGCGCACTCACTCGAGCCAGCGCATGTCATCCGAAAAGACCGAAGAGCCAACCGACCAGAAGCTGCGCAAGTCGCGTGAAAAGGGTCAGGTCGCCAAGAGCGCGGACTTGTCGCAGGCGATCTCGATGCTCGGCGTCATGGTGGCGCTGCTGCTGATGGCCGACGACATGTTTGATCGCATGCGTGTTGTCTTCGGCAACGCCGTGAATTTCGGAGATGGCGACCTGCCGCTTGCCGACCTCTACAAGCGCATGGGGGCAATGGCGCTCGAAATGGGGTTCATCGTGATGCCGCTGGTGCTGGTGGCGGCGGTTTTTTCGGTGGTGGGCGTGATGTCGCACGTTGGCGTGCTGGTGGCCATGGAGGCTGTTTCGCCCAAGGTCGAAAACCTCAATCCTGCCGCCGGCCTGAAGAAGATCTTCTCGGCCAAGTCGCTGATGGTGCTGGCACAGATGGTCGTCAAGGCGGTGGTGCTGGGGGTGGTTGCGTGGAAAGTGATCATCGTCTTGCTGCCGCTGTTGACAGGTGCTGTGTACCAATCGGTGCCGGCCATCGGCACGATTGCCTGGGTTGCCGTCAGCAAGCTGTTGTGCATCGGCTTGCTGCTGTTCTTGCTGCTCGGGCCCGTCGACTTTGCGATTCAGCGCTGGCAGTTCATGAAGGGCCAGCGGATGTCGAAGGAAGACATCAAGCGCGAGTACAAGGACGCCGAGGGCGACCCGGAAATGAAACACCAGCGCGAGCAGCTCGCGCATGAAATTGCCACCGGGCCCGACCGCAAGCAGGCGGTCGAAGGGGCCAGCGCCGTGATCGTGAACCCGACCCACTACGCGGTCGCGATTCGCTACGCGCCGCACTTTTCGGCATTGCCGATCGTCGTGGCCAAGGGCTTCGACGAAAACGCGCTGCTGATCCGGGGCTATGCAGAACGCGCCGGCGTGCCGGTATTCGGCAACCCACCGCTGGCGCGCGCCCTGTTCAAAGTGCCGTTGAACGAACCGGTCCCCGAAGCGCTTTTCGGGGCGGTGGCTGCCGTTCTGCGCTGGGTCGGCTCCATCGGGCCGGCGCCTGACCACCACACACTCTCCTGAATCATCGAGGCCGCATGTCGACTCTGAACTCACCCAAGCGAAAGCGCGCGCCGTTCGCATACGGCGGCGACATCGGCATGGGCGCGATGATCGTCGCCATCCTGTCGCTGATGATCTTCCCGTTGCCCACCGCCGCTATTGACGGGCTGCTGGCACTGAACATCACCATCAGCGTGCTGCTGCTGATGGTGACGCTGTACATCCCGAACGCAGTGGCGTTGTCCACCTTTCCGTCGCTGCTGCTGTTCACCACGCTGTTCCGCCTCGCGTTGAACATCGCCTCGACCAAACTGATCCTGTTGCACGCCGACGCCGGGCACATCATCGAGGCCTTCGGCAACCTGGTCGTCGGCGGCAACCTGGTGGTCGGGCTGGTGGTGTTCATGATCATCACCGTGGTGCAGTTCATCGTCATCACGAAAGGATCCGAGCGCGTCGCCGAAGTCGGCGCCCGGTTCACGCTCGACGCAATGCCCGGCAAGCAGATGAGCATCGACAACGACGTGCGCGCTGGCCACCTGACCGGCGAGGAAGCACGCCGCAGGCGCGGCTTGCTGGCCATGGAAAGTCAGCTCCACGGCGGCATGGACGGCGCGATGAAGTTCGTCAAAGGTGACGCGATCGCCGGGCTGGTCATCACCGCCATCAACATTCTGGCGGGCATCATCATCGGCGTCACCTACCACCAGATGACGGCCGGTGAGGCTGCCAACCGTTTTGCGGTGCTGTCGATCGGCGACGCGATGGTGTCGCAGATTCCGTCGCTGCTGATCTCGGTGGCCGCCGGCCTGCTCATCACCCGCGTCAGCAACTCGCAAGACGCCAAGCCGCGCTCGATGGGTGAAGAGATGTCGGCGCAACTCACGACCAACCCCAAGGCCATGTACATGGCGGCGGCCTTGCTGTGCGGCTTTGCGGCGGTGCCAGGCTTTCCCTGGTACGTGTTCCTGTTTCTCGCGGCATTGCTGGTGGCGGCTGCGCGGGTGCTGGTCAAGAAGAACAAGACGGTCGAGCTGACAGGGGTGGGAATTCTGAAAAGCCTTCAGCGCGAAGGTGCCCGTGGAGAACCGGCCGGGATCGAGGACAAGGGCGCCTCTTTCAGCGCACCACTGGGCGCCAGACTCTGCACCGGCCTCGGTGCTTCGCTCGACAAGGCCGCCCTCAACGCAGCCTTCGAAGCGGAGCGCGCCGCCCTGCAGGAACAGCTTGGACTTCCGTTCCCCGGCATCCGCGTCTGGACTCGCCCAGAGCAAACCGAAGCGACCTACGACCTCCTGATTCACGACGTGCCCACGGGCAGCGGCACGCTGCTGGCGAACCAGCGGCTGGTGATCGAGGCGCCCGACGATTGGTTCCACGGGCGGGCCAGCGCACAAGGCGCGGCGGGTCAGGCTTCGAGTCACTGGATTGCCGGCGACGACCCGGCCGATGCCAGCGGCGTGCTGTCGCTTTCACACGAGCAGGTGCTGGCGCGGCATGCCGGCGAGTTGCTGCGCGGACACGCTCATTTGTTCCTGGGAATTCAGGAAGTGCAGTGGGTTCTGGAGCGCATGGCCGTCGACTACCCGGGCCTGGTCGGCGAAGTGCAGAAAGTGCTGCCGATGCAGCGCATTGCCGAGGTGCTGCGCCGGCTGCTTGAAGAACAGATTTCGATTCGCAACATGCGCGCCATTTTCGAGAGCCTGATCGTCTGGGGACCGAAAGAGAAAGACATGCTCATGCTGACCGAATACGTGCGCGGCGACCTCGGCCGCTACCTTGCGCACCGTGCCACCAATGGCACCGGCGTGGTGTCTGCGGTGCTGCTGGAACCGGGTCTGGAAAAGGCGGTTCGCGAATCGATCAAGCCCACACCGGCGGGAAACTTTCGCCGCTTTGCGCCGCTCGACCTGATGATCGCCGAGCTTGCATTCAAGGCCTGCGCAGCATTGACACAAAAAGCAGCGTCAACCTGCGCCAAAACGCAGGCTGCGGTAGCCACGCAAGCGCAAGCGTTGGTGGCGTGCCGGGCGCGTGCGGCGCGCAACCTGCAGCGACTGAACGACCTGAAACAGCGCGTCGAAAAAGTCTTGCGCGAGCGCGATGAACGCGAAGAAGACATGGACGCCGAGGAAAGCGAAGAGACTGCAGCCGCACGCATCTCGAAGCGCCGAATCGCTGACCGGGAGGCGGAGCATGTCTGATGCGTCTTTGGGAATCGGCAGCGCGCTGTTCGACCTGTACCACTCGTTTGAAGGCATGTTGCTGCTGATGGCGCTGACGACGATCCGCATCTACGCGGCCATGGCGATCTTGCCGGCCACCTCGGAAACCGTGCTCCCCGGGATGACGCGTGGAGCGCTGGCGTTCATCCTTGCAGGCTACGTGTCGCTTGGCCAAACCGTGCCCGAGGTGCTGGAACTGGGCAGCGGCGCATTGCTTGCGCTGGCACTCAAGGAATTGTTTCTTGGGGTGTTGATCGGATTTTCGGCGTCCACGGTGTTCTGGATCGCAGAGTGCGTGGGCGCGCTGATCGACACCCAAACCGGCTACAACAGTGTGCAGATGTCGAACCCGATGAGCGGCGAACAGAGCACGCCGGTGTCGGCGCTGCTGTTGCAGTTTTGCGTGGTGATTTTTTACCTGCTGGGTGGCATGCTGGTGTTCCTTGGCGCCCTGCTGGACTCTTTCAAGGCGTGGCCGCTGATGGCGACGCTGCCTTCCATGACAGGCAGCGCCGAGGTCTTCGTGGTGCAACAAGCCGACACGCTGATGACGGCGACCCTGAAGTTCGCCGCGCCGGTGCTGCTGATTCTTGTGTTGATCGATCTGGCCGTCGGGCTCATCACGCGCGTGGCAGACAAGCTTGAACCGTCAAGCATCGGGCAGCCTGTGAAGGCGGCCGTGGGGATGGTGATCGTCGCCTTGATGATCAGCGTCTTCGCCGCGCAGGTGCGGCAACTGCTGCTGCCCACCGACCTGATGCAACGCATGCATCGGATGTTGCCGAGCTGACCACCGCCCTGTTTTGGAGCCCGCATGCACACCACGCAACACCGCCTCGAAACGCCCGACAAGCTGCGCGTACCTGAACATCGCAATGAATGCACGATCATCAAGAACGCGCGGCTGTGCATTCGCGAATTCAACCTCGCAGACGCTCCCGCCCTGCAGCAAATGCACGCCGATTCAAGGGTTACGGCCCTGCTCATCGATGACGGCGGCGTGCCTTTGAACGATGCAACCAATGCGGCCCGGTTCATCCATTCCGCCGTGCAGCTCTATCAGCAATACGAGGGATACGGAATCTGGGCCGTTGACGCGCTGCTTGCGCCCGATGCTTCCGGACCCCATTCGCCAGAGCACGGCGCTCGTACAGAATTTTGTGGCTTCTTCGCCCTGATGCCTGTCAACGAGCTGCCGGGCGACGTTGAAATTGGTATCCGGCTGAAGCCGTCGACGTGGGGCTCGGGCTTGTCTTTCGAAGGCACCCGCCTGTTGCTTGGCTACGCCTTTGACCAGCTCCAATTGAGCGAGGTGTGGGCGTTTTGCGACCCGCGCAACCGCTCGGCCCGCGCGAACAACGAGGCCCAGGGCGCAGACTGGATTCGTGACGCTGCATACCAGGACCGCCTGGCCAGTCACTACCTTCTCAGCCGCAGCGTGTTCGAGACAACGCGACACGAATCCCGGCAACAACGGATGCGCGCTGTGCTGCGACGCCGAGCGATCAATGAGGCTGCAACTGGTTCCTTGTGAACCGTTCCGGGTCTTCCCATGACAATGCGTCGAACTCTCCGAACGAGGCTCACGCATGTCAGCAGCACTGCCATTCCGCCTGCACATTCAGGACGGCGCGATCGATGATTTGCGCGAGCGACTTGCGCGCACCCGGTTTCCCGATCAGGCACCCGGGGAGCCCTGGGCCTACGGCACCGATGTCGGCTATCTGAAGCAACTGGTTGAGCATTGGCACAGCCGCTTCGACTGGCGCTCGCAGGAAGCGCGGCTGAACGCCTTCCCGCAGTACACGGTGCCTTTGCATGGCATCGACTTGCACTTTCTTCACGTCGTTGGCACGGGACCCAAACCGTATCCGCTGCTGTTGTCGCATGGCTGGCCGGGGTCGGTGTTCGAGTTCCTCGACATCATCCCGCGCCTCACCGATCCCGCGCGTTTCGGCGGCGATCCGGCTGACGCCTTTACCGTGGTCGTTCCGTCCCTGCCTGGCTACGGTTTGTCGTTCACGCCGGGACAACCGCGCTTCAGCCTGGAGATGATTGCCGATTGCTTTGCGGAGTTGATGACCGGCGTGCTCGGGTTCGAGCGTTTTGCAGCGCAGGGCGGAGACTGGGGCGCGTTTGTCACGTCGCGTCTGGGTGCGGTGCACGCGGACAAGCTGATCGGAATCCATTTGAACCTGCTGGCCTTGAGGCGCGACCCGAACAGGCTGTCGAACCCGACGCCTGATGAGCAAAAGTATCGCGACGAACTCGAACTTTTTGTCAAAGAGGAAATGGGTTACCAGTGGATCCAGGGCACGCGGCCGCAGACTTTGGCCTTCGGCTTGAACGATTCCCCGGCGGGCCTGGCGGCGTGGATCGTCGAGAAGTTCCGAGCATGGTCCGACTGTGGGGGCGACGTGGAAAGCGTGTTCTCGAAGGATCACCTGCTCGCCAACATCAGTTTGTATTGGTTCACTGGCGCCATCGGCGCGTCCTTCTGGCCGTACTACGCCCGCATGCATGCAGCGTGGCCGATTCCCGATGGCGGGGTGACGGTACCGGTGGGTTACGCGGCGTTCCCGCGCGAGATCTTGCGTCCGCCTCGGTCGGTGGCCGAGAAGGTCTACACCGACATCCGTCGATGGACCGTGATGCCGAAGGGGGGGCATTTCGCCGCGATGGAGCAGCCCGAAGCGCTGGCCCGCGAGATCACCGAGTTCTTTCGTCCGCTGCGGCCGCGTTAGACAGGGTTCTCAGCGTTCACGCGCAGACGCGCAGCGCAGATCGGCTTGAGCTGATGGAGCTTGAGCTTGCATTCATGCCGCATAGCCTGTACTCTGTATACAGACTTCAAAAAAGCCTCCGTTCGCATGACCGCCACCCTCGTCAAACTGGACAGCAGCCTCGACCTCGTCGAGCGGGTCTACCGTGTGCTGCACGACGCGATCAGCGCCGGCAAGCTGGCGCCGCTGACGCGCATCACACAAGAGGAGATCGCACGCCAACTGGCCGTGTCGCGCCAGCCCGTGCTGCAGGCGTTTCAGCGGCTGAAGCAGGACGGCCTGGTCTTCGACGCGCCCGGTCGCGGCCTGCAAGTCGCACCGCTGGAGGCCGCCTGGATCGCCAGCGTCTACGAGGTGCGCGGTGCGCTCGACGCGCTGGCCGCGCGGCTGGCCGCGCAGCAGCGCGCGGTGCTCGACCCGAAGCTGCTCGAACGCGGCCGCAAGGCCACTCGCGGCCGCAACGTGCCGGCGATGATCGAGGCCGACATCGCCTTCCACAGCGCCGTCTATGCGGCTTCGAAGAACCCGCTGATCGAACGCAGCGCGTTGCAGCACTGGAGCCACATTCGCCGCGCGATGGGTGCGGTGCTGCAGAAGTCGACCTTGCGCGACACGGTCTGGGACGAACACGAAGCCATCGCACGCGCCATTGGCGCTGGCGACGCTGCGGCGGCCGAGCGCCTGATGCTGGCGCACGACCAGCGCGCCGCCGAACACATGACCCGGCAGCTCAACGCCGCCACCGCCACCGCCGCACCGCCTCCGCCGAGGCACGCCACAGGAGACCGATGATGAAACTGACCGCCGAACAACGCGCCCAATTCGACCGCGAGGGTTACCTGTTCTTTCCGGGCCTGTTCACACCCGAAGAGACGAGGACCATGACCGATGCCGTGCCCGAGCTGTACAGCCGGCGCGACGCCTACAACGTGCGCGAAAAAGACTCCGACGCGGTGCGCACGAACTTCGCCGCGCACATGGTCAGCGAGCCTTTCGCCAGGCTGGCGCGCCACCCGCGCATGATCGAACCGGTGCAGGACCTGCTCGGCGAGGCGCTGTACATGCACCAGTTCAAGATCAACGGCAAGATGGCCTTCGAAGGCGATGTCTGGCAGTGGCACCAGGACTACGGCACCTGGCTGAACGACGACCAGATGCCGACCGAGCGAGCCATGAACGTGGCGATCTTTCTCGACGACGTCAACACCTTCAACGGCCCGCTGATGTTCATTCCCGGCAGCCACAAGAAGGGTGTCGTCGACGCCCGACACGACCTGACCACCACCAGCTACCCGCTGTGGACGGTCGACAACGCGCTGATCGCACAGCTTGTCGCCCGCAGCGGTGGCCGGGGCGGCTTCGATGCTGCCGGCCGCTATGTTCCCGGTGGCATCGTCTCGCCCACCGGTCCGGCCGGCTCGATGATCCTGTTCCATTCCTGCCTGGTGCACGCCTCGGGCAGCAACCTGTCACCGTGGAACCGGGTCAGCGTCTACCTGAGCCTGTGCGCGGTCAGCAACCACATCCGCCGCTTCAAGCGCCCCGAGTTCATTGCGCACCGCGACTTCTCGCCGATCGAATGCCTGCCGGACGATTGCCTGCTGCGAAGCTCCCCGGTCGACCTGCCGTGGAAAGAAGGCATGCCGAGCAGCGCACTGGTGACCTCGGCCGAACCCTTCGACACGATCCGAAAGGCGGCTTGAAATGAAACCCCCACGCTCACTTTGCTCGCTCCCCCCGCAGGGCTCGCTCAGTCCCTTCGTCACGGCTGGGCGGTCCTGAAATGAGCCTGTACGCCAAGCTCCAACAACGCGCCGCCGAAGGCCGGCCGGTGCGCATCGGCCTGATCGGTGCCGGCAAGTTCGGCTCGATGTACCTGGCGCAGATTCCGCGCACACCCGGCGTGCAACTGGTCGGCATTGCCGACCTCTCGCCCGACGCGGCACGTGCCAATCTGGCGCGTGTCGGCTGGGCCACCGAGCGCACACAGGCCGCCTCGCTCGACGAGGCCGTGAAGAGCGGCGCCACGCACATCAGCGACGACTGGCAGCAGCTGGTGCGGCACCCGGCGATCGACATCGTGGTCGAGTGCACCGGGCACCCGATCGCGGCGGTCGAGCATTGCCTGGAAGCCTTTGCGCAGGGCAAACACGTCGTCAACGTCACGGTCGAGGCCGATGCTTTTTGTGGACCGCTGCTGGCGAAGCGGGCGGCCGAAGCCGGTGTCATTTACTCGCTGGCCTTCGGCGACCAGCCGGCGCTGATCTGCGACCTGGTCGACTGGGCGCGCACCTGCGGATTCCCGGTGGTGGCGGCCGGCCGCGGCCACAAGTGGCTGCCGCACTTCGCACAGTCCACACCCGAAACGGTGTGGGGCTACTACGGATTGAGCCCGGAACAGGCGGCACGCGGCGGCCTGAACCCGAAGATGTTCAACAGCTTCCTCGACGGCTCGAAACCGTCGATCGAATCCACTGCGGTGGCCAATGCCACCGGCCTGTCCGTGCCGAGCAACGGGCTGCTCTACCCACCGGCCAGCGTCGAGGACATCCCGTTTGTCACGCGGCCGATTTCCGAAGGCGGCGTGCTTGAGCGCAAAGGCATGGTCGAGGTGATTTCCTCGCTCGAAGCCGACGGCCGCCCCATCCCCTACGACATCCGCATGGGCGTGTGGGTCACGGTCGAGGCCGAGACCGACTACATCAAGAACTGCTTCGAGGAATACAACGCCCACACCGACCCGAGCGGGCGCTACTTCACGCTCTACAAACGTTGGCATCTGATCGGCCTGGAAGTCGGCATGTCGGTGGCCAGCGTCGCGCTGCGCGGCGAGCCCACCGGCGTGGCCACCGGCTGGAATGCCGACGTGGTGGCCACCGCCAAGCGCGACCTAAAACCCGGCGAAATGCTCGATGGCGAAGGCGGCTACACCGTCTGGGGCAAGCTGCTGCCGGCCGCAACGTCGACTCGCATCGGCGGGCTGCCGTTGGGGCTGTCGCACAACGTGAAAGTGCTGCGGCCGGTGAAGCAGGGCCAGAGCCTGAGCTGGGCCGACGTGGCGATGGACACCACGACGCATGCGTACCGGACGCGCAAGGCGATGGAAGAAATGTTCGCGGCGCCCGCCCTGAAGGCCGCTTGAAGATGGACGACTTGTTGATCCGCAACGCGCAAATTTTCGACGGTAGCGGTGCTGCGCCGGTACACGGCGACCTGGCGGTGCGCAACGGCCGCATTCGTGCGATCAGCGCGATCGGCGCGTCGCTGCCGCTGGACGCCATCGAAGTGATCGACGCCGCCGGCCTGGCGCTGATGCCCGGCATCATCGACAGCCACACGCATTTCGACGCCCAGGTGACCTGGGACCCCTATGTGCGGCCGTCACCGGCGCTCGGCGTCACCACGGCGGTGATCGGCAACTGCGGGTTCACGATCGCGCCGTGTCGACCGGCCGACCGTGAGCTGACGATGCGCAACCTGACGCAGGTCGAGGGCATGTCGCTGGACGTGCTGCGTCAAGGCATCCGCTGGGAATTCGAAACCTTCGCCGAGTACCTGGCGCAACTGCGCCGCAGCGGCAGCGCCGTCAATCTGGCAGCCTATGTGGGCCACTCGTCACTGCGCACCTGGGTGATGGGCGCGGCGGCCGCGCGGCGCGAGGCCACGCCCGCCGAGATCGCGCAGATGGCGGCGCTGGTGCGCGAGGCGATGGACGCGGGTGCTGTCGGCCTGGCCAGTTCCACCAGCCCGGCGCACAACGGCGAGGGCGGCTTGCCGATGCCCTCGCGGATGGCCGGCGATGCCGAGCATCTGGCGCTGATCGAGGCGATGGCGCATGCCGGTGGCGGCGTCTACATGGTCACCAAGGGCGGCCAGATGCCGGTGGCGCTGCTCGAAGACATGGCGGCGCGTTCGGGCCGGCCGGTGATGATCGCTGCGCTGCTGCACAACGGCACCAACCCCGGCGCGGTGTTCGCCGACCTGGACGCGATCAGCGCCGCCAACACACGCGGCCGGCAGTTGATCGGTCAGGTGTCGTGCTGCCCGCTGACGATGGAATTCACGCTGGCCTCGCCCTACCCGGTCGAAGGCCTGAAGAGCTGGCAGCCGGCGTTGGGCAAGGAAGGCGCGGCGCTGGCCGCCGTGCTGGCCGACCCGGGCTTTCGCGACGGCGTGCGCGCCGAGCTGGCGGCCCCCGCCAGCTTCCGCCTGTTCAACGGCGAGTGGGACAAGGTGCATGTCGTCGAGGTCAAGCGGCCGGGCCACCGTGAGCTGGAACAGCAAAGCATCGCGGCGCTGGCACGCAAGCAGGGCAAGGACCCGCTCGACACCCTGCTCGACCTGGCGCTCGACGAGGAGCTGGGCACCATCTTCACCGCGCAACTGCTGAACAGCGACGAGTCCGCGGTCGCGCGTCTGCTGAACCACCCGCACAGCCTGATCTCGCTCAGCGACGCCGGTGCGCACCTGACCTTCTTCAACGACGCGGGCTTCGGCCTGCACCTGCTCGGCCACTGGGTGCGCGAGCGCGGTGTCATGGGCTTGCCCGAAGCGGTGCGGCGGCTGACACAGCAAAGCGCGCAGATCTTCGGCCTGCACGGACGCGGTGCGTTGCGCGAAGGCCATGCCGCCGACCTGCTGCTGTTCGACCCGGCCACGGTGGGACGCGCGCCAAGCCGCCGTGTGCTCGACCTGCCCGGCGGCGCCGCGCGGTTGACCACCGATGCGCTCGGCGTGCACGGCGTGTGGGTCAACGGCGCGCGCGTGGCCGATCAAAACGGCCTGCTGGATGCAGCGCCGCTGGCCGGCGAACTGATCACCGAGTTCGGCCGTTGATGCACGCTCACCACCACGCACTGAGGGGCTAAATGAACCACACCACGTTCGACAATTTCAGCGCAGCGGCAAGCGCCGCCGGTTTCGACGAGGTGCTGGAACGGCGATGGGAGGCGGGCCAGGTGCTCGACACCCACAGCCATCCTTTCGACGCCCGGGCCCGCGTGGTGCAAGGCGAAATGTGGCTGACCGTCGGCTCAAGCACCCGCCATCTGTGCGCAGGCGACAGCTTCGAACTCGGCCGCGAGGTGCCGCACGCCGAGCGCTACGGCGACGATGGTGCGACCTACTGGGTTGCGCGCCGCAACGCCGGGTGATTGCATGTCGCAAGGCAGGGTTTGTGGGCCACCAGTCAGGTGCAATGAACTTGGCGAACGGCGCCTGTTGCCTACAGCCTCAGTCCTCGTACCAAGCCAGGGCGCGCATCTCAATGCTCTGCCTCGGCGTCGCCCCCGCAGGCGTCTGCGGATGCTCGAAGGCGGTGTGCGGGCATGCGCCCGTGACCGCATCGAGCGCCCGGGCGCTGTCGTAGTGGACGAACACCGTCACTTCGTCGCGCGTCTGGCCCGCGAAGTAGTACCAGCGGTGAGCAGGGTCGTGCCGCACCGCATAGGTCTGGCCGCGCCGGTCGGGGTAGACGATGTCGTTGGGCATCAGGTGATCGCGACAGACGCTGCGCGCATCGGCCAGTGCAAGCGGCGCGTCCTGCAAGGGCTCGCGCAGCAGCGGTCGCCACAGGCCGATGATCAGGTAGCGGCTGTGCGTCGCCCGCCTGGCCGCTGCGTCGCCAAGCACATGCTTCAGTCGCAGCGGTGCCGACATCGGCGTGTAGTCGGCGTGCACGCGTCCGACCGGCTCGCGCACCGCAGCGAACGAGCCGCCCAGACCGTCGAGCGGGGGGCGGTGCGCGGCCCGGCGGCGCAGTGTGTGGTCGAACACGCGCGCATGCGGCGCGCCAGTGAATTGCCGCACCAGCGCCTCGACTTCAGGGTAGCCGGTGTCAATTAGCTGCCGGTCGTCGTGGAAGTCGAGAACCGCGCTGCGTTGCTCTGCGAGCATGAAGCCCCTGCCCTGCAACCCACCGTCGTGGTTCAGGTCACGAGCATCGTGGATGGGCACGGCGTGCTCGACCAGAGTGCCGTTGAATCGCGGCGCGTTGCCCGGCGGATCGTATGAGTAGGTGTGAAGCGGCTGCGCCTGCCACGCGACGTAGTGCAGCGGCGCGACGACGGTGAGCATGCGAAAGCGCGGGCGCTCAGAAGAACGCCATGGTCCGCACTTCGATGCTCTCGCGCTTGGGCGCGTTCGGCAGCGAGGTCGGGTCTTCGAACGCACTGTGACCCATGAAACGTGCGCGGCCGTCGGTTTCGGAGTCGTAGGTCTTCAGCAGCAACGCATGGTGGGCTTCCATTTGCGGGAAGTAATGCCAGCGGTGCCGGGGCGAATGGCGCAGCACGTAGATCTCGCCGGTGCGCTCGCGGTACTTGAGGTCCATGCGCAACAGGTCGGCGTCGTCCTGCGTCTGCGCATCGATCATCGCCAGCGGCAACTCCTCGACGCGCCGGTACAAGGGCTTCCAGACGTTGTAGAACGCGACCCGCCGCTGCAGCAATTCCTGCGCGTCTTCGGGCACGACGTCCCGCACGCGCTGCGGTCCGCTCGCGGGGGTGTAATCACTGTGCACGAGCATCACTGCCGGCCGCTGCACGCTCGTCTGCTGCTTCAGATCGGCGGGAAGGCGCTTGCGGATGGTGTGGTCGAAGACGACAACGCGCCGGGCACCGGTGTGCTGTTTCACAAAATCGACAACCTGCGGATAGAAGCTGGCGTGAACGGAGGCGTCGTCGTCGAACTGGTCGAAACGATTTCCGAAATCGTGCAGCTCGAATCCCTCGCGGTCGGCAGACAACTCGGCAACGCGCGGCCAGGCATCGTGAACTTCGACCTCTCGCGGATCGGTGCCGGGCGGATTCAGCTTCACCGACGGGTCGGGTTCATAGAAGTAGTAGTCCGGCGCCACGCCGTTGTCGACGGTGTACTGCATCGTCGCGCGAACAGGTTTCTGAAAGCTCATCGTCATCGGTTCCTATTTCATCGCCGAGCCATGCGGGCTTAGCTCGGCCGGGTGGTGGTAAATCCTTCGTAGACCGCCGTCTTTTGCCAGCAGGGCAGCTTCTCGACACTGTCGGTCAACCAGCGCCGCAGGTTCGGATGGTCGGCGATGGGAAGTTGCTGCCAGCCGTGCAGGTGCATCGGCGCGGCCAGCACGATGTCGGCAATCGTGGGGCCGCTTCCCGCGATCCACTGCCGGTCCGCGAGACGCTTGTTCAGAATGCCGGCGAGCTTGTGGAACTGCCCGGCCTGAGCGTCGAGCACCGCAGGGTCAGGCGCACCGCCAAGCAACGGCTTCACGCAGTTCTCAACCAGGAAAACATAGCAGCTCGGGAACCAAGTCGATCCCTCCCAATGCAGCCAGCGGTTGATGTCGGCGCGAGCCTGCAGGTCGCGCGGGTAGGCGGCCTCGTTGCCGAACTTGTCAGCCGCGTACTGCAGCATCGCATTCGATTCCCACAACGTGAAGTCGCCGTCGGTCATTGCCGGGATCGAGGCATTGGGGTTGAGTGACAGGTAGGGCTCGGCCTTCTGTTCGCCCTTGAAATAATCGACGTGAACCAGTTCGTAGGGGGCGCCAATGAGGTTAAGTCCGGCAATCACCTTGCGGCAATTGATGGTGATGGGGTCGGCGTAGATCTTGATAGTCATGGGTTTGTCTCCGGGGTTGGGTGACTTTGAGCGTCACACTGGTCACGGACTCTATGCATTGACGTCGCAAAAAGCATCTGCTTCAATGCGAACCGTTTGTCTCCTATTTGGAAACAATGGCAGTTTCATCCGACATGCTCGCTGCGTTCGTCAAGGTGGTCGACAGCGCCAGCGTCAGCCGCGCGGCGCTGGAACTCGGTGTTGGCAAAAGCGTGGTGAGCAAGCGCGTGGCGCAGCTTGAGCAACTGGTCGGCGCGACGCTATTCGCTCGCAGCACGCGGCGCATCGCGCTCACGCCGGCGGGTGAGGCCTACGCCGAGTTCGCGCGCCGCGCGCTGGCCGAGATGGGTGCTGGCGAGGAGCGACTGCGGGCGCTGCGCTCCGAGCTGACCGGTCGCATCCGCCTGTCGGCCACCGTGTCCTGGGGCCAGCGTGTACTCGCCATCAAGTTACCCGAGTTCCTGCGGCTGCACCCGGCGATCGAGGTCGAACTGCAGCTTGCCGACCGCATGGTCGACGTCGCTTACGAGCGCATCGACATCGCGCTGCGCTGGTCGTCGACACCGCCGCAGGGCCTGATGAGCGAACCCGTGGCGGTGGTCGGCTGGGCGCTGGTCGCTGCGCCGGCCTATCTCGCCGATGCCGGGACGCCGCAGTCGCCTGCCGACTTGGGCCGACACAGTTGCCTGTGCTACTGGCGCGAAGCTTCCGACGATCTCTGGGTGCTGGTCTGCGTGGGCGAAATGGCGCGGGTGCGGGTTCACAGCCGCTACCACGTCGACAACCCGGAAGTCGTGGCGGAGGCCGCCATCGCCGGGCTGGGCATCGCGATGCTGCCCGACTATCTGTGCCAGGACGGTCTGGCCGATGGTCGCTTGGTGCGCGTGCTGCCGGGTTGGACCCCGCAATCCAAGTTCGGCTCGCTGATCAGTGCGGTGTCGACGGCGGAGCACATGCGTCTGCAGCGCAACCAGGTGCTGTTGAGCTTTCTGCGGCAGCAACTGGCGACTGCCTGACTTCGTCGGCTCGCGCCCGTCCGGGGGCCCGTATGACCTAACGCAGCATGCACGGCCACTGCACCATCGCCGCCCGCCAGCGCTACAGGTGTGGCTGCTGCTCACCGGGCTTGACCTGCACCACGCGCGCAAAGTCAACGGCCACCAGTGCGGTGATGTCGGCAAGGCTGAATCGTTCTGCGGCGATCAAATCGCAGCCGGCGAAACGGTCGTTCAGCATGACGAAAAACGGCTGCACCGTCGCCAAGCCACGCTGTGCCAACTCGGCAATCTGTGCACAGTCCGGACCTCTTCAATTTCACGCGACGCTGCTGGCCATGGCGCCACGCAATCTCGACACCATGAACCCTGCTGCCTGCGTGATGTGCTGCCGGACCAGTGACTCGGCAAGCTCCGCGTCCTGCAGACAAATCGCATTGAGGATCTGGGCATGCTGGTCCCAGATATCGCGAGGTTTCTCATCGCGCAGCAGCACCTCGCCCATCACCCGCTTCGTGTAGGTGAGGTGCGTTGCGAGCGCGGGTCCCACCAGCGGATTGCCCGAAAGCGTGTACAGGAACTCGTGGAACTTCATGTCGGCGGCAATCATCTTCGCGACCGAGCCGCTGGTCACCGCCTTGCGTCCGGCCTCGATCAAGGCAGGCCCCAGCTTGGCCGCGCGCTCGGCGTTGGTTTGCGCCGCGCGGCGGCAGGCCAGGCCCTCGATCACTGCGCGCATGTCGTACATGTGGCCCACGTGCTCCGGGTCCAGCGACGCGACGATCAGGCCGCGGCCCGGTGCGTCCTGCAGCACACCCTGGTTGCGCAGCAGCATCAGCGCCTGCTGAACCGGCTGGCGCGACACGCCCAGCGCCTGCGCGATCTGCTCCTGGATGATTCGCTCGCCCGGTGCCAGGTGACCGGAGGTGATTTCGTCAAGCACCGCATCGCGGACTTGCTCCACGAGGTTGGGCTGGGTCGTGATGGCTTTCATGCGTCGGAGGTCGGTGCAGAGGGTTTGAATGGACAGGCTCGATTCTCGCGCCATCAGGCCAGGCGGTCGCGCGAGACTGCGGCACGACCATCAATTCGGGGCCTGTGCGGTCATCCTGTCGCGCAAGACGCGATGCAGAATTTTGCCGGTCGCGGTGCGCGGCATCTCGTGGTCGGCAACGAAGACGATCGCCTGCGGCCGCTTGTAGCCCGCCATCCGGCTGCGGCACCAATCCAGTATTTCTGCCGGCGTGGCCTGCTGCCCGGCGTGGAGCACGATCACGGCCTGCACCGCCTCGCCCCACTTCTCGTGCGGCACGCCGATGACGGCCACATCCTTGATCTGCGGGTGCGCGCCGAAGATGCTTTCCACTTCTGACGGATAGATGTTCTCGCCGCCGCTGATGATCATGTTGCTCTTGCGGTCCACCAGCGTGATGTAGCCGTCTGCGTCGCGGCGCGCCATGTCGCCGACCGAGCACCAGCCGTCGCGGAAGCATTCGGCCGTCTTCTGCGCGTCTTTCCAGTAGCCGTCGAAAACGTAAGGCGTGCGCGAGTGAAGCTCGCCGACCTCGCCGTCCGGCACCTCGCGACCTTCCGGGTCGAGCATGCGGATGGCACCGGAGCCGGCCCATTCGCGCCCCACCGAGCCCAGCCTGTCGATCTGCTCCTCGGGGCGCAGCAGCGTCACCCAGCCTGCTTCGGTGGAACCGTACAACTCGTAGAGCCGGCCATTGCGGAAATGCTCCAGGATCGCCAGCTTGGTGTCCTTGCGCGCCGGGGCCGACGAGATCATCAGCTTTTCCACCGCGCTCACGTCGTGCCTCGCCTTGGATGCTTCCGGCAGGGCCAGCATCATGATGTAGTGCGTAGGCACCAGCGAGGTGAAGGTGACCTTCTCGCGCGCCAGTGTGGCCAGCAGCGCTTCGGGGTCGAAGCTCTTGCGGTCGTCGATCACGCAGGTGGCGCCCAGGTGGACGAAGGTGTGGCTGAAGTACAGCGAGTTGGCATGGCACATCGGCATCACCAACAG